>JBILIB010000152.1:0-4856 GCA_044350215.1 Acidimicrobiales bacterium
GCATCAACAACTGGCACCTCGAACAGGCCTATCTCGATTTCCTCACTGCCGCCGTTCGCGATGCGCTCACTGAACTTCCTGAGCGCACGACAGTGCTGTTCACTGCCCATTCGCTTCCGGAGCGAGTGTTGGAAAATGATCCATACCCCGACGAACTCGCAGCAAGCGCCACATATGTCGCCGAACAACTCGGACTCAAGAGTTGGTCGCTCGGTTGGCAAAGCGCGGGTCGCACGCCCGAACCATGGCGCGGTCCCGACATTCTCGAAGAACTTCAACGCATCGCTGCCGAGGGTTCAGCCGATGGCGTGCTTGTTTGCGCACAAGGTTTCACCGCTGACCACCTCGAAGTTCTCTACGACCTCGATATCGAAGCCGCGAAGGTCGCAAGTGATCTCGGTCTTGCATTTGGACGCACCCGTTCGTTGAATGCTGACGAGGGCGTTATGAACGCCCTCGCTGATCTCGTCGTCGCTCAGATTCAATGACAAACCGTCGACGTGTCGTTGTTGTCGGAGCCGGCATCACCGGTCTGACTGCGGCGTTCACGTTGGCAACGCAACGGCCCGACATCGACGTCGTTGTTCTTGAAGCCAGCGAGCGCGTCGGCGGCAAGATTCTCACCACACCATTCGCGGGCCGGCCGGTCGATTGCGGAGCCGACGCGTTTCTCGCGCGAGTTCCTGAAGCCCTTGATTTGTGTCGCGAACTTGGTCTCGACACGATCCTCACCTCACCTTCCCAGAAGTCGGCCTACGTATGGGTCAACGGCGGCCTCAACCGATTGCCCGCCGGTCTTGTTCTTGGCGTTCCCACCGACCTTGATGCACTCGCTACTTCTGGAATCGTCAGTTCAGAAGGGATTGCGCGCGCGGCCGAGGACCTCACTCGTACTGAATGGATTGATAGAGCCAATGGTTCTGACCCCAGTGGCGCCGATGACCAATCAGTTGGCGAACTTATCCGCGCTCGTCTTGGCGATGAAGTTCACGAGAAGTTGGTGTCACCGCTTCTCTCTGGCGTGAACGCAGGCGATGCCGATCATCTCAGTCTTGCGGCGGGTGCTGCGCAGATTGCCGTGGCTGCTCGCAAGTCACCCAGCCTCATCACTGCGCTGCGTGAGCAAACGACCGTTGCACAACACCACCCCGACGCGCCGGTCTTCCACGGCATCCCGGTGGGCACTCAGACACTCACCGATCTGATCCTCGCCCGACTCACACAAGCCGACGTACCCGTTCATCTTTCGTGCCCTGTTTCCTCCATTGCACCCACTAGCGGCGGTTGGACAGTGACAACGCCGCTCGGCGCAATCGCCGCCGACGAGATCATCCTTGCGACTCCCGCGCACCCGACCGCACGCCTCCTCGAGTCAATCGCCCCCGAGACCGCTGGCGATCTCGCATCAGTTGAGTATGCATCTGCCGCCATGGTCAGTCTCGCCGTTTCGAAAAAATCCCTCGGTATTCCGCTCGATGCCAGTGGCTTTCTGGTGGCCCAGACCGATCCGCTGCCCACCCTCACCGCGTGTTCTTGGGCATCGGCCAAGTGGGCCCACCTCGACGATCCCGAGGTGGCCATCCTGCGCATCTCTGCCGGTAAACACGGCGATACCCACGCTCTTGATCTCGACGATTCCTCGCTCGTTGAAGCCCTTGGTATCGACCTCGACACCACGATGGGAATCACTGCCCCACCAATCGAATCGCGAGTGACTCGCTGGATTGATGGGCTTCCGCAGTACCGACCCGGTCATCCGGCCCGAGTCGCAGCATGGCGCGCCGGGGTGAGCGACGAAGCTCCCGGCATCCACCTCGCAGGTGCCGCCTATGACGGTCTTGGCCTCCCGGCGTGTATCCGCCAGGGCCGTCAGGCCGCTTCCAGCATCGCCTGAGCAACCGTTCTGCACCGAGCGATCTCAAATGACATCTCATTCCGCCCGACTGTGACACAAAATCTCGTGGGTATTTCCCCTGTTCAGAGCGGTTTTGCTACAGAAATGTTGCGGATGCGTTGCGAGACTGCGATGAAACCGCAACACTTTCGTAACAATGAGCACGAACCCCCTTGGCCGGATCCGCCTCGTTTCTTCCCTGACCCTCGTCCCCGTCATGGTGGTCGCCCTTCTCACCTTCGGGCTCTGGGTTCACCCAAGTTCGACCTCTGCGCTGCCCGCCACTTCATCAGTCGCTGAGGTCTCCTTCCTCCCGATCGTGGCCACCGAGGATCTCGCCAGCACCAAGCCCATTCCTGAAAGCGGTCCGGCGCTGACTGCCGCCGTTTGGCGCATGGCGATCGGCCAGGCAGTTGTCGACGCTGGCGAAACCAAGCTTGGCGCGCCCTATGTGTATGGCGCCGGCGGCCCCAACGCCTTCGATTGTTCCGGATTCACTCGCTGGGCCTGGATGCAGCTTGGCGTTGAACTCCCGCACAACTCCGGCGCCCAATGGGCTGGCGTCGAACGCATTGCCCTCGATCAACTCGAACCCGGCGACCTCGTCTTCAACTGGGGCTCCCGCGGCGGACCGCCCGGCCATGTTGGGATCTACGTTGGCGACGGCATGATGATTCACTCACCGAACAGCTCAGGTGTGGTGCGCTATGACTCCATCAACTGGTGGACTGGCGCAACAACTGCAGCTGGAAGGGTTCGATGACCAACACATTGCGAAGCATTCGCCGAGGGCCAACATCGCCCGAACGCCTGCTCGTACTCATTCCTGGTTATGGCGATAGGCCCGAGCCGTTCCTTGATCGCGCGTCGATGTTCGATCCGAACGAGCAATGGCTGGTCGTTGTTGTCGAACCACAAACACCAAGTGAGCGCGGACCCTACTGGTACGACGTCGACGAAAACGGTCCCGACCCCGATGCTCTCGCATCAGCGCTTACCGCTATCGATTCGTTGTGTGCCGCGCTGCTCGCAGAAACCAAACTCAGCCAGGATGAACTCGTGATCGCTGGGTTTTCTCAAGGTGGCGCACTTGCACTCGCACACCTTGTCGATCCCACTTCTACAGTGGCACCGCGCGCTGTTGCCGCTCTCGCGTCTTACCTTCCGAGTCGCAATCAAGAACTGATTGATCTTTCTCGCGCGTCACAACGGCCTGTCCTCTTCGCCCATGGCGAGGAGGACGAACTCGTCGAGCCGATCCGAGGTCGTTCCGCATCAAAGGCACTCCATCGTGCCGATGCATTCATCACTTGGGTCGAGGTAAGCGGTGGGCACCGCTTCGACACGCCCCTCGCCACTGAATTGGCAGCATGGCTTGATGCGCTTTCCCGGGGTGAACTCCCGCACGCTCCCCCGATCTGACCAACACCCATCTCGGCGGTAAGGATGAAGGCCTCGCAACGAGAACGGACTGTTGATGACTCCCGATCCCCCCGTAGACACTTCAGGCGAGGAACCAAAGCCCGACATTTATGCGCGCATCATTCGATTTGCACCGCTCTACGTTGTCGTCTTCTGCATCGGGATTCTTGTTCTCGTCGCGTTCATTCGACCGTTTACGTCTCCGGAGCCCACGCTGTTGTTTCGGTCTGAACTTGTTGGAGCAGCAAACGATCCGACCGGGGCCTATTTCCTCCTCCAAAACGCCGGCGGTTCTGACACCTTGCTTGGTGCTTCTTCGCCTGCGGCCGCTTCGGTAGTGCTGCAGATCATCGACCCCACCACAACCACCAGCACTCCTGAAGCCGCTTCGATAGGTGGGACCTACATAACGGTAGAACGCATCGATATCCCTGGATTCACCGATATGAAGTTCATCCCGGGAGGCAACCAACTACTCCTGAGCGGACTCACTTCCCCGCTGATCGTCGGCCAAAAGATTCCGATCACTCTGCAATTCGAGCGTGCCGGCGCCATCACCATCGAGGCAGAGATCCAGCCCTACACCGTCATCGCCGACCGCGTGCTGCCACCGCGCCTAAAGCTTCAGGGGCAGTAACCCGAAGAATCGTTGAGGTCCCCCGGACTCGGGTTGCGAAACCTGCCGAACTCCTCCATAATGAGAATGCTTCTCATTCCCACTATGGAGTCACCATGACCCGCACACCGTTCTTGCCCACACCTCATAAGCGCTCTGCAACCTTTGCGTTGCTGGCCCTCCTCTCCGTACTGGGACTTCTCGCCTCATGTGGCGGTGACTCGAAAGACACCACGTCATCAACATCGACAGTCATCGACTCGAATCGACCACTCGTGATTGCGACCACGCCAATCCTCGGCGACCTTGTCCGACAGGTGGGTGGCGACGAGATCAACGTTGAGGTCCTTATTCCACTCGGCGCTGACCCGCATGATTTTGAACCTTCGGCAGCACAGGCCGCGCAATTGCGCGATGCCTCGTTGATCGTGGCGAACGGGTTGGGGCTTGAGGAACGTCTCGAGTCAGCGCTTGATGGGGCTCAAAAAGATGGTGTCCCCGTTTTCGAAGTCGGCGAACAGCTTGATCCGCTCTCCATCGGTACAGCGGACAAAGAAGAAACACACGCCGAAGACGACGGACACGGCCACAAAGACGACGGACACGGCCACAAAGACGAAGCTCCCGCACAAGAAGAAGCTCATAATCACGGCACCGAGGATCCCCATGTTTGGTTGGATCCGGAACGGATGGCCACAGCGGCATCTCTTGTCGCAACCCAACTCGCAGCAACAACCGGACTCGATGCCGCGCCATTCCAGCAACGAGCAGCAACCTACGCCGATGCCGCTCGTGCCGCTGAAACCGAAGCGCGAGCACTCCTTGCCGGACTGCCCGCCGACCAGCGCAAACTCATAACGAATCACGACGCCCTCGAATACTTCGCCCAACGTTTCAACCTCGAGGTCATCGGAACGGTCATCC
>JBILIB010000041.1:0-15390 GCA_044350215.1 Acidimicrobiales bacterium
GCAATTGAAGCGGCGAAGGACGCTACGCCGTCTTCAAGATCTGTCGGAACGTCGATGTCAGCGACCGTTCCGCAGGCTTCGCAAATGAAGTGGTGATGGTGGTGACCAGTGAGATCTTCGGCCAGCTCAAATCGAGCCGTGTCATCGGCTGTAACAAGCCGGCGAACAACGCCAGCATCTTCAAGTACTGACAGATTTCGATAAGCGGAACTTTGCGGCATTCCTGTCGCGACATCGATGAGTTCAACAACAGTGACTGGGCGATCGGCTGAAGCCATGGCATCGACAAGTGCGCGTCGATTGGCGGTGTAGCGCTGTCCGTCGCGGCGGAGGCGCTCATCGGCGGTGTCGTGCACGTCGATCTGTTGCGGATCCATGGTTCGTGAAGTCTACGGCCATTGGGAATACAGGCTGCCGGTGGCGGCGACCTAGGCTCGCAAACGTGCCCGAAACTGATCAGACACGTGAATTTCCGGGGGCGAAAGCGCCTGATCGCACTGGCTCTATCGATAGCAGTGGTCTTCGACTCGCGTTGAATGAGTGGGGCGATCCCGGTGCACCTGTAATTGCCATGGTGCATGGTGGCTTTGATTTCTCTCGCACATTCGATGTCTTTGCACCAATGATCGCTGAGGCTGGTTGGCGAGTCGTCGCTTGGGATGCGCGTGGACACGGGGATTCGGATCACGCCCATCTCTATGGCTGGGCCGCTGACGTGCGCGATCATCTCGCCGCAATTCAATCGATAAGTAGCGACCCAATTGTTTTGCTTGGCCATTCGAAGGGGGGTGGCCAGTTACTTGACCTTCTCGACGGCCGTCCGTCGCTGGCCCGAGCATTCGTGAATCTTGATGGCCTTCCGTCCCAGTTCTCCTCTCCTGATGTCAACGATCGTGAGCGTCGTCGAATGCGACGAGCTGATTTGGCTTCGGGACTTGATCGCCGTCGACGGCGCGCTGAGCTCACTCGGCGTCCGGACACGATCGAGGGCTTGGCCGAACGGCGTCAGCCGATGAATCCGCGACTTTCGCGTGAGTGGCTTGAATACCTCGTCACTGTCGGCGCCCGTCACGACGACGAAGGGTGGCGATGGAAAATCGATCCGGTGTTGCATCTCGGCGGTTTTGGCCCATGGCGCCCCGGCTGGTCGCTCGACCACCTCGCAGCATTGGAAATGCCGTTCCTCGGCGTGTTGTCTGGAGTTCAAGACGATCCGATGGGGTGGAAGAGCCGACGCGGAGATATCGAACCGTTCCTCCCACCTGGTGGACAACTTGAGTTCTACGACGACATTGGTCACTTTCTGCATATTGAACAAACACGGTTCATTGCTGACCTTGTGCTCAAGTTTTTGGAGCCACACCGATGACGCGGCGTACTGAGTTTCTCCTGAACGGTTCTTTACGACTTGCATTGCACACGTTGGCCGAAGGCGAAGGGCGCCCTCTGTTGTTGCTCCACGGCTTGGGCGAACAGTCACCGCGAACTCGACCGGCGTGGACCAACTCGTGGAACGGGCCTGTGCTTGCACTCGATTTCACTGGTCACGGCGAATCTGAAGTTCCCGTGAGCGGCGGCTACACCCCTGAAGGTTTGATGTCTGATGTCGACGCCGTCTTGGCGGAGCGGGGCCCGGTCACAATCGTTGGCCGTGGATTTGGTGCATGGGTCGGACTCTTGGTCGCTGGCGCTCGTACGACCCTCGTCCATGGTGTGGTTCTGTTTGATGGTTCGGGCATCGTCGGTGGAGGGCCACAGCCGCCAACCCCGTACGTCAACGTTTTGCCCGCCTCGGGTTCAGTGACTCCCGACCCCTATGCATTGTTTGAACTCAGCCGCGATCCTCGACCACCTGATTACGCGCTCGACTATGTGCGCTTTGTGCTCGAGGATTCAGACATTGAACATCCAATTGTGGTGAGTGCTCGAATTCGTCCTGATTGGCTAGCCGCAGTTGCCGCTGACATCGGGGTGATCGAACTTCCGTTGGAACAGGCGATCGAATCCTTCGCCTGACAACCAACGATCAGACGTCGCGAGCGCCCACGTAGACGGCAAGTTCCCTGAGTGCGCTCAGTGCTTCTGAAGTAAGTGCGGCATCGTCCAGTGCTGAAATTGCTTGATCGGTCAATTGTGTGATGCTTGCTTCAACTTCAGACAATGCCCCGGTATCAGTGAAGACCGACTGAATGGCAAGGATGTCATCGGGTGCGAGATCAATGGAACCGACTCGACTGAGAATGTCTCGCTGAGGTTGCGTTGCTCGGTCGAGAGCGATTGCCAAGATCGGGGTGGGCTTCCCTTCGCGAAGATCGTCGCCGACGGGCTTTCCGGTTCGAGCGCTGTCACCGAAAGTGCCGAGGATGTCATCGCGCAATTGAAATGCTTCACCCAATGGCTCGCCGTAGCGAGAAAGCGGTGTTTGAAGTTCTTTGAGGCACCCTGCGAGAGCTGCGCCAACGTGCAACGGACGCTCAATGGTGTACTTGCCGGACTTGTAGCGAACGATTCGCCGCGCCGTCGCCAGATTGACTTCGCCTCGTGCGGCACCAAGCACATCGAGAAATTGGCCGATGTTCAATTCGATCTTCAGTTCATTCCAAATCTCGAATGCGGCTTGTGGTGCATTCGACATCAAGCGGTCGGCATAGACCTCGGCGAGATCGCCAACCAGGATTGCAACGCCCTCGCCAAAGCGCCTGGATTCACCATTCCATTGGTTTGAGCTGTGTTCTGCATCGAACATGATGTGAACAGTTGGCTCTCCACGGCGCGTTGAAGATCCGTCCATGATGTCGTCGTGGACAAGTGCGAATGCATGCAACAACTCGAACGCGGCGCCGGTGTCGATGATTGCGGGGTCATCAGCCATACCGCCAGCGCCGACGAACGCCCAGTGGCAGAACGCAGGACGCAGTCGCTTCCCCCCGTTGACGACAAATCGCGTCAAGACATTGAGCGGTGCCTCGAGATCGGGATCGACTGCAACCCATCGAGAGCGCTCGGATTCAAGAATGGTTCGAAGCCGCGCCTCGACGGGAGCGGCAACTGCGGTGAGCGCAGCAGGTACAGCGACAGGAATTGGGGATGTCACTCTTCCTCTTCGTCGTCGCTGTCGAGTGCATCGAGATCAGCGACGATTCTGGTGACTTCAACCTGTGCGTTTTCGAGACGGCCGCGACAAAGTTCAATGAGGTCAGCAGCGCGTCGAACTTGTTCGGCCAAGCGGTCAACATCTACGTCGTCGGCCTCGAGTTCGCTGAGAATTTCCTCGAGTTCGGTGACCGCATCTGCGTATCCGAGGGAATCAGAGGTGCTCTTTTTGGTTGCCATGGGGTCTCTCAATCGATATCGGTTGCAGTGCTGGTGATCGTGCCATCGGCCACGGTTGTCACAAGTGTGTCGCCACGAGAAACATCTGCGGCTCTTCGCACGACGGTACCGCCCGTGGTGCGTGTAATCGACCAGCCGCGAGCCAAAGTACGGACCGGGTCGACGGCACTGAGTCGAGCGGCGAAAAGATCAAGACGCTGCTTCTCGGACTTGGTCGTTGTATCGATCGTTCGGGAAAGTCGAGCGGTAGTGGTGGTCATGCGATGACGTTCGACCGTCAGGCGTGTCCGGGCCCCGATAGCCGCGTGCCGGGCGTAGCGCGCTAAACGTTGGCGCTCGGAATCGATCGTCGTTGTCGCTATTTCCGCGATGTCGCTCCAGGCAACTTCGCTTCGGTTGACAACGTCCATCGCAATGTCAATGAGCGCTTCGGCACAAGCAGTTGGTGTCTTGTTCGCAGTGTGCGCCACGACGTCGGCCACACTTGTATCAATTTCGTGGCCGATCCCGGTGAAGACCGGTAACGATGATGTTGCGATTGTGCGGGCAACGAGTTCGTGATCAAAGATCGCAAGGTCAAGTCGCGACCCGCCGCCCCGAATTAAAGCGATGACATCAACGTTCATTCGTTGCGCCGTATGCAGCGCAGCGGCAATCGTGCGTTCGGCACCTGCGCCTTGCACCTTCGAATCGATGAACGCCACCTGCCACGGGAGGCCGCTTTCGACGAGTGAATGCATGAAGTCTGCTTGGGCAGCGCTTTCATCGGCGGTGATCAATGCAATGTGAAGCGGCATTGCAGAAAGCGGGAGTGCTCGATTTTTATCGATGAGGTTTTCGGAACGAAGGACCGCGAGTACACGTTCGCGCTCTGATTCGAGAGCTTCCAAGGTGAATGCGGGGTCGATGTCCTGCATCGAAAGTTGCAGGCGTCCGCCAGCGAGCCACAGCTCAAGCGGGCCGCGAATGCGTACCTTGACTCCTTCTTCGAGTCGGACAGTTCCTGCCTCACGCAGTTTTTCATCAACCCGAGTGCGTGTCCGACTCCAAAGCGCAACTGGGACTTTGGCTGTGACTGCACCTTTGTCGTCGCGATCAACAAGGTCGAAATAGAAATGCCCCCGGGACTCTCGGGGGCCAGAGATCTCGCCGTCGACCCACACTGCGCCGCCAAGCCGGTCTTTGATGGCATCGGCGGTGGCCGTCATGAGTTCAGTCACCGTGTAGTTCACGCCGGTCATAGGCGGCACCGTAGCGGGCGAATGCCCTCAAAGAGTCAGGCCATGGGAACTTTCCGCACTCGGAAACGCAAGAACTGCTGAGCGTTACTCCTGAACGAGTTCGATCAGGGTGCCGAGAGCATCCTTCGGGTGGATAAACGCAACGGTAGTGCCGCGTGATCCGGGTCGAGGAGCGTCGTCGAGGACGCGAAAGCCTTGAGCTTTCACTGCATCAAGCGCTTCGGCGCAATTAGCGACGCGGTAGCCAACGTGATGAATGCCCGGACCACCGCGAGTGTTGAGCCACTTGGCGACGGTGGAGTCGTCACGAGTCGGGGTAAGCAACTGCACGTAACTTTCTGCCACCTTCAACAGGGCTTCTTCAACGCCGTCGCTCTCAACAATTTCACGATGGTCGACAACTGCACCGAAGGTCTCGCGGTAGTAGTCGATTGCTGCGCCGAGGTCGGGTACAGCGATTGCGATGTGATCGATCTCGGTAAGCAGCGGCTTTTGGTTTGCAGCAGCGTCGCTCATGTGAACTCCTGATTCTTCTTCGCCGGGTCGGCGCGCAGTGATGGCCATTGGATTCGTCCTTCGTTTTGGGCGCTATGCGCCGTGGCGACGGAATGCAGTGATGCGATCCTCGCCCACCTTGGCGCGGAACTCTGGGTCATCGATGCCGAGTCCTTCAGATGGGGCAAGACAGAGCACGCCGATTTTGCCCTCGTGCAGGTTCTTATGAACCTGGTAGGCCGCTTCACCGGTCTGATCAAGCGGATAGACAGCAGAAAGAATCGGCTGAATTTTGCCTTCGCAGATGAGTCGGTTTGCGGCCCACGCTTCTGCGTAATTCGCGAAATGCGAACTGATGATGTTCTTCAACTTCATCCAAAGATGACGGTTGTCGTACTCAATCATGAAGCCGCTCGTTGCAGCGCAGGTGACGATGGTGCCGCCGCGTGCAGCGACGAACACCGATGCGCCAAATGTTTGGCGACCGGGATGTTCGAACACGATGTCGACATCGCGACCGATCATTGAACGGATGTCCTTGCCGAGACGACGCCATTCAACTTCGTCTTGAGTGTGTTCGTCGGCCCAGAACTTGTAGTTGGCCTCGCGGCGATCAATGACATGCTCGACGCCGAGGTCGTTAAGTAGAGCGACCTTTTCGGGCGATGACACAACACCGACAGGCGTACCGCCACCGTTGAGGATGTACTGCACGGCGTAACCGCCGAGGCCGCCCGATGCACCCCACACAAGCACGGCATCGCCTTGTTTCATTTGGGCAGCGTTCTTGCTCACCAGCATTCGGTAACTCGTCGAGTTACACAGAGCATTCACCGATGCTTCTTCCCACGAAAGATGCGCGGGCTTCGGCATAAGTTGGTTGGCCTTGACGACAGAAAGTTCTGCGAGGCCGCCGTAATTGGTTTCGAATCCCCAGATGCGCTGGTTGTCGCCAAGCATCGAGTCGTTATGACTCGATGCGTCTTGATCGTCGAGGTAGTTGCAGTGCACAACGACCTTGTCGCCGACCTTCCATTTACGAACCGCGCTGCCGACGCGCAACACAACGCCCGAGGCGTCGGAACCGACCGCATGGAACGGCTGATCGTGGCGTGCACCCCAGTAACTCTCTTTGCCGAGACGCTTCAAGAAGCCGAAGGTCGAGACCGGTTCAAAGATCGAGGACCAGACCGTGTTGAAATTGATCGAACTGGCCATGACCGCGATGACGGCTTCGTCAGGAGCCAATTCGGGCAAGGCGATCTCTTGAAGGTGAAGTGCCTGACGGGGGTCCTTGTCACCTGAGTCCATTCCGTCGAACATCGTCTGCTCAGAGGCGAGTACGACGGTGGCCTTGTAGGACTCGGGCAGGGGGATGGCGGCGAGTTCCTCGCCGGGGGCTCCCTGAATGATGGCGTCGATGATCTGCTGCATGGGGCCGAACGCTACCGTTTCTCCCACGAGCGGGGCCATGTGATCGCAGACCCCAAGGCCATGAGGCCCCGCGAGTTACCGACGGGTAGTGTTTCGCTCCGGGACATCACCGTCCCTCCAGCCGACCACCTGTCTGAGTTGGCGGCTAGGTACTCATCCTCTTGGAGGTTCAGACATGGCTGGATCGGTCATTCTCGCTGGCGCCCGTACTCCTATCGGCAAGCTTTCCGGCGCACTCGCCGGATTCGAAGCTTCCGACCTCGGCGCAATTGCTATTCGCGCGGCGCTTCAGCGCGCCGGGCTTACCCCCGATCAGGTCGACTACGTCTTCATGGGCCAGGTGCTCTTGGGCGGAGCCGGTCAGATGACTGCTCGCCAGGCTTCGACCAAGGCCGGCATCCCGATGTCCGTTCCGTCAACCACCGTCAACAAGGTGTGCCTCTCGGGCCTCAACGCGATCCATCTCGCCGACCTCTACATCCAGTCGGGCGAAGCCGACATTGTTGTCGCCGGCGGCATGGAGTCCATGACCAACGCTCCCTACCTCATGCCTGGTGCACGTGCTGGTCTGCGTATGGGTGACGGCAAGGTTGTCGACTCAATGATGTTCGACGGTTTGTTCTGCGCCATCGATCAGTTGGCCATGGGCGCGGGCACCGAGAAGTACGCCGCAACTGCGGGCCTTAGCCGTGAATCACAGGATGCGCTTGCCGCTCTTTCGCACGCTCGTGCAGTCAAGGCCCAGACCGATGGCCTCTTCAATGACGAAATCGTCAACGTTGAGATTCCGCAGCGCAAGGGCGACCCCAAGTTGTTCTCCGTCGACGAAGGTGTTCGCGCAGAGTCGACGTATGACTCATTGAGCGGTCTCCGCCCCGCATTCGACAAGGCCGGCAATATCACTGCGGGCAATGCGTCGCAGATTTCCGATGGTGGCGCCGCTGTCATCGTTGCTTCGGAAGCAGCCGCTGAGCGTCTTGGAATCACGCCGCTTGGTCGCATCATTGGTTACGGCCAAGTTGCTGGCCCCGATGCCTCGCTTCTCGATCAGCCGGCAAATGCCATCAACAATGCACTCGATCGTGCGGGCATGAAGGTCAGTGATCTTGACCTGTTCGAGCTCAACGAAGCATTCGCTGCTGTTGGTGTTGCATCAATGGCCAAGCTCGGTATCACCGATGAAATCACCAACGTGAACGGTGGCGCAATCGCGCTTGGTCACCCCATCGGCATGTCGGGCACACGCGTTGCACTACACATCCTTATGGAACTCAAGCGTCGCGGTGGCGGCAAGGGTGCCGCGGCACTCTGTGGCGGTGGCGGTCAGGGTGACGCCATCCTTCTTGAATCGATCTGAGTTAGTCGACGTCGCGGCGACCCTCGAGGGCGCGGCCGAGTGTGAGCTCGTCTGCGTACTCGAGGTCGCCACCGACAGGTAGTCCGCTGGCAATCCGTGTGACGCGAATGCCGAGTGGTTTCAGTAATCGGCCCAAATACATCGCTGTGGCTTCGCCTTCGATGTTTGGGTTCGTGCAAAGGATGACTTCTTCAATGCCTTCAGGTTCGATACGAGTAAGAAGTTCTTTGACGCGCAACTGATCGGGGCCGATTCCTTCGATGGGGCTTATCGCGCCTTGCAGTACGTGGTAACGGCCGCGGTATTCGCCGGTCTTTTCGACGGCGACGATGTCGCGAGGTTCTTCAACAACACACACGACACTTGCTTCGCGACGGGTATCGCTGCAAATTCCGCACGCGTCTCCCTCGGAGATGTTGAAACAAATGGTGCAGAAACTGACGCGCTCTTTCACGACTGCGATTGCGGTCGCAATTCTGAGGGCGTCCTCGGTGGAAAGTTTCAGGAGATGAAACGCGATGCGTTGCGCCGACTTTGGGCCAACGCCAGGAAGCCGACCAAGTTCGTCGATGAGGTCCTGTACCGGACCGGCGTACACGCTCACGCGCGTTCGCCGGGATTCGGTGTGTCGATTTCGATGATGTCGTCGGGAGCGCCGAAGAGTCCGAGTGCTTCGAGGTCGACCAGGCCCCCGAGGTCGCCAAGGTCGGGCATGCCTGCGTTTTGGAATGGGCCGAGCACTTCTTGTTGCATCGCATCGATCTGTGCAAGCGCATCATGAAATGCTGCGAGCACGAGGTCTTCAAGCATTGGGACGTCTGCAGGGTCGACTGCTTCGGGCGAGATGGAAACGTTGAGCACGTGAAGTCCGCCGGTCATGCGAATAGCGACAGCGCCGCCGCCTGCTTGTCCGATGAACTCGCGAGACGCAGCCTCGGCTCGGGCGTCTTCGAACTGCTGCTGCATGGCCATGGCTTGGTTCAACATCGAACCGAGATCGAACTGATCTGACATGTGGGCTCCCGGAGGGGCGAAGGGGTAGGAGGTTTATTCTTCGTCGATGAGTGATGCGCCGGGAAACACAGCAGCTATGCGGTCGACACCGGCAGTCGTTGTTCCTCGGGCATTCGTGAGGTCGTCGAGGTCAATGGATTCGTCGACTGGGTTTTCGTCGGCGGCGGCACGGCGCGAAGCGGCGACAAGGCGGGGTGCTGAAGGGTCGGGAGCCGAACCATCGACAACAAGTCGAATGGGAACGGTTGTGCCGAAATGCGCCGACAGCATGGACTCGACCTCGGGGCGGAGTTCTTCACAGCGTGTTGCGTGCGGTTCGTTGGGAAGCCCGAACACGGCGACACCGTCGGAGACCTCGACCCAGTGGCCACCAGAGAACCGGGCGCGAGATCGTTGGGGGAGGGAGGGAAGAAGTGTGTCGCTCCAGATGCGAGTGAGGTCGACGAGTGCGGGAATTGCCCCGCCCGTGGGCGCAGGTGCTGACGCAGCAGCCGGTGCTGCTTCGGCTGCAGGTTGTGCTTCGGCTTGTGGTTCAGATGCCGGTTCAGGCGCTGGTTCAGGCGCAGCAGGAGCACTTGTTGCCGGTGCTGTTGGTGCAGAACCGGGACGGGCCGGTCGTGCTGGCCTAGCGGCTGCCGGACGAGTTGCTGGCCGAGCAGGGCGGCCGCCTTCGTCGGTACCCGAGCGACGGGCGAGTTCTTGGCGAGCGACATCGGCGGGACGGCTACCGGCTGCGGGCATTGAGCTGCCATCGGGGTGTTGGTTGTCGGTGTCGTCGTTGGCCACCGGAGGAGGAGGTGCAGTGGGGCGGGCAGGGCCAGGGCTTGAAAGTGCGGGATCGACGGCTGCAACAACGCCATCGCGTTCAAGACGAGAGATGCGATCGGCTAATGAGGAAAGTGAAACGTCGGCGTCGTCGCGAGTGAGACGTACGAGTGCGACTTCAAGCGGAATGCGTGGATCGAGAGCATCTTGAATGCCAACGAATGCTTCGCCGAGTGATTCGAGTGCGCGAGTTGCGCCAGCAGCACCGAGACGACGGCCCTGTTCCGTAGCGCGAGCGCGGTCGGTATCGGTCAGACGCGAAAGGTCGGCTCCTACCGATGCAAGAAACACGTCGCGCAGTCGGGCAATGAGTGCTTCGCCAAGAACACGTGGGTTGCGACCACGAGACAACGCGCCTTCGACCGCAATAAGCGCACGACCGGTGTCGCGTTCGCATAACGCTTCGACAAGTTCGTCGACTGCATCTTCAGAATCAGGGATTCCGCCAGCGGCGACAACGCGATCGAGTGCCGAAAGTGTGTCGCGTGCGGAGCCAGCACCAACCCGCAAGACATAGGCGCGGCCCTCGGGCGAAAGTGCAAGACCAGCGTCGGCAACGACGTGGTCGACAAGGCCTTCGAGATCGGCAGCCGAAAGTAAATGCACTTCGAAGTGCTGCGTGCGACTGCGGATGGTGGGCAGCACCTTCTGGGGGTCGGTGGTGGCCAACACGAAGATGACATGCGAAGGCGGTTCTTCGAGCGTCTTCAACAGTGCATTCGACGCCGCGGTCGAGAGCATGTGGACTTCATCGAGGATGTACACCTTGTAGCGGCCGGGAGTTGCGAGCGATGCACTTGAAATAAGATCGCGAATCGCATCGACACCGTTATTGGAAGCAGCATCGAGTTCGTGCACATCGAAACTGGTGCCGGCATCGATTGAAAGGCAGGAGTCGCATACACAGCACGGTTCGCCCCCGGCTGGGTTTTCGCAGTTGAGGACCTTGGCCAAGATGCGAGCGGTTGAGGTCTTGCCCGTGCCGCGCGGCCCAGAGAAGAGGTACGCGTGACCGAGTCGGTCTTCGGTGACGGCGTTGCGGAGTGCCGAGACGAGGTGCTCTTGACCACGGACCTCGCTGAAGCGGGTCGGGCGATAACGGCGGTAGAGCGACTGATAAGACATCAGGGCGAGCCTACCGATCGGCTGGGACTGCCATCGCCCGAAGTTGGATCGGGTCTGAGGCGCGAAACGACCCGATCCCCCGTGTGACGGTCAGGCGACCTGCGGCACATCGGTGGTCCCGTTGAGAGCTGCTGCCTTCCGGCCCTGACTCGATTCGCGGGTTCCGATTGCACAGGACCCGACCGCCACACGCGAGAACGGGTCTGGAGGAACGATACCCTGTCGGACTGGAATGCCATCCGGCCCTGTCGGTTGGTCCCCGGGAGGGGTGCGAGAGCGGCCGAATCGGCACGCTTGGAAAGCGTGTGTGGGGAAACTCACCGTGGGTTCGAATCCCACTCCCTCCGCCAAAGATGCTTTGAGAAAATCGTGATCGGAGACGAAATGGGAGAAGCAGTCGATGCCCCCGAACTTTCCGATCATGACCTCATGGGCCTAGCGCTCGAACAAGCGCGAATTGCGGGCGAGCAGGGTGAAGTGCCGATCGGTGCCGTCGTTGTGATCGATGGCAAGGTCGTTGCTCGACGTCATAACGAGCGCGAACAGTCCCAAGATCCCACTTCGCACGCGGAGCTACTAGCAGTTCGCGATGCGGCTGCCACGGTTGGTTCCTGGCGACTCGAGAACGCCACGGTCGTGGTCACGCTTGAACCCTGCGCAATGTGTGCTGGCCTCATGGTCAATGCTCGCGTCGGGCGCGTCGTGTTCGGCGCTCGCAGCTACGAAAACGGTGCGTGCGGTTCGCTGTATCACTTGGGCAGTGATCCTCGACTCAACCACGAGTTCACGACGACTTCCGATGTACGGGTCGAGGAGTGCAGCGAATTGCTGTCTTCCTACTTCGCCGGTCTTCGCTGACCCGGAACCCGACCCAGAACCGCGTTGGCCCCTTTCGAAGGGAGGCCACTAGTGTCGAAGACGGAAAGTTGCCAGAGCGGACGAATGGGGCGGCCTCGAAAGCCGTTGTGGCCTTCGGGTCACCGAGGGTTCGAATCCCTCACTTTCCGCCACCTGCACCGGCGCCCTCGTGGCGCCGGTGGCGCGTTTAGGGCCGTAGCCTGAACTCACCATGATGCCCAGTTCGCTTCACTCAATGATGGCCGGCAATCGCGACGCAATCGCCGGAAAGTCGCTCAACCGCCGCACAATTCGCCGAGTCTTTTCCTATGCGCGGCCCTATCGATTGGCGATCACCGCATTTCTGATCGTCATTGTGATCCAAGCGTTACTCGGACTTGCTCCGGCGCTGTTGTTTCGTCAGATCATTGACAACGCAATCCCCGAAGGTAACCGCGGGCTACTGCACGTTCTTGCGGCAGTCATCATCGCCGCGGCAGTTTTTTCTTCCGCGATGTCGTTCTTTGAGCGTCTTTATTCCTCGCGCATTGGCGAAGGACTGATCTTCGACCTTCGAGTGAAGTTGTTCGATCACGTATCTGCAATGCCAATTGGATTTTTTACGCGCACCCAAACTGGCGCGCTGATGAGTCGACTGAATAACGACGTCATTGGTGCGCAGCGGGCAGTCACCACCACCCTCGGTTCGGTTGTTTCAAACGTCATCGTGTTAATCACGACATTGATCGCAATGTTTTATTTGGAATGGCGCCTGACGATTATTGGCGTGTTGGTTCTGCCGATCTTCATCATTCCCGCCAAGAGAGTTGGGCGGCGGTTGTCGGCGATTACACGTCGTGGTTTCGACTTGAACGCTGTGATGAACACGCAGATGACGGAACGCTTCAATGTCTCGGGCGCACTTTTGGTAAAGCTCTTTGGAAATCGAAAGCGTGAAAGTAAAGAATTTTCCGATCGAGCATCTGAGGTTCGCGACATTGGGATTCAGAGCGCGATGTACAGCCGCACCTTTCTCATTGCACTTGCTCTCGTTGGTGCAATCGGAACGGCACTTGTGTACTGGATCGGCGGACAACTGGTTATTTCCGATGCGATCACGCTCGGAACCTTGGTTGCGTTAGCGGCACTGGTGACACGCATCTACGAACCGCTCACTGCGCTTTCGAGTGCGCGTGTCGACATCATGACTGCACTTGTTTCCTTCGATCGTGTTTTTGAAGTTCTCGATCTTCGCAATTCGCTCGACGACAAAGACGATGCAATTGATCTTCCCCCTTCCAAAGGCGCGATCGAGTTTGATCACGTCACCTTCCGCTACCCATCCGGCTCGGAAGAGTCGCTTGCCTCCCTCGAAATCGGGTTGAGCGGGTCGGTTGACGATGGCCCCGGTGCCGAAGTTCTTCACGATGTCTCCGCTTCAATTCTTCCTGGGCAGTTAATCGCACTCGTTGGCCCATCGGGTGCGGGCAAAACGACGATGAGTTCTCTTGTGCCGCGTCTGTACGACGTCACCGAAGGTTCGGTGCGTATCGATGGTCACGATGTTCGTGATCTCACGCTCGATTCATTACGCGGTGCAGTCGGCGTGGTATCTCAGGACCCACACCTGTTCCACGACACCATCGCCGAGAACCTTCGCTACGCCCGCCACGATGCCACCGATGCCGAGATCGTTGCTGCCTGCCAGGCTGCACAGATTCACGATGTGATTGCTTCGCTTCCCGACGGTTACGACACCGTTGTTGGTGAGCGCGGCCATCGCCTCTCTGGCGGCGAGAAGCAGCGTTTGGCGATTGCGCGCGTATTGGTGAAGGCGCCGGCGATTATTATTCTTGATGAAGCAACAAGTCATCTCGATTCGGAAAACGAATCACTTGTTCAAAAAGCGCTGGCCACTGCGCTCGCAGGCCGAACAGCGTTAGTAGTTGCGCATCGGCTCTCGACCATCACTGGTGCCGACCAGATCCTCGTTCTTGAGTCAGGCCGCATCGTTGAGCGTGGTCGCCATGAAGAGTTGTTGAACGCCGATGGTTTGTACGCCGACCTCTACCGCACGCTCGTGCGTCAAGACCTCGAGGGCATTGAGGCCTAGTCGTCTAATTGATTGCGAGAAGTTCTCGCAATCGGGGGAGTACCTCGGATCCAAGTGCAGCGATTTGGTCGCGGGCTGCGTCGGCAGCGATTCCGGGGGCGTGGATTCGTAGGTTGAGGCATGTGCTGTTGGTCGTGCGTACCGCTTCAGCTAGTTCGATGGCGAGTGAGTTTGCGTCGTCACCGCAGATCCATCCGTTGTCGCGCCAATGCGAAAGTGCTTCGGTTGAGGAGTAGCTCCGGTACACCTCAAACTGCGCCTCAAACGCCTCTTTGGGCGGTGAACCTAACCACACGCGGCGAATGAGAATGCGTGGCGCGTTGCCACCAGCTTCGACATAGGCATTGGAAAGTGTGCGCAGTCGATCAGGGTTACTTCCACCGTCAAAAATGATTCCGGCGCCTGCTTGGGCGGCGCGCCGAACGGCAGCACTACTCATTGCAGTACTGATGACGGGGATAGATCGGTCAGTGAGTTCACGTAATGCACGATCTCCATCAATCACCCCAAGTTGTCGGCCCGCCAGCATGTTGACGAGGCGAGGTAGATCACGCTTGAAAGCATCGACCGCCGTGCTTTGGTCGATTTCCATCGCTTCGAAGTCAAGAGGCAACGACCCTGAACCAACACCGATTCCGACGCGACCAGGGAAACGCGCATCGAGCCATGCAACTTCTTCGGCCAGCATTGCAACCGGCCGAAGCGGAAGCAGAACAGGACAAGCAGCTGCCCATCCCTTCGACATCGCTGAAAGTTGGAAGCCGCTGGTTTGCAACGGATTAGGGAGATAGCCGGCGAATCCGCCATGGTGTTCTGACGTCATCACCCCATCGAAGCCGTGATCAGTCGCTATGGCCGCCTGAGTGCATAACTGATCGACGATGTCGACCGCAGCGAGTTCGTTATGGGGATAGAGGCGAAGCGAGATCGATCCGTCAGCAAAAACGTTGGAGGCGTGGGTGCGATCGGCCATGGTTGGAGATTACGGCGCGTCGAATGCGGATGCTGCGGTTGCTGCCGTCGTACGCTCTGTGCATGGCATCCGAGGAACTTTCCGCCACCGTCGAACGACTGTTGGCATTTGAAGAAATTCGCCAGTTGGCTTCGCACTACGCCGTCGCGATCGATTCCCGCGATCTCGACGCTCTGGTTGGACTCTTTGTCGACGACGTTCGTGTTGGCCGCGACACCTTCGGACGCGAGGCATTGCGGGCATCGTTCGAGGACTCGCTTGGTGCTATCGGAATTTCGATGCTGAATGTGGGAACGCACGCGATCGACATTGTCGATTCCACTCATGCAACTGGCCAGGTGTATTGCCATGGGCAGATTCAGGACGGCGATCGCTGGATTCACCAGTTCATTCTTTATCGCGACACCTACGAGCGGCGCGACGGTGAGTGGTTCTTCGTTCGGCGAATTCATGAACTTTGGTATGGGGAGAAAGCACCGACGTCTCCGCTCTCAATGGCGCCAGCAGAGTGGCCAAAGAATCACGATGGTTTGGGCACCGTGCCTGCGTCATGGCCGTCTTGGACTGCATTTTGGGCCGATTACGCCTGAGTTCTTTCGTCGCATCAGGGGTATGACTGTTCCCTCGTCATGCTTCAGCGCAG
>JBILIB010000153.1:0-4797 GCA_044350215.1 Acidimicrobiales bacterium
GCTCCGGACGGAGTCCTGTCGTAGTTCCCGCCGAGCTCATAGGGGGCAGTCGTGAACTTGCGAGTGGTGCCATCGAGCGTCACCGTCAACTCAACGGCTGCACCTGAGCGCACGGCGTCGACCGTTGCTCCAGCCGAGGTGAAAGGTTGCACATCACCCGAGATCCCCGGCGGTGTCTGGTTGACCGGATCGGAGGTGAGGCGATGGCTGTAGGCGCGATAGGGGCTTGAGCAACTGAGGTCACTCGAGGCAGGCATGGTCGGGAGAGCGAGAGAGAACGGCGCGACCTGGATGGGAGCGATCGCTGACGGATTTCCATCGGGGACGACCCCAACTCCGAGGTGACACGAGTCCGGTGCGGAACAGTCGAAAGATCCATCCGCGGTGGAGATGTTCGAGCGAACCATCGTCGCCGTCGAGATCGAACCGTCCGTCTCGGCGGTGAAGTACCCGAGCGTGCTCATGTCGCAACCGCTGGAAGCGATCGAACCATGGTGACATTGGATGAAGGCGACGTAAGCGGAGGCCGGGTATCCCGTGCCGGTCACCGAGATGGTCTGACCGTCGATCACCCCTGTCGAGGGCGAGGCAAAGATAGCTGCACCCCCAACTGCGGGCGAGATCGGATCCGCCCCAACCCGATCGCCGACGATTGACATCGCACCCATCGCAAGGACGAGCACGATCGCCCCAGCAAACCGCCACCGTTCTCGGAACAACCTGAGCCGCATGAGTTCGATCACCGCATGACCCTCCGGCATGTGATCCGCCAATGATCGAAGCGTACTTTGCCGGACGTGAATCGGTCGTGCCCCACTCGGTAAAGGTCGGCGCCCACGCTGTTCACGCCGAACCCAACAGTACGAACATCAGTCCAAGCTGAACCTATAGATGTTTGTGTCCCGAGCGGCGAAGCCGATGCGTTGATACAAGCGGTTCGCCGCTTCTCGGCTTGGCCGTGATGTGAGATCAACCGTCTTCGCACCCATCTGACGCGCACGATCCAGCGCTGCACGATTCAACAATTCGCCCACGCCGTGACCACGCGCGGCTTCGTCAACAACAACGTCTTCGATCCATGCGCGCACTCCGGTCGGGATGCGGAACCAGGCAAGAGTGAGGCTTCCGAGAATCTGATCGTCGGCATCACGATCAACAGCAATCAGCAACACGCTGGCTTCTGACTCGCAGATCGCGGCCAGCTCGGTCTCGGTCGGCGCCGGATTTGATGACGACAATTGGGGAATCAGGCGCTCAAATGCGGCCACCAGTTCCGGTGTGACTTCTACGGCCTCAATGATCTGCACGTTCGCCATCGGTCCAGCGTAGACACCGATACCCTTCTGCGAATGCCGGAGACCTCAGGCCACTCGCTCCCCCATTTGCGCTGGACGCAGCCTGCCGATGTCAACGGTCCGGTCCTCCTCGTTGCCTTCGGCGGCTGGAACGATGCTGGCGACTCGGCAACCACAGCAATTGAGTACCTTGCCGAACAATGGGGGGCGACCACCTTCGCCGATATAGATCCCGAGGTGTTCTACGACTTCACCGTCACCCGACCCGAGGTTCGCGTCGATTTCGATGGCATTCGCCGAATCGATTGGCCGAAGAACGAATTTCGATCAGCGCACGCAACTCCTCACAATGTTGACGTGATCCTTCTCTCAGGAATCGAGCCGCAGCTCAAGTGGCGAACATTCTGCGAGCACGTCATCGGCGTCGCCGTTGCCACGAACGCTCGCATGGTCATCACGCTTGGTGCCCTTCTTGCTGAAGTGCCGCATTCACGACCGGTGTCAGTCTTCGGCGCAACCTACGACGAAGCCAGCACCGAAGCGCTTGATCTCCTCCCATCGCGTTACGAAGGGCCAACCGGCATCACCGGCGTTTTACACAACGCATGTAGCGAGGCAGGTATTCGTTCTGCCGCGTTGTGGGCAGCAGTTCCTACCTACGTGCCTTCTTCGCCATCGCCAAAGGCAGCACTTGCGCTCATTGATCGCGCCGCACGGTTGCTTGAAGTAACCATCGATACGACAGAACTCAAGTTCGCAACCGACGCCTATGAGCACCAGGTTTCATTGCTTGTTGCCGAGGATGAAGAAACCACCGAGTACGTCGCGCATCTTGAACAGCGCTACGACGAGGAGCCCGATCGATTCACCGATGGCGAAAGTCTTGTCGACGAGGTCGAGCGTTTTCTTCGCGATCAGGACTAAGCGCTGGTCCTAATCGGTGGGATCACCTATCAGATGATCCCCTTGCCATACCGGCGTGCGGGGGTGATCGAAGTGAACATTGACGTTTGCGCCGCTAAATGCATGCACAGCAAGCGGCCCCCAAAGGTCATGACCTACAGCCATATCCGGCAACGCGTCGAGCGGGAAGAATCCGACATCTCGAGTTTCAAGTGGATGCGCTTTGAGCGAACCACCAGTTGCTCGGCAATGAAACACAAGTGAGTAAAGCGGAACGCTTGTGAACCGTCGTTGCAGTCCGTCGTAGACCGCGAGCATCTGCACAACTTCGCAGTCGATGCCCGTTTCTTCACTGACTTCTTTCACCGCAACTTCAGCGGGCGAGTATCCGATGTCGGCCCAACCAGTTGGGTACAACCACACGCCGGAATCAGAACGCTGCACGAGAAGGATCTCGTCTTTTTCGTTCTGCACGATGGCGCCAACAGCGACCTTGGGGGTTTGGTAACCCGGCACACCAACACCGACCGATTTCATCCACTCGTGCACAAGGTCGTCGGGGTCATACGAACTTCCTGCCGCAACACGCATGTCTGCAGCAACCGCGAGGACTTCTTCGAACCGTTCTTGTTCGTACAGGCTCTGCGTGAATCCCAAGCCAGTGCGGGCAATGCCGGCGAGCGCTTCACTCCAGCGAACAAGGTCCTGTGGGGTTACGGGATCAGCCATGGCCGCACGCTATCGGCCCTATTCAGTTGCTGGAAGCCCGTTCCAATGAATACAGCAATGAACGACGAATCTCACCCAAGTAGTCGTGATCAGTGATCTTCCGACCCTCAGAATCACGCACGTAGAACGAGTCGACCGCGTCGGTGCCCATGGTTTGAATCTTGGCTGAGGTGATGTCGAGATCTAGTTCGTGAAGTGCACGGGTAATGCGCCACAACACGCCGACACCATCAGGCGCGCGCACCTCAAGCACCGTTGCCTCGTGCGACAAATGATTGTCGACGATGACTTCGGGATGGGTCACGAGCCCGGGAAGACGTCGCGGACGTCGGTAGGTCTTTGATCGCTCGTCTAAACGAGCAGCGAGCGCAAGGCGGCCATCGAGTGCTTTTTCAAGATCGCGAATAACTCGATCCCACGGAATCTCTGAACCGAAATTGCTCTGTACTCGGAATTGTTCGAGCGCCATTTGGTTGTCGGCCGAATGCGCGGCCGCTTCAAGAACGGTAAGGCCATTGAGTGACAACACACCCGCTACCCGAGAGAACAGACCAGGACGGTCGGGGCTGATCACCACGATCTGATCATCCACAGCTTCGATGATGCGACGACGTTGGGCGAGTAGGTCGCGCTGATGTGAGGTCGGGAAACCGGTATCGGTTGCATCGGCAACCGAGCCGCCAGAAAGCACGTGCGCGACACGGCCAACCAGAACGCCGACGAGTTCCTCTTTCCACGAGCCCCATGCCGCTGACCCAGTTGCAAGTGAATCTGCCTCTGTGAGCGCGCCGAGTAATCGGAGGCAGGTCAGTGTGCCAACTGAATCGGCGACGAATGAAATCGTCCCGTCATCGGAAAGATCTCGACGGGTTGCCGTGTCAGCAAGCAACAAATGGTGGCGGCACATCTGCTGAAGGATGAGCGTGTCGGCTTCATCGAAACCCATCCGTGGAGCGATCTCGGCAATGAGCCTGATCCCGACATCGGTATGGTCGCCTGGGCGACCTTTACCAATGTCGTGCAACAAGGTGCCCACGACCAAAAGGTCAGGACGATCAACGCGGTCTACCAACGCCGCGGAATTCGCTGCCGCCTCACACAGGTGACGATCGATCGTAAAGCGGTGATAGGCGTTACGTTGCGGGCGGCAACGGATGACAGACCACTCAGGAAAAATCGGTTCCCACAGGCCGCGCTGATCAAGCGTCTCGACGACCTGAACCGCTGGGCGACCGGCAAGGAAAAGTTCAACGAACAGACGGCGCGCTTCTTCGGACCATGGAGTCGTCAATGGTTTGGATTCCGCCAGTCGATCGAGCGTTGTTCGCTCAATGCGCGCATCGTTGCGCGCGGCGGTAACAGCAACACGTAATACGAGATACGGATCATTCGCCGGTTCGGCACCAGCCGCAAGAGCAACTGAACCGTCACGAACAATTACGCCGACGAGGGCTTCCTCATCGCGACGCATCTTTCGTCGGGTTGGACCGTCAAGAGATGAACGCACACGGAACCAAAGTTCGTCGCTCACCCACGCGATCGTTCGAGCGGCGGTGGACAGCGCCCGCATGAAAACGTCGGCGTCGTCGAAACCAAGCGCAGCAGAAACTGCATCTTGCTCTTCAAGAAGAAGAACATCTGAATGCCGGCCGGTTCGTCGTTGTAACTCAACCCGGGCCGATAACACCACTTCGTACGCCTCGAGGATGGCCTCATGATCACCCGGAAGGAGGCTCATACCAGCGCGCTCTGCCCAGGTGATCGCATGGACGTCACGCAGACCACCGCGACCATTTTTCAGATCTGGTTCAAGGAGGAAGGCGACTTCTCCGGATTCTCTGTGTTGAGAGCGAACACGTATGTCCATCTC
>JBILIB010000154.1:0-4749 GCA_044350215.1 Acidimicrobiales bacterium
CTACAGCCGCGATCGTCACGAGAAGGGCAACTACCAGTTCGTTGTGACGCCGCACCTCGCGAACGCGAATTTGTTTGAGACATCAGGCCATCTGGATTTCTACAAAGACGGCATGTATCCGCCAATGGAAATGGACAACGGGTCCTATTACCCGAAGCCCATGAATTGCCCGATGCACTGCTTGATCTTCCGCAGTCGTCAGCGCAGCTATCGCGAACTTCCGCTCCGACTGTTCGAATTGGGCACGGTGTATCGCTACGAACGAGCCGGAACGCTCCACGGCCTCATGCGAATTCGTGGGTTCACACAAGACGACAGTCACATCTATTGCACCGAAGAAGAATTGCAAGACGAAATCGCTTCACTTCTCGATTTCGTGATGAGTGTTCTTCGTGCCTTCGGCTTCACCGAATTCACCGCCAACCTCAGTACGAAGGATCCCGACAAGCATGTTGGGAGCGACGAAATCTGGGAGAAAGCGACTGGGGCGTTAAAGAACGCACTCGAGCAGTACGGCTTGGAGTATTCGGTCAAAGAGGGAGACGCCGCGTTCTACGGTCCCAAGATCGACATCGATATCAAGGATGCAATCGGCCGCACCTGGCAGCTCAGCACGATCCAGTGCGATTTCAACCTTCCCGAGCGCTTCGACCTCGAATATGTGTCCGATGATGGTTCGCGTAAACGTCCGATCATGTTGCACCGTGCATTGTTCGGATCCATCGAACGATTTTTCGGCGTGCTCCTCGAGCATTACGCGGGAGCGTTCCCGGCGTGGCTCGCACCGGTGCAGGTGCGCATCCTTCCCGTGCGCGACGATCATGATGCGCACGGTCGTTTGCTGGTCGCCAGCCTCCGAGCCCGTGGTTACCGAGCAGACATGGTCGAAGCGGACGAACCGCTTGGTGGTCGGATCCGTAAGGCAAAACTCGAAAAACTTCCATATGTGCTTGTGATCGGCGACGACGATGTTGCACACTCGACAGTGGGCGTGAATCCGCGTGGGGGAGAGGTCGAGCGCAATGTGGCCTTTGAATCGTTCGTCGAACGTCTCGCGGCGGACGTCGCTGGTCATTCGTAAGCCATGTCCGACGTGCCGCACCTTGATCACCTCTGGGCGGGGTGGCGATTGTCGTACATCACCGCGGTAACGCAGCCCGGTGACACCTCGCTCGATCCCGATGAGAACGGTTCACTCTTCGAACGCGTCCTCTCACTTCCCGACGACGAGGGCATGATCGTTCATCGCGGTAGGAAATGCTCGGTACTACTCAACGCGTACCCGTATACAAGCGGGCATCTGCTCGTGGTACCGAATCGCGCTGTGGCCGAACTCGAGGGCTTGTCCGATGAAGAACTTGAAGAGATGGCGCATCTCTCAAGAGATGCAGTGATTGCGCTCAAGGGTGCCTATCGCTGCGACGGAGTAAACGTTGGACTGAATCTTGGTCGTGCTGCCGGCGCCGGCGTTCCTGATCATCTGCACACCCACGTACTTCCTCGGTGGGATGCCGACAGCAATTTCATGACCTCGATTGCTCTTGCTCGTGTTCTGCCAGAACCGCTTGATGCAACGCTGCACAAGGTTCGAGCGGTCTGGCCCACCTGATCCATCGCGACTGCCACCGTGAAGGCATCCTGGCCGCGGGTGTGCGACCGTGGCCTGTAGGCGGCTACGGTCCCATCCGATGTCTGACATGAACGACGCCAACGATTCCGCCTCGACAGCTCCGTTGAACGACGCTGATATTCGTGACGAACTTCCCGAAGATCTAAATGCGGCGGGCTACGTCGGCCCTTATCTCTTCCCGAACAACAATCGCCGTCGGGTTCCTGCGTATCTCTATTGGGCGATCTCTGCGATCTGCATCTTCATTTGGGTGTTTCGCAGCGGCAGCGATCCCGTTCTGATCAATCAGGGCGTTCTAATTGCTGCGATTGTGCTTGCGTTGTTCGGCCTTTACAGCTTTGTTGCGGGTTGGAACCTGAAGGTTGACGAAAGCGATGCTCTCGTTGCTGCCACCAAGCAGGTTGGATTCCCAGTTGGGCATGCTTCAGCGCAGATGGGCTGGCGCGGACTTCTCAGCCGACCGACATGGCGCATCTTGCTCTACAGCGCGGAAGATCCGCCGGAAAAGCGCGGGCTTGTGCTCGTCGATGGCGTCGACGGGTCCATCGTCGAATGGTTCGTCGAAGACAACCCCGAGGACTGGGCCGAATAAATCTTTTGGGAAGTTCTTGTTCAGCGAAGCGACGTGATGATTTGCTCGACCTGATTGAGTGCATCGACACCAACCCCGACGGCGTCGCGCAAAAGATCCAGTGCGCTGACCCTGGCTTCGGAGATGACACCAGTACGCGACCAATTGTTGCCTTTGATGGAATCGGCTAACTCGGCAATAGCCATCACGCGTTCGGTGAACTGTTCCAGCACCGCTTCGGCGGGTTCATCCGTTGAAAGCTCGATAGAACGAAGCCGCCGATTGGTCACTGCTGGGTGAAGTGGGGCGTCATCGAGAATTGAGATATCGCTCAGACCCTTTTCGAGCACCGCGAGGGTGGCGGTTGCTCCGAGAATCGCCTCAATGGCAGAAACTCCGTCAGCGCCCAATTGATGCGATCGTCCCTCGGTCATCTCGTCGACCACGCCAAGGGCGGCGGCAACCCGCCGTGGCAGAGTGCGCAGAGCGACGATGGCATCGCCGGGCATAAGGGTCGAGTAGTCAGTCATGGCAGCAGATTAGGGGCGTGCCGGGGTCGGTCAATGGCCCACTGCTAGCCTTTCTCCGTGCTTGACGGTCGTTGGCGAACCAATATTGAGAAAGCGTTGAAGCCGGTTGGGGCGAACTTGCTCAAACTGGGTTTCACCGCCGATCGCCTGACCGCCCTTGGCGTGGTGATGTCAGCTTGCGCTGCAGTTGCGATCGCAGCCGGCTTTTTGCCCCTAGGACTTCTCCTCCTTGTCCTCACCGGTTTGCCCGACGCCCTTGATGGCGCCGTAGCAAAGGCAGCTGGCACCGCTGGTCCTCGGGGTGCCTTCTTCGACTCTGTCGCCGACCGAGTTTCCGACACGATGTTGCTCGGCGGTGTCGCTTGGTATCTCGCCGATACCTATGGCGGGCTCATGCCCCTTCTGCCGATGGCTGTGCTCGGCGCTTCGCTCATCATCTCCTATGAGCGGGCGAAGGCCGAAGCCCTCGGCTTTAACGCTAAGGGCGGCGTCATGGAGCGCGCTGAACGCGTCATCCTCCTTGGTCTTGGTCTGCTCTTTCCCGTTCTGTTGATTCCAGTTCTATGGGTCATGCTCGTTCTGACAATCGTGACTGCCGTGCAGCGCTTTGCGAAGGTGTGGCACCAGGCATCGCAGGAACGTCCCGTTGTTGCGCCAACACGCCGCGCGTCTCGTCGCCGTGCCGCCCGCGCAACGCGCGCCGGGTCGTCACAGTGGCGTCAGAACCTTCAGGCGCGTCGACGCCGTTAGGCGCTCATGGCGCTAGATCCGGTCACCGCGGCCTATCGCGCGGGTGCAGCCTTCACGCGATCTGTGCCGCGTCCGGTCGCTGAGGTCACTGCAAAAGGTTTAAGTCGGATCGCTGCTTCGGTGTCGAAAGAGCGACGCATGCTTGTTGCTAGGCATCTCCATCGTGCGGATCCCACTCTTGAAGGTAAGGCACTTGACCGCGCCGTCGATGCAACCTTCGACAGTTACGCGCGCTACTGGGTCGACTCTTTTCGTCTTCCGCAGTTATCTCCAGAAGAAGTTGACTTCAGCTTTGCTTTTGAAAACTTCGCCCATATCGCTGATGCACTGAAAGTGGGCAAGGGAGTAGTGGCAGTGATGCCGCACTTGGGCGGTTGGGAATGGGCCGCATTTTGGATGACGCAGGTGATGAAGATTCCGGTCACTGCGGTTGTCGAATCGCTCGAGCCTCCTGGCTTATTTGAGTTTTTTGTGGAGTTCCGCCGAGAACTCGGGATGAACATCGTTCCGTTGGGGCCTGATGCAGGTAACGAGATTCTGAAGGCATTGAATTCCAATCATGTCGTGTGCTTGCTTGCCGATCGCGACATCATCGGCGACGGCGTTGAGCTTGAGTTCTTTGGCGAAATCACCACGATCCCGGCAGGCCCAGCAACGCTGGCATTGCGTACTGGTGCCGCACTCATCCCGTGTGCTGTCTATTTCGAAGGCCGAACTGGTCATCACGCTGTAGTTGAACCGCCATTGAAAGTCATTCGTGAAGGAAGACTTCGTGACGACGTGCGACGAGTCACCATTGATTTGGCGGGTCGGCTCGAAGGGCTCATTCGCCAAGCGCCGGAGCAGTGGCATTTGCAGCAGCCGAATTGGCCAAGTGATTACGTCGAACTTGAACGAATCGGCAAACCACATCCGCGACCCAAGCGTGGTCCGTCTTCTCTTGCTGCTTGTGGTGACTGCTGACATGCGTATCGGTATTGTTTGCCCTTACAGCCTTACCCTTCCAGGTGGCGTGCAAGGTCAGGTGTTGTCGCTCGCCCGTGCTCTTCGGGCTCGCGGACACGACGTCCGAGTCCTTGGTCCCTGCGATGGGCCACCACCTGATTCCGGGGTGACGCCCCTGGGCGACAGTCTTCCGACTGCTGCTAACGGATCCGTCGCTCCAATTGCCCCCGACCCCTCGGCGCAATTGCGCACGATTCGAGCACTTCGCGACGAACGCTTCGATGTCGTGAATGTTCATGAACCGCTTGCGCCGGGAGTCACCA
>JBILIB010000155.1:0-4742 GCA_044350215.1 Acidimicrobiales bacterium
CCAGCGAACTGCACCATCGGGGCAGCGATGAGGCCAGCCAGCTGAGCCAGCAATTCCTCACGCGGTGCCACGTCGGCGAGTGCCTTGACGTCGGCCTCAGTGAGTAATTTCTCACCAAGGATGCCGCCCTTCACCACCAGGTTGGGGTTGCCCTTTGCGAATTCACGCAGGGCTTTTGCGACGGCAACGGGGTCTCCGATGCCGCCAGCGGGAACGAAGGCGATGGCCGTCGGTCCAGTCAGGTGTGAATCAAGATCAAGTCCAAGTTCGTTTGTCGCACGACGCACGAGCGTGTTTTTATAAACCTTGTAGTCACCACCGGCTGCACGAAGTGCCGCACGAAGTTCTGCCAGTCCACTGACATCGATTCCGCGGTACTCGGTGAGCAGGACGGCTTCTGAATCACTGAAGCGCTTACGCACCTCGGCAACCACAGCCACCTTTTCCGGTCTCGGGTTTTCCATCGCACCTCCTCTCATCTGGTGTGTCTCTTCCGGCTCTCCGGTGCGTTGCACCAAATCACCGCTGGGCTGGTGTCGAACTTTTCCGAAGAACGATTCGACACCGGGTTGCCACGTTGGTGATCACCGGCCAAATGGGCTGGAAAAAACACAACGGGGCGTCCGCCGCGTAGCGCGAGAACGCCCCGAAATTGGGAGGTTCACCTCGTCAGGTGGGTTCCGAGGAACCTGTTACACCCCTAGGGGCACCGGATGTCTGCGGCGAGCGGATTAATTGACTACGAACTGTAGCGGCGGGCTCAACCGAAAGGCCAGCCCGACACAACAGGAAACGACTTAGACCTCTTCGACAACGAGCATGCGCTGAGAGTCGAGTTTGACGCCCGGACCCATGGTCGATGACAGCGAGACCTTCTTAAAATAGCGACCCTTTGCCGAAGCAGGCTTGGCCTTCTCGAGCTCTTCGAGCACGGCACGCAGGTTCGCCGCAAGGGCGGGAACCTCGAAGGAGACCTTGCCGATAGGGACATGAACGTTGCCCTGACGATCGGTGCGGTACTCAACTTTGCCGCCCTTGAAGTCGGCAACGGCCTTGCCAACATCGGGGGTGACGGTGCCGGTCTTGGGGTTGGGCATAAGACCACGCGGGCCGAGCTGACGGCCGAGCTTGCCAACCTGGGGCATGAGATCGGGGGTGGCGATAACGAGATCGAAATCCATCATTCCGCCTTCAACCTGCGCAAGCAGATCATCGGCGCCAACGAATTCGGCGCCTGCGTCGCGAGCGGCCTGCGCGGCGTCACCGGCGGCAAACACTGCGATGCGAACATCGGTACCGGTACCGGACGGAAGGGCAACGGTGCCACGAACCATCTGATCAGCCTTGCGGGGGTCAACGCCCAGACGTACCGACAGTTCGACGGTTTCATCGAACTTGGCCGATGCCAACGTCTTCACCTTGGTGACTGCTTCGGTCAAGCCATGCTGCGTGGCGCTGTCGAAACTGGATGCTGCTGCGTTGTACTTCTTACCGTGCTGTGCCATTTCGGCTCCCTCGGGTCGGGCACCACAGAGGGTGCAATCGATTCACCTGCCGGGCGAGGTTGTCCTCGGCATGGCGGGTTCGCAGGTGCGAACCGGTACTGCGATCAGCGAACTTCGATGCCCATGGAACGGGCGGTACCAGCAACCTGAAGGCGAGCGGCCTCGAGATCATTGGCGTTGAGATCAGGCATCTTGACCTGTGCGATCTCGGTGACCTGTGCGTCGGTGATGGAACCGGCGACGGACTTCGACGGAGTCTGCGAACCCTTGGGTAGACCAGCGGCCTGCTTGATGAGCACCGAAGTCGGCGGGGTCTTGAGGATGAACGTGAAGCTGCGATCCTCAAAGATCGTGATCTCAACGGGCACGATGGTGCCCTTCTGCGCCTCAGTCTTGGCGTTGTATTCCTTGCAGAAATCCATGATCGCGACGCCGTGCGGGCCGAGCGCGGTACCGACGGGCGGGGCCGGGTTGGCTCCACCAGCGGGGATCTGGATTTTCACGACGGCCGAAACCTTCTTCTTGGCCATGATTGCGACTCGCTTCTTTTCTTGTGTTCCTGCGCCCATCGGGCGGCGGGAGATTCTGACGGCTCGGAGCCGTCTCTGACAATTCCTCCGGCCGAAGCCGGTACTTCTTAGAGCTTTGCGACCTGAGAGAACTCAAGTTCGACGGGGGTCTCACGACCGAAGATGTTGACCAATACCTTGACCTTGAGCTGATCCTCGTTGATCTCGACAATCTCGCCGGAGAAGTCGGCAAAGGGGCCTTCCTTGACCCGAACGGTTTCGCCCTGCTCGTACTCGAGCCGGGGCTTGCCGCGCTTTGTTGTTACCTCTTCGGATTCGTCGGGAACGGTGAGGAAGTTCTCGACGTCGCGACGCGGAAGCGGCGACGGCTTTGCGCCCTGGCCAACGAAGCCAGTGATACCTGGAGTGTTGCGAATGACGTACCAAGAATCGTCGGTCATATCGCAACGAACCAAGAGATATCCCGGGAAGACTTTCTTTTGAACGATCTGCTTCTTACCGTTCTTGAATTCGACGACGTCTTCCATGGGAATAACGCATTCGTGAATGCTGTCTTCCATATTCATCGATTGCGTACGAGCTTCGAGGTTTTGCTTGACCTTCTTCTCGTAACCCGACTGGGTATGCACGACATACCAACGACCGGGACGATCGAACGGGCTTTGAGCACGCGGACGCGCCTGCTCAAGCAGCTCGTCGGTGTCGATGACGTCGACCTCGATCTCGGTGTCGATCACTTCGGTGTCGATCACTTCGGTGTCGCCTACTTCATCGACGATGACGTCGGAGACAGACACATCTACTGCGTCGTTTGAAAATTGGGTGTCGTCATTCATGGTCATCAGGCGTTGAACAGTTTCAGTACGGCCTCGGAGAACACCCAATCGATACCGAAGATCAAGAGGGTGAAAAAGATGAGGGTGATGATGGTGATGATTGAGTAGTTGATGGTCTCGGAGCGAGTGGGCCACGCAACCTTGCGCAGTTCAGATCGAACCTCACGAGCGAACTCGACTGGACCGGTACGTTCTTTGGCGCGTGGCTGATTGCCTCGACGGGCGCGAATGGGTTCGCCGTCGGGGCCAAGTTCGCCCTGACGCTGCAGCATTCGTTTTTGTTCTCTGTTGAGAGCCATCGAAACACTTCCACTTACGTTTCGCGCCGACATCGACGCGGACTTTTCGAGCAGGGCAGGAGGGACTTGAACCCCCAACCGTCGGTGTTGGAGACCGGTGCTCTACCAATTGAGCTACTGCCCTAGGGCACTACGCCGGGCTTGAGAGGGTACCAGCCGACGCGTTCGGCCAGACCCCTGCAGGTCCGAATGGGAGAGACTAGGCCCCCTCCCCCATCCGTTGCGAACCGGGATTTTCTGCCCCGGCGAAACCTCAGGCGGATCGGCGACGGGTGGCCAGTACCAGCACGCCCCCAACCCCGGCGGCGGTCGCTGCGGCCAGCCCCACAATGGAGGCGGCCCTTCGGCTGGCAATTCGATGGCGCTCCCGCCGTTCGGCAGCCGAATCAAGCCCTTCGAGGATGTCGTCGAGGATGGCCGGATCCGCTGCAACCGGAATCTCACCAAAACTGGCCAACGTCCGGCGAAGCCGTCGGAAACGGGCCATTTCCGCCTGGCATCGCAGGCATTGAGCGACATGATCGGTTTCCTCGACGGAGAGAAGCTCAGGATCGTCAAGAAGGTCGGGCATGAGCTCGACCAACCGATCACACGGCAGGACGGTCGACATTGTCATGTGCTCTCCCCTCAGCCTCGGAACGCAAGAAGACATCGTCACGCAGGCGATGACGAGCCCGATGCAATCGAACTTTGGCCGCCGAAACGGAAATTCCGAGTTCAGCAGCGATGACCTCATGGGAGAGGTCGTAAATGTCACGCAATACAACAACAGCCCGCAGCTTCGGAGGAAGCGCCGCTAATGCCTTCTGCACCGCATCACGCAAACTCGCAGATTCGGAACGACCGACCGGATCAATGCTCGGCGAAAGGTCGCTGAGTTCAAGATCGTCATCGAGTTCCTCGTGGCGATGACGACGTCGACGACCTAACTGCGTGGACGCACAATTCGCCGTGATTCGATACAACCAGGTCGTAAACCGCGCATCGCCGCGGAATCGGCGAAGGCCGCGATAGGCACGCAAATACGCTTCTTGGCAAACGTCGCGCGCGTCTTCCGCATTGCCCGTTAACCGAAATGCCAGCGAATAGGTATCGGCCCACGTTCGACGCACGAGCGCATCGAATGCACCCCGATCACCGTCGCGGGCTTCGGCAACAAGTGTTCCCATTTCGGACTGACCCAGACGCGCCACGTCGGCGGCAGCCACAGGAGCCACCACCGACGTTGACTCGATATGCACCGACGACGAATCGTCGGTGTGCTTATTCAGCGGGTCTCCTTGTGCGCGGTGTGCACACGATCCCACTTGCAGTACTTCATGAGTTCAATGCGCTCACGATCGTTGATCTTGTTCTTCTTGGTGATGTAGTTGCGACGCTTGCACACCTGGCATTCCAGGGTGACAGCGATTCGCTTGTCGTTGCGGGCCATAACGGCTGCTCCTACTTAAGGATCTTGGTGACGCGGCCGGCGCCGACGGTACGGCCACCTTCACGAATGGCGAAGCGCAAGCCCTCTTCCATCGCGATCGGGTGGATAAGTTCAACAGTCATCTCGGTGTTATCACCAGG
>JBILIB010000042.1:0-14867 GCA_044350215.1 Acidimicrobiales bacterium
TGTAGGCGTTCGCCAGCTCACGACCATCAACGATGACTTCAAAGCGCTCAACAAGAGACGGATCACTGCGGTGGGGTTTCGCTAGCGGAGATGTCTCACGCGGGTGATCAAAAACAATTGTGGGTTCCATGACTTTTGACTCAACGAGTTCGTCGTACACCTCGTGTGTGCACCGACCAGGACCCCACGAGTCCTTCCATTCGAGTCCAAGCCCATCGAGAATTGCTCTTGTTTCCGAGAGTTCCATTCCAGGATTGATGTCGACACCGACAACTTCCTTGATGAGTTCGACCATCGTGACTCTGCGCCATGGTGGCGCCAAGTCGACAGATGTGCCCCGAAGCTCGACCTTCGTGGTGCCGTTTGCAGCACTAGCAGCCGACGAAACGAGAACCTCAACGAGTTCCATCATGTCGTTGTAGTCAGCGAATGCCTCGTAGGACTCAAGCATCGTGAACTCGGGATTGTGACGGGTATCGATCCCCTCGTTGCGGAAGACGCGACCAATTTCGAAAACTCGATCGAGGCCGCCAACGAGAAGACGCTTCAACGGAAGCTCCAGGGCGATGCGCAAGTACGTGTCGAGAGTCAGAGCGTTGTAATGCGTAACAAAAGGCCGCGCAGTGGCACCGCCTTGCTGCAAGTTCAAAATCGGCGTTTCAACTTCGAGGTAGCCACGTTCACGCAGAACGCTTCGAATCGCGTCAACTGCAGCGAATCGTGTTTCAAACACCCTTCGAGCATCTGGGTTCACCGTGAGGTCGACATAACGCTGGCGGTATCGCGCATCGACGTCGGCGAGGCCCTTCCACTTATCAGGAAGTGGACGCAACGCTTTGCTTAACAGCGCCCAATCGGAAACCTTGACCGAGAGCTCACCCTTTTTGGTGGCCATAATCTCGCCCTCGACCCCAACCCAGTCGCCTCGATCAAGTTGATTGAACTCGCCAAAGAATTCTTTGCCTAAGACTCCGGCCGAAACGAACAACTGGATTTCGCCCGTTCGGTCCCGTAGCTGCCCAAACGAGAGCCGTCCCTGCTCTCTCTTGAGCATGAGTCTTCCGGCGAGGCGGACGACGACGCCGGTTTCGGTACCCGCTTCGATGGTCCCCCACTCATCTCGAACAGGACCGATATCGGAGGATCGCTCAAACCGATAGGGGTACGGGTCGACACCCGAAGCCCGCAACTGGCCTACTCGCTCGAGACGCTGGGCGCGAATGGAGGCCCGCTCCTCTGAAGAAGCCTCAAGGTCTTCAGGACTATCGAGCGGTTCTGAGGAGGACTCTGCTGCGTTCTCGTCTGACATCAGTCTTCCTGGAGTTCTCGGGGGTTACAGGGCGGGGTGCCAGTGTGGCACCCCGCTCGTATCTGGTCGGGCTGGCGGGATTCGAACCCACGACCTTCGGTCCCCCAGACCGACGCGCTAACCAAGCTGCGCCACAGCCCGTGGAGGAGACACCTTAGCGAGACGGTGTGATCTGACCGAATCGGCCGGCGGTCGTCAGATAACGATCCGGGGCGAAGCGTCGGGCTCGCCACCAGTACTCCGTCGTAGTTCCAGGCCAGATTGTGTCGACTCTGCCGTTCTCTCGGACGTACCAACTCGAACAGCCTGAGGCCCATACCGTGGTGGCGACTCTTCGCTGCAACTCGGCATACGAAGCATCCTCAACCTCTCGCCGAAGTTCGATTACGGCAACTGATTCGCTTCGCATGTACTTTAGGGCGCGACCGATCTGCTGAAGTTGAGCCTCGATCATGAAGACGATGGAATTATGTCCGAGCCCGGTTCCCGGTCCGGCAAGGAACCATAGGTTTGGGAATCCTGAGACCGTGATCCCAAAATCAGTTGAAGCGCCATCTTCCCAATGTTCGGCCAGGTTCACTCCGTTCCGGCCAAAGACAGTCAAGGGCGACGGAAAGTCAGTCACGGCAAACCCTGTCGCAAGTACCAACACATCGACGTCATGATGACGGCCATCGGACGTGGTGATACCAGTCGCATCGACGCGTTCAATTGAAGCCGTGACAACATCAACGTTTGGCTTCGCCAACGCCGAGTACCAATCGTTTGAAATCAATAGCCGCTTGCAGCCGGGCTTGAACGTAGGAATCAGCGCAGCGGCTATTTCCGGGTCAGGGAACGACGCGTCAATCAGAGTTTTTGTCTCTTGTTTGATGCGCTCCGTCATCGAATTCGCAATTTTGCCTTTGCCGAGAAACGCCAAGGAGAGAAACTCTTGGCGGGTATAAATGCGCCAACGATGAAGTCGCTGCAGAAATGGCAGGGCTCGATAGATGTGACGACGCCACCGGGGAGCTGGACGATCATCTCGAGGCAGCACCCATGGAGGGGTCCGCTGGAAGACATCAAGGTGTTCGACATCATCTGCGATTGCCGGAACAAGTTGAATCGCCGATGCGCCCGTACCCACGACACCGACCCTCTTGCCCTCCAGAGAAATCTCGTGTCGCCACTTGGCGGAATGGAACACCTCGCCAGCAAACTCCGAGAGTCCGGGGAAATCGGGGGTGGCGGGCTGACTTAGAGGACCAGTTGCTGAAATAACGGCCGATGCAAGGACGGTGTCACCGGCGCGAGAAGTGATCGACCAACACATTTGCTCCTGAATCCATCGCACCTCCGCGACGTCGAAGCCGAAGCGAATACGCGAATGAAGGTTGTAATGGCAGGTGACTCGTTCGAGATAGTGCTTGATCTCCGGTTGAGCGGGATAACTACGACTCCATTCGGAATTCTGCGCAAACGAAAACGAATAGAGATGACTTGGGATATCGCACGCACATCCGGGGTAGGTGTTGTCCCGCCAGGTGCCCCCAACTGCGTTCGCTCGTTCGAGAATCACAAAGGAATCAATCCCCTGTTCTATGGCCATCACTCCAGCCCCAAGCCCGCCAAAGCCACTGCCGATAATCGCTAATTCGACCACACCACTGTTCACGGTCAACTCTTTCCTCTCATTGCAGCAGCCAGATGACACCTTGAACTGCACGCCAACCGAGGTACAGACCGGCAGCCAGTACCAGAATCCAGAAATGCCATGGGACCTTCTGAATTTTCGGTGGCTCTCCGATCATGCGACCGCAGGCCGGGCATGTCCCGTCGGGCGGCAATGAATTCGGGTTCCAAAACTTGGAACATTCCTCGCACCACGGCATTGGGTCAGTCCCGCTTCCGCACTCGCATCTTGATCGGTGTTGCACCCATGTCGAACGCTTCACGAAGGGAGCGCTCGAGGTATCGCAGATACGAAGGTGGGATTTCCTTGTTTGCGAACAGCGTGAATGTCGGCGGATCCGTCGCACCCTGCGTCGCGTAGAGGACCCTCGCTCCATGTGGACCCGGTTGAGCGGATTGTGCAGCGCGCAGAACCTGATTGACCTTTCGAGTTGGTACTCGGCGGTGGTAGTCCTCGATGGTTCCGGAGAGGGCGGGGAGCAAGCGATGTACACCCTTCCCTGAGAGCGCGCTGATCTTCAGGACAGGTGACTCCCCAATGAAATGCAGACGTTGACTGATTTGGTAACCCACATCATCACGAGCATCGGCATCGAGAAGTTCCCACTTATTGAGCAGCACAACTACAGGGCAGCCGGCGGCGTCGATCCGCTCTGCCAGACGTTGATCCTGCGCCGTCACTCCTACAGTTGCATCGATAACAAGCATCGCAACGTCGGACCGATCGATTGCTTGAAGCGCACGTACAAGCGAGTAGTACTCAGTCGATTCATCCACTTTGCTTCGACGGCGCATTCCTGCAGTATCGACAAATCGGATCGGGCCGTCTTCTGTCTCGACAATGGTGTCCACTGCGTCTCTGGTCGTTCCCGGCATGTCGTGCACTACCGATCGTTCATCGCCAATCAGACGATTGAAGAGTGTTGACTTGCCGACATTGGGTCTACCGACAATCGAGACAGAGAAAATTTTGTCAGCTTCAACTTCGTCCTCATCGACAACTACTTCGGGCTCGGGAGGAAATTCGAGCATGAGCGACTCGAGAAGATCGCCAGTCCCTCGTCCGTGCAGGGCGCTTACGGGAAATGGATTGCCAACGCCCAGTCCGAGTAGGTCCCAAATTGCCGATTCCCGATTCGTGTCGTCGACCTTGTTCGCCACAAGGAGGACAGGGCGTCCGTTCCGACGAAGGATCTGGGCAACACGACTGTCTTCTTCGGTAATACCTACCGTGACGTCAACAACAAAGAGCACGACATCGGCTTCGAGAATTGCCTTCTCGCTCTGTCTTGAGACCTTCTCGTCCAGCGAGTCGCCGCCCGGCATCCAACCACCAGTGTCGACCAGCCGAAACTCGCGCGCCTGCCACTCGGCTATAACTTCTTTTCGATCGCGGGTAACGCCGGGCTTCTCTTCAACAATTGCTTCTCGACGACCGACAATTCGATTGAAGAGTGTCGACTTGCCAACATTGGGTCGGCCCACGACCGCAACCAGCGGAAGGTCGTTGGGTTGGGTACTCATTTCGGCTCCAGTGCCCGACGGAGGGCGATGCCATCTGTCGGGAGGATCTCGACCTGTCGGGGCAGATCGTCAGGAGTGAGACCATCGAGGAAACGTCCCTGCGACAGACACACATCGGGCAAGAGGTAGCGATGACCTTCGGGCTCAGTCGAGAGCACACGAATGAGGTCGGCCCCGGTGAGCAGACCTGCCACACCAGTGTTGCCGCCGAAGAAAAGATTCTCCACACTGAGGACACGTATGTCATCGCGGCCGAGTGTTTGGACCAATGGGCCGAGAATCTGAGCTCCGTAGCCGCCAGTAATGATGGCAACGGGTGCATTGGAACGAGGTCGAATCGAGATCGCTCCCCCACCCCGGGGCGCCCGATATCCCTCGGGCGGCGCTCCATCGACCCAGGCAAAAAATCCTGTGGCGACCCCAGTCGGCGTCACAGTCTCACCCATGAACTCACGCTCAAAGGTGCGCGCCATTCCGATGCCATCTTCATGCATCGGAAAATCTTCGTAAACACTGTGATCGGGGAAAGGTCGATTCGCCAGCAAGTAGTACTCGTCAGCGGCGTGCACGATACGCCGTCCGAGTGTTGCAAGGTAGATGTCCTGCCAATCATGAACAGCATCGATTACGTCACTTGCTTCGGCTTGCGTGTGCGGACGCATCGTTGGCTCGGTATTGAAATCGCTCACTCCGAGAGGCACAACGCTCAAGGTTGCCAATTCCGAATACGAATCGAGCACGGTTGCCAGCGTCTCGTCGAGAAACGCACCATCGTTCCTGCCAGGACATACGACTACCTGACCGTGGACCTCGATCCCGTGGTCGAGCAACGCGCGAAGCCAACGAAGGCTCGAAGCTCCCCTCCGGTTCCGGAGCATTGAGGAACGCAGGTCTGGATCAGTCGCATGGATGGAAACATGCAGCGGCGAAATCCGTTCCGTGACAACTCGTTCGAGGTCTAGTTCGGTAAACCGAGTGAGCGTCGTGAAATTGCCATAGAGAAACGAGAGTCGATAATCGTCGTCTTTGAGATATAGGGATTCACGCAGGTTGGGCGGCAGTTGGTAGATGAAGCAGAACTCGCAATGGTTGTCACAGGTCCTGACCTGGTCGAACAGTGCAGAGTGGATCTCGGCCCCGAGCGATTCGCCAGGTTGTTTCTCGACGTCGAGCGAAATCTGGAGCCCACCTCGATCAATGTCTAGGCAAAGTTCACCTTCATCGGCGAGGAGCCGATAGGCGATGATGTCGCGGGGGACTTCACCATTGAGGCGAACGATGAGGTCGCCGGGAGCTAAACCCGCTCGCTCGGCCGGCGAAGCGGACGCGACGCTAACAACTCGAGGCGAGGACATAGCCCCGAAGGCTAGTGCCGGTAGCCTGTGCTTCCATGAACGAGCAGCCGGCACAGCCTCTCTCTGATTCGGAATCTCCCGTTGTTCAGAAGGTTCTCCTCGCCGCCCCTCGAGGATTCTGCGCAGGGGTCGAGATGGCAATTAAGGCCTTGGCTTGGATGGTTCGCTCATTCGAAGCGCCGGTGTACTGCTACCACGAGATCGTCCATAACCAACGAGTCGTTGAACGGTTCCGCGATCTGGGCGTGGTCTTCGTCGATGACATCGCAGAGGTTCCGGCGGGCAGTCCCGTCATGTTGTCGGCTCACGGAAGTGCCCCAGAAGTCGTGGCCGCTGCACAGTCAAGCGGCGGTTACGTGGTCGATGCGGTCTGCCCGCTGGTCACCAAAGTGCATCACGAGGTAAAAGTGCGTGCTGGTAAGGGGTACCAGATTGTGTATATCGGCCATGAAGGTCATGAAGAAGCTGTAGGCACGATGGCAGTTGCCCCCGACAACATTCACCGCGTGGAATCAGTCGAAGAGGTTGCACAACTCCCATCGTTCACCGAACCGGTTGCGCTACTTGCCCAAACAACGTTGAGTCATCGTGATTGGGCGAGCGTGCTCGATGCCACACGTGAGAGATTCCCAGAGATGTGGGTCCCCGGCCGCTCCGACCTTTGCTTTGCCACGACAAACCGTCAATCGGCACTCCTTGAAATCGCTCCGAAATGCGATGCGGTAGTTGTTATTGGTTCAGCAAATTCGTCCAACACACGAGCGCTTGAAAGCCTCGCTCGACAGGCCGGCTGCGCACGCGTCTATCGAGTAAACGAAGCCGAGGAACTTCCCGACGATCTCCACGGAATTGTCGGCGTCACCGCTGGTGCATCTGCGCCTGAGGAACTCGTTGAGTCGGTCATTTCAAAAATTGCTCCAATCGATGGTGTCGAGATTGTGCAGGTCACTGAAGAGGACGAGTACTTCCCTCCCCCACGCAACCTTCGAGATCTGATCGCCACAATTGACGCAGCAGCGACGCTCGCTTTTGGTGGTGCCGTCGATGCCCGCCCACCAACGCAAGATCGATCGCTCCATGCCAGCGACGTCCTCGCTTCGCTTGCATGACCCGACGCGCCGAAAGCCGGGCTCAACGCTGGGGCTTGATCCAATGTGATTGAGGCCGCAAGATGCCCTGTTTCGCTGTCAGTTGGGCCTGTCAGCGTCATCCTGGGCGTCATGCTGTCGAAGACACTTTCGTAAAATCCGCCACAAATGTTCCGGAGAAGGCAGAATTACGCCATGGCTACTTCATTCACCCGCATGGACGAATCCACTCAGGAACAGTGGCTGCATATCGGAGCCCAACACGCATTGAATTCGGGGCGCGTCGCTGACCGAATGCTGATGCTTCTTGAGTCGCTCGGTGAGATCACCGATGGGTTCAACGCCGACCAGCTGACCCACTGCCTTCAAACCGCCACCCTCGCCGAACGAGCCGGTGCCGATGAAGAGGTTGTGTTTGCCTCACTCATGCACGATGTCGGCAAAGCGATCACCGTCTCAAATCATGGCGCCATTGCTGCAGAGATGATCAAGCCGTATGTGCGAGATGACGTCTATCAAATGATTCGCGTCCACCAGGATTTCCAGGGCAAGCACTATTACCAGCATTTCGGTGCCGATCCTGATGCACGCGAGAAACACCGCTCCGAACTCACGACCGAACAGTTCGACCTCGCTGCACAATTTGCCGACGAATGGGATCAAATCGCATTCGATACCGAGTACGACACCCTGCCACTGGCGCATTTCGAACCACTGGTTCGCAAACTCACCGGCGACATGTCACTCTGAGCATTCGCTCGACTTCAATGCAGGTTCGGTGAGCCAGCACGAAGTTGCGCTTCGTCGAAAAGATCCTGAATTCTCGTCCCCAGTTGGGCTGTCATGTCTCGGACTCCGTTCCGAGACACTCGACCGCTCTCCTTCTTAGGTGGCGGTGCGATCGCCTCGCCGATGACGACCACCATTTTCACCGGGCGGATGAATTTTTTACCCTTCGGCATGGCTCGCTCAGTTCCACCGATACCAACCGGAATAATTGACACCCCGGTTCGACAGGCGACATAGGCCGGACCGTCAAACATCTCTCGAACGAGAGGGCCGGACTGGCGAGTGCCTTCAGGGAACATCACAAGTGGCTCACCCCGTTCAATGACGGTTAGCGCAGCCTTCAATGCATCCCGATCCGCCGCGCCTCGTTGTACCGGGAACCCACCCATGGCCGTCAAGAACCAGCCCAGTTGCTTGTTTGTCCACATTTTTTCCGCGCCCATATAGCGCATCAATCGCCAAATCGCTGCGCCGATTACTGGTGTATCGAGATACGACCGATGAATTGGCGAAATGATAAATGGTCCTCGCTTCGGAATATTCTCCCGCCCATGCACCTCAAGCCGGAAATAGAGGCGAGCAATTATCTCGAGGATGAGGCGCACCATGTGGTGCATCGCCTTCTGCGCAAGAGTCAACACTTCCCCGTTGTCGTGGCCTTCGGGGATGTAGATCTCGCGACGACTCACGGCAAGTACTCCATGATCGCATCCACGATCTGATCGACGGAGAGATCGCTCGTATCGATGACAACTGCGTCATCTGCGGTGCGCAATGGATCATGGGTCCGGTTCTGATCGAGAGCGTCGCGCCGAGCGAGATCGGTCGCGACTGTCTCGTAGGAGAGATCAGAAACTTCCTTTGAACGACGGGCAGCACGAACCGCAGGACTTGCGTCAAGGTAAACCTTAAGCTTCGCGTCCGGGAACACAACGGTGCCGATGTCGCGCCCCTCCATCACGCCACCACCGCGTTTCGCTACCCACTGACGTTGTCGTGCCCGCATCTCGGTTCGCACAGTTGGGTTTGCTGCAACGATGCTGACGGCACGAGTGACCTCGGGTCCTCGAATCTCGATGGTTGCGTCGACACCATCAACCACTACCGGTCCGGTCGGATCGACCTCTAGTTCGATATTGCGGGCCAAGTTCCCAACCACTTCGGCATCCTCCGGATCAACACCACCTCGAAGCGCAGCAAAAGCGACTGATCGATACATCGCACCGGTATCGAGATAGTCCAGCCCAAGTCGAACTGCGACGGCCTTCGCCACGGTTGATTTTCCTGATCCCGCCGGACCGTCGATCGCGATTACCAATGGTTGTTCGGTCACTTCAAGCCTCCAGGGCGAAGTCGTTCCATCTCTTCGAAGTATGCCGGGAAAGTCTTTCGAACGCAGTTTGGGTCAGAGATTGACACTCCCGGATTCCCATACCCGATCAATGCCATGCTCATCGCCATTCGATGATCGTCGTAGGTCTCAATGGTCGCGCGATGAGTCGCACCTGGGTTCACCGTGAATCCATCATCTTCCTCAATTGCATCGACACCCAACCGACGAAGCTCTGAGACAACGGCGGCGACCCTGTTGGTTTCCTTTTTTCGAATGAATCCAATACCTGAAATCGTTGTCGGACCCTCAGCAAACACAGCAACTGCTGCGGCGGTCTGCGCGGTATCGGAAATTTGACTGAAATCGGCCTTCACACCATGGAGCGCCGCCCCAGTCACCGTGATCGACGAGTCGCCGACAGCGACTCTGGCGCCCATGTCAGCGAGTACCTCAACAAACCGAATATCGCCCTGAAGGGAGTTGGTACCGAGTCCATCAACGCGCACGGTGCCACCACAAATCGCTGCTGCGGCAAAAAAATAAGATGCTGCCGATGCATCGGGCTCGATGTCATAGTCCTGAGAGCGGTAACCGCCCGGCGGAACGATAAATGTGCGGTGATCGGGCTTCTGAACAACTACACCAAATGAGGCCATCACCGCGACGGTCATATCGAGATAGGGACGCGAAACGACCTCACCGTCAATGTGGATCTGTAAGCCTTCGGGCATACACGGAGCAGCGAGCAATAACCCAGAAGTGAACTGGCTCGAAACCGATGCGTCGATAGAGATCACCGGCATTGCTCCTCTCCGCCGTATCGGGCCCTCGACGACCGCAGGCAAGTGCCCAGCCACCTGTTCGTAGGAAACCATCACTCCTAAACGTTCAATGGATGCAAATACATCGTTCATCGGGCGCCGACGCATCGCCTCGTCGGCGTCTAGCCGTATCGGTGTTTCGCCCAATGCAAGAACGGCAGCGAGAAATCTCGCTGTTGTTCCCGATTGCCTAACAAACAGCGAGGAATCGCAAGCGCTTAGGTCCCCACCAATACCAGTTACCAAAACTGTGGTTGTGTTCTCGACAGGCTCCACGACGGCTCCGAGCGACCGAACACAATCGATCATCGCCTCGGTGTCATCGGCAAACAGAACTCCATGGAGCGTGCTTGTGCCGCGAGCGAGCGCGGCCGCGAGTAATGCTCGATTCGTGATGCTCTTCGATCCAGGCGGAACGACGACCGCGTCAACGGGTCCGCCGAATGGAATGATCTCGAGGACCTCGTTCATCAGCGGTCTTCTGATCCGTCCAACAAACGCATCACTGCTCTATATCCACGCGCTGTAAGGCCGTCGCGGAGAACTGCACCATTTACCGCCTCAACCAGCAGGATGACGACTCCCTCATCACCTTCAACCGAGTGGGCGATTTCTATATCGGCGATGCTGACGTCGAGTTCGGTTGCGATCATGGTGATACCAGCAAGCGCACCCTTTTGGTCAGCAACGGGAATGCGCAACTCGGCAAGGTCTTCGGCACGGGCGAAGCGAGCAGGCAACGCCAGACGCGCTGACCGAGCCCGTTCAAGAATCGAAACGAGTGCGTCTCGATCACCATCAGCCACAATTGACCGAACATCAGAAAGTGCCGCAACAAGACGATCGAGTTCGGTGATAATCGCATCTCGATTTTCATTGCAGATATCTGGCCAGATGCCGGGATGACTTGCGGCAATTCGGGTCATGTCGCGAAATCCTCCTGCGGCAAGCCGCATAAGGCTTCGGTGTTCGATTGATCGCTCGTCGGCGAGGCCCATAAGACTCGCCGCCGTTAGATGCGGAACATGAGAAACGATTGCAACCATCGAATCGTGTTGAGCTGGCGGCAACGACACAACCTCAGCTCCGAACCCTGAAACAATGGCGCGGAGTGTCGCGAGTGTCTCGTCGTCACTTGTCTCAAGCGGCGTAAGTACCCAGGTGCGTCCTTCAAAAAGATCTGATCGCGAACCCTCGACGCCTTCCTGTTCAGAACCAGCCATCGGGTGCCCACCGATGAACCTTGGGTTCTCCATCAGCTCAAGCAAAGGCGTCTTCACGCTTCCGACGTCGGTGACGAGGCCGTCTGTCTCAAGAAGAGCGATTGCGACTTCCTCGGCGACGGAACCGACTGGCGTAGCCACAACCGTGAGGGCGACGTCATCAACAAAACCTTCGGGCGCAATGGAATCGATCGCACCGACTTCAAGCGCTCGCTCGAGACATTTCGCTGAGCGGTCGCGGCCAAGGACGCGCCAACCCGCTAACCGCAAACACAGACCGACCGATCCGCCAATCAGACCGACGCCGACAATCAATGCGGTGCGCTGTTTTGAATCCGGAGCCATCTCTCTCACTCCGGCAGATCGTCGCGTAGGCCGCTCGCGCCTTCGAGGTACACATGACGAAGTTCAGAACGTGATCGGGGGGTTGAGATATGCATCAGAACACGAATACAGAAAGGGGTTGCGCCGGTGATGTCGAGCTCGCGGGCACAGATAAGCGGGATATCGCCGAAACCAATGTCGCGAGCCGCCGAGGCCGGGAACATCGCATGAATGTCATCGGTTGCGGTGAAAAGAACGCTGATGATGTCATCGTGATCGACGCCATTTCGCTCGATCATTTGCTCAAGCAACGCAATCGTGCGCGCTCGAACATCATCGGCAGTGTCGGCATCAATAGTGGTGGCGCCGCGAAGCGCTCGGACAGCAGAAGTCACAATGTGATCCTAGAACGGCAAGGTCAGCTCGCCGAGGGAGATTCATTCGAGCGTTCGACTGCAGCACGCTCAAGGGAACGAAGTTCTTCGCCCGTCAATGGACGCCACTGCCCTGGCTTGAGCTTCCGATCAGCGAGAGGACCGATGCGGGTCCGAATCAGGCGAATCACCGGGTGCTCAATGGCATCACACATCCGCCGAATCTGGCGATTTCGACCCTCGTGAATCGTAAGGCGAAGTATTCCCGGGCCGAGAAGAGCAGCCTTCGCCGGAGCGGTTATTCCGTCTTCGAGCATGACTCCCTCGCGAAGCATGCGGAGTTCGCCCCGAGTGGGCTCCCCTTCAACGTGGGCGACGTACTCTTTTTCCACCCCGAAGGACGGATGGGTCAGCCGATGAGCGAGATCTCCATCGTTGGTAAGTAGCAGCAGTCCCTCTGTCTCCATGTCGAGGCGACCGACAGGAAAGACGCGTGGCTCTTCGGGTACCAGGTCAAGAACGGTTGGACGTCCTTGAGGATCATCAGCGGTCGTCACAACACCGGTTGGTTTATTCAGAAGCAGATGAACAAGACCGGGGCGAACCCCGATGATAACGCCATTGACTGCGACTTCATCGGTCTCAGCAGTAACCCGACGACCTAGGTCAGCAACTTCGCCGTTGACCGTCACTCGGCCTTCGGCGATGAGATTCTCGCAAACCCTCCGACTTCCGATGCCGATGCGGGCCAACACCTTTTGAAGGCGCTCTCCCGTTCGTTCCTCGTCGGTCACACCGGGCCGTCCCCGTCGAGCAAATCGCCCAACGAAGGTCGAATGCCATCGGCCGATTCTCCGCTCTCAGAGACAGAACTGACAACGTCTTCAGCCGCGGAGTCAACACGGAGACCGATTTCAAGTGCTTCAACCACGTCGGCACCTGGGACGAAATCGGCGATCGACGGCAACTGTGAGAGCGAGTCGAGGCCCATCTTCATGAGGAATTCCGGAGTTGTGCCGAACATGACGGCCTGACCGGGACCGGGGTCGCGAGCAACCTCGCCGATGTAGCCCCGCTGCTCGAGAGTGCGAACGACGCTGTCGACACCGACACCCCGAATCGAAGCAATCTGTGCTCGGCTGATCGGCTGCTTGTAGGCAACGATCGCCAACGTCTCGAGAGCGGCAGCCGACAACTTTGCCGACTGGCCTTCGAGAACGAACTGTTCGATGTACGGCGCTTGATCAGGATGGCTCTGATAGCGCCAACCACCGGCGACCCGCACCAGTTGGAAGCCGCGCTCGTCGCTTGCATATTCGGCACCAAGTTCGACAAGGACTGCTTCAACACGCTCAGCAGGCATCCCCGTCAACTGCGCCAGCATGTCGGTCTGCACAGGCGTATCAGCAACCATGATGATCGCTTCGAGTGCTCGCTTGATTTCGCCAGACATGAAGAACCTTTAGCCGTCGTAGTTATCGATGTCGGCGAGGTCCGCCACACCAATGGCCGGGGATCCGACCCAAATGATTTCGATATCGCCAAATGCTGAAGGCTGATCGAGCTCGATGAACCCCTGCTTGAAGAGCTCGAGTACGGCGAGAAAGCGGACAACAATTTCGAGTCGCTCGACGAGTGTCTCGGTGAGTCGACGGAACGACACACGGCCAAAGCGCGGAAGTTCGTCGATTAGTTCTTCAACAGCCTCGCCCACGCTCACGCGAACACTATGAATGTGTTCAACACTCACAACGGGAACAGGTTTGGGTGTCATTGCCCTGATGTACGCCGCGCGGACATCGTCGATATCGACACCCTCGAGCAGATCTGGGACTAGTTCGAGGTAGCGCTCGTCGAGACCAGCTCGACGGGGTACACACATCGCGGCGTTGTCGAAAAGGTCCGAGAGAACGTGGGCTGCATCCTTGAACGTCTTACAATCAAGCAAACGTGCAATAAGGAGGTCACGCTCTTCCCAAAGCGAGAACTCATCGTCGAGATCGATGTCAGCGTCCTCGGGAAGGAGGCGCTTGCACTTGAGTTCGACAAGCGTGGCCGCAATCAAGAGGAACTCAGTAGTGATTTCCAAATCGAGATGTTCAAGCTTCTCGATCTCGACGAGATAGGCGTCGACGATCCGAGCGAGCGAGATCTCGTAGAGGTCCACCTGTTCCCGAAGGATCAGGTGGAGCAGAAGGTCGAAGGGACCCTCAAAGACCGATGTCTGGACCTCGTATGGCACGAACTCACGATAGAGGCGTCAGGAGGGGTCAATGTGCATTCCGCACCCGAAACCCCCACCGGGACCTCTAGCATCGGCAGCCATGACGCGTGTCTTCTCGGGCATTAAGCCCACCGGTCCGGTCCAGCTCGGCAACCTCCTGGGAGCCCTGCGCCATTGGGTCGCCGACCAGGACGAGGCGGACACCATCTTCTGCGTGGTTGATCTCCACGCCCTGACCACCCCCCAAGACCCCACTGAACTTCGAACCCGAACCCTCGAGTTGGCCCAACTGCTTTTGGCCATTGGAATTGATCCTGCCCACTCCACACTTTTTGTTCAAAGTCACGTGCGGGAGCACACGGAACTCTCATGGCTGATGGAGTGCACCGCGTCGTTCGGTGAACTTCGCCGCATGACTCAGTTCAAAGATAAGAGCGATCAGTCCGAATATGTTTCGGCGGGCTTATTCACCTATCCGGCACTGATGGCAGCCGACATTCTCCTGTATGACACCGACCGCGTACCGGTTGGTGACGATCAGCGTCAGCACCTCGAACTGTCTCGCGATCTCGCGATTCGTTTCAACAGTCGATACGGCGACACGTTCGTTGTACCCGAAGCTGCCATTGCCAAAATCGGTGCTCGCGTTATGGACCTTCAGCATCCAACCAAAAAGATGTCGAAGTCCGAGGATTCACCGCAGGGAACCATCCTCGTCCTTGAAGATCTTGATGCTGTTGCCAAGAAGATCAAACGCGCAGTCACTGACACCGATACCGATGTTCGGTTCGATCCGACTGAGAAGCCTGGCGTTTCGAACCTTCTGTCG
>JBILIB010000043.1:0-14860 GCA_044350215.1 Acidimicrobiales bacterium
AGCACCGTAGTTCACTGCGCTTCCGTTTCCAGCGATCTTCACCGGAAACGTAGCCAACTTCGGCATGAGACTTAGCGTGAGAAAACCGTGAGCGACTGGGCCACCAAACGGGCTTTCCTTCAAAGAACGCTCTACGTCGATATGAATCCACTGACGATCGCCAGTGAGTTCCGCGAAATCATTGATCATTTGCTGCGACACCTCGATCGATTCACCCCACTCGCCGAACTCTTCGCTGGCAAGCGCATTAATCGCATCGATATCGTCGAACCGCACCTCGGCCATGGACCACCCTCTCGTTCACATGCACGCTGGGGGCTCCCAGCCTACGGTGGGCGATAGTACCGGCTGATCTGCTTGAGGTCGCCACTCCCGGAGTTCTGTTCGACAACTCCGACACAAACGATTACCGATGGGTAACCTTTGTCCGATGAGCACCACCGACGCCACCGCCATTGTCGAGGAACGAATTTCGACATTGCTCTCCGAGTTCGATCCGACCACAACCGACGAAGTCACCTTCAGGGGGCGCCAGTACGACCTTGGGTTGGGTTGGGTTCACTTCCCTGTCGGGCGTGGCGGCCTCGGACTCACTCCCACGCTCCAGAAAGCAATCGACCGCCGTCTTCGAGAGGCCGGAGCAAAGGCTATTGAGACTCGTTTCTTTTTCGGAATCACCATGGCAGGTCCCACGATCGCAACACATGGGACCGACGAACAATGCGACACGTTGCTTCGACAACTATTCACTGGCGAAGACGCATGGTGTCAGTTGTTCTCCGAGCCCGGCGCCGGTTCCGACCTCGCTGGTCTTGGTTGTCGAGCAGTTCGCGATGGCGACGAATGGGTCATTACCGGTCAAAAGGTATGGAACACCCTGGCCCACATTGCCAACCGGGGAATGCTTGTCGCTCGCACCGATCCCAACACACCAAAACACAAAGGTCTCACGTACTTCGCCCTCGACATGCACGCACCCGGCGTCGAAGTCCGGCCTCTGCGCCAGATGACTGGCGAAGCAGAATTCAACGAGGTGTACCTCACCGAAGTGCGGGTACCCGACTCTGATCGCATCGGAGAGGTCGGCGAAGGTTGGCGCGTCTCGATGACAACTCTTGCAAACGAGCGCACCACCATCGGTGGTGGCGGCGGCGGAACACCGCAACAGGGCTCGGGAGCAATCGCCGAAGCTCTTCGGCTCTGGGCCAGCGACGAATCGGCCCATACTGCGGTAACTCGCGATCGACTTATGCAACTCTGGATCAATGCCGAAGTACTTCGCCTCACGAATATTCGCGCATCACAGAACAGACGCATTGGCAACCCAGGTCCTGAAGGTTCGATTGCCAAGCTTCAGTTCGCAGAAGTGAACAAAGACATTTACGAGTTCTGCGTCGAACTTCTCGGAGCAAAGGCTCTCATTGACTATGACTACACGATGAAGCGCTCCGATCACATTGGCCTCATCGGCCCACCAGGATCTGGACGAAAGATGTTCTTGCGTTCTCGTGCGAATTCAATCGAAGGTGGCACCTCCGAGATTCAACGAAACATTCTCGGTGAACGCGTTCTTGGACTTCCCGGCGAACCGAGAGTCGATAAGGAACTCCCCTGGATCGACGTTCCCCGCAACTAATCACAGACAATGCGGATCTCACTTGATATTTCGACGAACCCAAGCGACTACGCGTTTTTCTTCGACATCCGTGTCCGTTTCGCGGAAACCGACGCCATGGGCGTCGCTCATCATTCCTCGTACGTCGCGTGGCTCGAAGCATCCCGAGTCGAGTTCCTACGCAAACTCGGGACCCCTTACCCCGATATTCGCGCCCAAGGCTTCGACTTTGCAGTGCTCGAATTATTTACGAACTATCGCCGGTCGGCTCAATTCGATGATGTTGTGCGAGTTCATACGGGAATTTCTTTATTTAGGGCCGCAACATTCCAGATGAACTATCTCCTCGTCGTCGAAGGCGAGGTCTGCGCGCTTGCCGCTACCGTGCACGGCGTTGTCGACTCCACAGGTCGCGCGGCTAGGGCTCCATCGTGGATGCGGGAACTGCTCGCAGGCGCCTGATCTCAATCGCGAAAGACTGGTTTTCGACCTTCGGCCCTGGCAGCGACTGATTCGTCCCAGTTCTTTGTCGTCAGACGTACATATAACTGTGCCGTCATCTCATTGCGCATATGCGATCGAAAACTCGTTGACTCAAGTCCACCAAGAATCATCTTCTTTGTGAGCTCTATACCAATCCGACTCAAGCCAGCGATTTGCTCCGCAATCTCGATTGCAGTGGTGAGAAGTTCCGAGCGAGGAACAACTCTGGAGACAAGCCCAGCGCGCTCTGCTTCGTCGACTCCCATGTCTCGTCCTGTAAGCATCAGTTCGCTTGACCGTCCGGCCCCAATGATGCGCGGGAGGATGAAACTCAAACCAAGTTCGGTTGCAGTGAGACCATTGTTAATACCAGCAGCCCGGAAATACGCTTCGGTCGACGCGACACGGATATCACAGGCTGCGGCGAGACAGAGACCGCCTCCGATTGCCGCTCCATTGATCGCAGCGATCACGGGTTGAGGCATGTCCTGGATCCCCAGAATGATGTCGTCGAGCAACTTTCCCGCTCGTTGAGCAATCACAGTGGGAGTCAATCCTTCAATATGCGGAATCGTTCCAGAAACTTTCTGGTCAGCACCCGAGCAAAAACCCTCGCCAGCACCAGTGATGATGACCGCTCGAGTGTCGTTGTCATGGGCAACCTGTTCCAGCTGCTCACGTAATGGCAACATCACGTCGAACGCCATGGCGTTCATGCGCTCAGGCCGATTTAACGTGATTACGGTGACCGATGGAATGGGCTTGTTTACCAATACGAACGACATCATTCCCCCTCTAGAGCACAGCGATGAAGGCACCTTAGCCACCACTTTTCAATAGATTTCGATCAATGTGGCCCATGACCCGTCAAGGGTGCACAGCGCAGAGCCCGCCAACCGGTAGCGTCAACTGCGGTTTCAGGCGTATCTATTCACCACAATGAGTTGCTGCCTGCATCACCATCACAGCGTGACTACAACGATCGACAACACCAGATCGGCGTTTTTTTGCCGGCGAAGGAGGCCCCCAATGGGTGCCCAAAGAACAAGTTTCGAAAAACTTCAACGAGATCGCGACAAAAAGGCCAAACAAGCCCTCAAGCGTGAACGCCGCCAGACCGGCGAGCCCCGTATCGGTGCCGACGGCGAAGAAGAACTCGTAGAACTCTCAACTGAAGGCGACCTTTCTGCAGCAGAATTACTTGCGCAGATTGAGTCGATCCACAAGCAGCTCGACGACAAAGTCATCGACTTCGATGAATTCGAAGAGCGCAAGGCCGACCTCATGGCCCGCTTACCGATCGACTAATTCACTTCAAGTACGTCGAGGCGAGGTCGCTCAAAACTGCAAGACATTCATTTGAGCAGTTCTTGATGACATCAGCCACCGGCTCAATAGATTCGATACGGCCAGCAACAGCGCCGCCCAAAGCGAGTGCCGCATCCATATCGCCCCCGAAGTAAAGCTCGCTGTGGCGTGCCATGTGCTCCATCGCGTTTGTACTTGTATCAAATTCGAGCGCGTTGCTTCGGTCAGTGCGAAGCACGCGAAGTGATGGAGCCGCATGCCGGTTCAGCAGCACCGTGTCAGTTTCCGCCGCATCAACAATCGCCTGTTTCCAGTTGTCGTGGATTGGGGATTCCAAAGTCGCCACCATGCGGGTACCCATTTGAATCGCCTCAGCGCCCAAAGCGAGCGCAGCAGCCATCGTTCGGCCATCGACGAATCCCCCTGCTGCGATCACCGGAACATCCACTTTGGAAGCAACCAACGGCAACAGCACCATGGTTGAGACGTCACTGGGATTTTTGAATCCCCCACCCTCTGAACCCTCGACGACCAGGCCATCGACGCCAGCATCAACAGCCTTGAGCGCTGCCCGAAGTGTAGGAACAACGTGGAAGACGGTGAGACCAGCGCCTTTCAATTGAGATGTGTAGGTGCGGGGATCACCTGCGGAGGTGATCACAAACCGCACGCCTTGGTCGACAACGAACTCAACGATCGAAGGATCACGGACAAACGCCTGAGCAATGTTGACGCCAAATGGTCGGTCGGTCAGATCGGCCATCTTCGCGATCTCACCTCGGATCGCTGCGAGGTCCCCCGACGATGTTTCGATGATTCCCATCGCACCGGCGTTGGAAACCGCTGATGCCAGTTGCGCTCGGGCGATGTAGCCCATTGGCGCCTGCACTATCGGAATTTCGATCCCGAGCATTCGGGTAATGCGGTTGTCAAACATGTTTCATCTTCCATCAGACTTGGAAAAGCCGAGCGAACCTGCAAACTCGCCGCGTGTCTCAGCGAACAGTTGCCCTAGCACCAGCCGAAGCGTCAAACCGGCTCGTAGATCTCGTAGATGAGCCTGCCGCCGTCGCCAACCTGACCGCGCCCGAAGAGGTGGAGCGCATTGAGCCAGCGGTAACGCTCGTCGCCTGCTTCAAACTCCATGCCCACATAGACCGGGGCCTTCCCCATACCTGATGACCAATCTGCCCGCCCCTTATAGGCAAGGTAGATCGGTGCGCCATCGTCGGTCATAAGCGTCATCCTGATATCGAACGTGCCCACACCCTGCGCATCGATCGCCAGCCAATCGGCTGCGGCATGACCTACAAGGCTGGCGCTGAGCCGAGGACCCTCGATGCGGGCCTCATTGATCTCTTGCACAATGCGGGTGCCTGCTGGGGTGGCTCCGAGCATGTAGAGGCCGTCAGAGGCGACGGCAAGGGTCAAGGTGGCAAAGGGTTTTAGTTCCATCCTGTGATCATTCCATGTGGCTGCCCGGAAGGAGCGGTTTCTCTGATCTAGGCCAGAGGCGACAAGCGTCGATTCGTTCTTGCGCCCACGGCGTGGGAGCGTGGGGGCCGACCGGAGCGGTCGAGGAGAGCAACTGATGGACGATTCGACCGAGAACACCACCTTCGCCGATCTGGCACTTCGACCTGAATTGGTCGAGGCATTGTCCAGCCTCGGCTACGAAGAACCGACCCCAATTCAGCGTGAATCTATTCCGCCGTTGATCGCCGGCCAAGATCTCCTAGGTCAGGCAGCAACAGGAACGGGTAAGACCGCAGCGTTCGCATTGCCGATGCTCCAGCATCTCGAAACCGAGAATCGATCCAAAAACCCAACCGGATTAATCCTCGTCCCCACCCGCGAACTCGCGATGCAGGTTTCTGAAGCTGTTCACAAATACGGGCGTGCCTTGGGCGCTCGAGTACTACCTATCTACGGCGGACAACCGATCGGTCGGCAACTCCAGGCACTAAGCCGGGGCGTCGATGTCGTTGTCGCGACTCCTGGGCGCGCTGTCGACCACATTAAGCGGGGAACCATCCCGCTCAAAAACATCGCAATGGTTGTGCTCGACGAGGCCGACGAAATGCTCGACATGGGATTCGCTGAAGATCTCGATGCCATCCTTGGCGCCCTACCCACTGAGCGTCAGACCATTCTGTTCTCGGCAACGATGCCTAAACGAATCGAATCACTGGCACGACGACATCTCTCCAACCCCACCACTATTCGCATTGAGGCCCCAGTTGTTGCCAAGGGTGATGCACCGAAAGTTCGTCAACTCGCGTTCATGGTGCCACGGTCGCATAAGCCCGCTGCTCTAGGTCGCATTCTCGATGTCGAGGCCCCTGCCGCAGCCATCGTCTTCTGCCGCACTCGCGTTGAGGTTGACCAACTCACAGAGACTCTGAATGGACGCGGCTATCGCGCCGAGGCGCTTCATGGCGGAATGAATCAAGAGGGACGTGATCGAGTCATGGCTCGCGTCCGCAGCGGCAACGCAGACCTCCTTATTGCGACCGACGTTGCGGCTCGCGGCCTCGATATCGACCTACTGACACATGTCGTCAACTACGACGTGCCTTCTGCGCCTGAGTCCTACGTTCACCGTATTGGGCGCGTTGGTCGAGCGGGGCGTGAAGGAGTTGCCATCACACTCGCCGAACCACGCGAGCATCGCCTACTCGAAAATATTCAGCGCGTGACTGGTGACAAGATCGCGATCGAGAAGGTTCCGACGATTTCCGATCTTCGCAATCGACGCATGGAACTCACACTCGGAACACTTCGCGAAACGCTGCTTGACGACGACCTCGATCGTTACCGGACGATCGTCGAATCGCTGACTGATGAGTTCGATTTGTTCGAAGTTGCACTCGCTGCGGTGAAACTCACCCACGAAGCGACTTCTGGGGCTGAAGACGAGGTTGAGATTCCCGAGGTTGAGGTGCGCCGCGCCAAGGATCGGAAGAACGACCGCGGTGACCGCGGTGACCGCGGTGACCGTGGTGACCGGGGCGATCGCAGCGACCGCGACAAAAAGGGAAAGAAAAATAAGGACCGCTCAATCGGTGTTGATTCAACCCGCTTGTACTTTCCCATCGGACGCTCAGCACAGGTGCGCCCGGGAGACCTCGTCGGTGCCATCACCGGCGAAACTGGCCTCGCCGGCAAACAAATTGGCTCCATCGAAATCGCAGACAAGTTCTCGCTCGTCGAGGTACCTGAAAAATCAGCAGATGACATCATTCGGGCGATGAAGAAAACGACTATCAAGGGTCGCAAGGTTGTCCCGCGTAGAGAGCGTTTTCAGCGTTTCGAACGCTGATGATTTGAAAACTCGGGCCTCTACGCTTGCATCATGCCGGACGACGCCATCCTTCAAACCGTTCCCCTTGGTCTGCACTGGCCAACGATCGATCCGTTTCTTTTCTGTGCCCATCACGATGACTACTACCCTGCCGGGAATTCGCAGTTAGGTCCGGACGCTTCACTCGAGGGTCGCAATATCGGTTCAGACTTCGAGGGCATTGACGGATGGCGCATGTACCACGGGTCGGTCGTCCCCGGGTTTCCGCAGCACCCTCACCGTGGTTTCGAGACCATCACCTATGTCCGAGAAGGAATCTGCGATCACTCCGATTCCCTTGGGGCTATCGCCCGATTCGGCGAAGGTGACGTTCAGTGGCTCACCGCAGGTTCGGGCATCGTGCACTCCGAGATGATGCCGCTGCGAAACCAATCGCAACCAAATCCGCTTGAACTCTTTCAGATCTGGTTGAACCTCCCGGCTATCGACAAAATGTGTGACCCATCGTTCACAATGCTCTGGGCCGAACAGATCCCAAAAATTTGCCACATCGATGCCGGCGGTCGCAGAGTTGAAGTTGTCGTCATGGCCGGCGCCTTCGGTGAAACCAGTCCTCTCACTCCTCCTACTCATTCCTGGGCCTCAAAGGATTCCGCCGACGTCGCTGTTTGGCACCTCCATCTTGATCCAGGGACGTCGCTTGAACTCCCTCCCGCACAATCAGTTGCGACGATTCGATCGCTCTATGTTTTCGATGGCGATGGCGTACAGATCGGCGATACGCGTTTGGAATGCGACACCGGGTCGGTGCTTCGCTCAACCGATGCCACAATTCTTCGGTCCTCGGGCGGTGCGGATTGCCTCGTGCTTCAAGGTCGCCCTATTGGCGAGCCAGTTGTGCAGCAGGGTCCTTTCGTGATGAATGACGAGGCGGGCCTTCGCCAGACGTTTATCGATTACCAGCGCACAGGATTTGGGGGCTGGCCGTGGCCTGTCGATGGTCCAGTACATGCCGCAGACCGCAAGAGGTTTGCGGTACATCCCGATGGTTTTGTCGAGGAACCGATCTAAGCCAACGCTGCCCCCACGAGACCCGATAGCGTCAGCGACGCAGAATCCATCGCAGTCGTTCCGGGGGGATCAATGGCACACGAGACACGAAGCGATATCGACCTTCTTGATGGCGAGTGGTACGCGCGTCAGCCCTACGAGCAATGGGCGTGGATGCGCGACAACGCCCCGGTGTACTGGGACGAACCGAATCAGGTGTGGGGCATCACTCGGTATGAGGACGTGCTCGCAATCGAGAAAGACGCAAAGACCTTCTCGTCGATGCGATCACCGCGACCCCACGGCGACGCTCTTCCAATGATGATCTCCATGGATAATCCAGAGCACCAACGTCGTCGTTCGCTGGTGAACAGGGGCTTCACGCCGAAGAGGGTGCAAGCACACGAGGAAACAATTCGAAAGATCTGCGCAAAACTCATTGACGACGTTTCGGCCAAGGGCGAATGCGATTTCGTATGGGATATCGCCGCCCCACTTCCTCTTCTTCTGATAGCCGACATGCTTGGCTTTGAGTCAGACGCCTACGACGACCTCTTGCGATGGTCCGACGACATGATTCGCGGAACAACCGGCACCCCGACACCCGAGGTGCAACTCGCAGCTCTTAACGCAGGCATTGAATTCCGCGAGTATCAGTTACGAGTCATTGCCGACCGCCGATCCCGACCACCTCAGGATGACCTCATCAGCACATTGGTGAACGCCGAGATCGATGGACACAAACTTGATGACGAATCGATCGTGAGCGAGACCTTGCTCATCCTCATCGGCGGCGACGAAACCAGTCGTCATGTCATCACCTGCGGAATGCTCGCACTGCTTGATTTCCCCGACCAGCGAGCTCTGCTCTCTCAGCAGCCGGACTTGATCGAGACAGGCGTCGAGGAACTCTTGCGCTGGGTCTCTCCGATCAAGAACATGTCCCGAACAGTCACTGCGCCGGTCAACCTCCATGGGGAACACCTCCGAGAGGGTGACCAAGTAATGCTGTTCTATCCATCAGCAAACCGCGATTCCCGTGTTTTCGAGAACCCGGACCAGCTCGATGTGCGACGCTCTCCCAACCCTCACCTTGCGTTTGGCTTTGGGCCGCACTTCTGCCTGGGCGCATCACTTGCCCGACTTGAGTTGAAGGTCATGTTCGAAGAATTGCTGCGTCGGCTCCCTGATATTCAACTTGCTTCAGCAGAACCGCTTGAGTTCCGAGCATCGAACTTCATCAGCGGCCCAGAATCAATGCCCGTCCGATTCACTCCCTCGAACTGAGAGGTGTTTCACATGAGTTTTCATCCCGATGAAGTACGCGCCGCCTACGACAACTTTGTTGCAGTCGGCGACAGTGGTGACTGGAATGCATGGGCAGATCTTCACACTGTCGACGGACTGTGGGTTGAGCATCACCTCGGAACCTTCCGAGGCCGCGAAGAGATCCGAAAGGCAATCGTCGATGTGATGGCGCAGGCTCCATCAACGATGGAATTCCCGATCGAGTGGGTCGTCATCGATGGCAACCGTGTTGTGTACTACCCGTGGCAGGTCCTTCCCCACCCGACTGGTGGCGAGCCATTCCGCTTCAGCTGCATCACGATCCTTGAATATGCAGGAGATGGCCAATTCTCTTACCAAGAGGACGTCTACAACCCCACTGAAGGCGAACGGGTCTTTGGGCAGTGGATAGCCGCCGGTGGCCGCCTTCCAGGACTGGGCTAATCGTTAGCGGCTGAGCGTGACGCCTGCGGCTCTGGCCGCTTGTCCGTACCACTCCGCAAGTGAAGCGACTGTCTCGTGGGCATTGAGTCCACTGGGATTCGGAAGAATCCAGAGTTCCGAGCCTTCGAACCGTTCTTCGGAGCGGCCGATGGCAACCTTTGCGTTCCCGAACGCTTGCCTGTAGGCCGTAACGCCAAGAATGGCGACAACTTTTGGCTTCCTCTTTCGAACGAGTTCGCGAAGCAAGTCTCCGCCGTTGAGAAGTTGCTGCTTCGATAATTCGTCAGCTCTAGCGGTAGCGATCGGACAAATATTTGAGATACCGATCCCTTTGCGCTCGAATTCGGAACGGGCATCTGGTGGAAGACCGCACGATGCATCAACATCGGTAGAAGTAATGCCTGAGCGATAGAGAGCCGGCCAAAACCGATTTCCGGGACGAGCAAAATGGGTATTTACCGCGGCAGTCCACAGACCTGGGTTTATTCCAACGAACAGAAGTCTGAGTTTCTTGGGAAGCACATCATCAACCGTTTGCCCATAGTACGAAGCCAACTCGCTCTTGGTCGGTCGTCGACCTTCTATGTATTCGTGCCGTTGCGTCACAATCTTGAAATCGTTGGAGTACTGAAGAGTTCAGTCTTCAGGCGCTCTTCAACCTTTGCCCACGTGACTCGTTGATCGATCACCCTGTTTCCTCCAACAGATTGTCTGCTCTCAGTTGTAGCCGAATCCGGCGCCTACATTCCGAGTTTGTCGACCCGAACCGGCACTCCTGAGGCCCGAGGCATTGCCGTCAGTGGGTCGACATCGACACGGGAACTGGTCAGCGTCCCTGTAAGTGAGCCGGGGTGCCCATGAGTCACAGAAACAACTCCGGGGCGCAGTGTTTCATCAATCCCTGCCGTCGCTACAAGTGAGCCGTGCTCAGTTGTCAGTGCCACCCAGTCGCCGGCAACTATCCCCCGGAGCGATGCATCGTCGGGATGAAGCACAACCACTGATTCATCGCCCGAACCGGCGAATCGGACTGAGTTGCTCCATGCCGATTCCCGGCGAGGTACGAGCAGGAGACCAACCTCAGGCCCCCTGTGTAGCGCCAGACGCTCAACAAAGGTCTCAGGTGCGATTCTCCAGCGACCGTCGACAAGCATTCGCTCGCGTACCCAGCCGTATGTCGGCGCTAGGTCAACGCCTCTGGAACCGGCACTGATCACATCGGACGCCTCAAGTGGCCCGTGTCCAAGAAGACCGGCCAGAACTCCCTCGTCGGACAGGGCATCCACTGGAGCGCCGCCGAACATCGGCCGTTCGGACCTCGCGGCAATCGACCCAAGAATCCACCATACGGGGCGCCGATCCGCTTCGGGCTCAATAATTGGTGGCGTGAACTGCATGCCCGATCGGAATGCCACCTGTTCGGCCAAGGTGAGATCGGCGCGCTCAAGTTGCCCGGCGGCCGGGAGTACATGGGTGGCCAGATCACACAGTTCTGTATCGGCCACATCGATAACGACGAGTGCATCGAGTAACGCCGCAGCTTGACGAAAGCGATCCGGTTCTGGAAATGCAGAAAGCGGGTTGCCTCCAGTCACGACCAAGACCTTGAGTCGTCCAGCTTCGATTTCGTCGACCATCGCAGCAACGGGCAATTGCCCAGCAATCCGGACCAGCTCAGGGCGCGAGGTCGGACCATCGAGGGCGGGAGTGCCCGGACGAACTGGGGCCAACCGATTGACAACCCCTTCGTTGAAGCGCATCCCACCGATGACATCAAGGGAGTTCGTCATCGCCAAGAGGACCCAACGAAGCCACTCGACGAGGATGCCGTCGATTGCCATGGTGGTACCGGTACCGCAGAACATCGCGACACGACCAAAGTTTGACCGCAGTTGCGCAACAAGTTCATCAATCAGTTCGCGGCTGCATCCTGTGGCGACCTCTGCAGCATCTAGTGAAAACGGGAGCACCGCTCGAGCAAGTCGATCAATGTCACTGTCGTGACAGGTCGAAGCGAGCGCGTCGCTGCACCGATCGTCGGCAAAAAGTTCACGCACGATTGCAGCGAGCAGGATGACATCTGATCCTGGTCGGACTTGTAGATGATTGTCGGAGAGGGCTGCCGATTCAGTTCTTCGGGGATCGATTGTCCAAACCTGCCCACCAAGCGCCTGATTCTCGCGAAGTCGACGCACAGGATCGGCCAACGTGGTTCCGTAACCATGAGACACCACAGGATTCGTTGCCAGCAGAATCAGTAGCCGCGAATGCTGCGGTTCCCACACTGGATTAAGCATCGGATGACCTGCAACTGCTTCGGCAGCAACAAGTACAGGAGCGTTGTCGACTGTGGCCGCCGTGTAAAACGATGTGCTGCCCACTGACGCCATCCACATTCCGCAAGCAACCTGACCAGCGGAGTCGTAGGCAAGTCCTGTGGCGAGATAGAGACCTATCGAGTCTGCTCCGTCAATACTTTTACTCTCGTCAATGATCTTCGCGAGATCGTCAAGTGCTTCATCCCACCCGACAGTTGTACCGCGAAGCCGAGGATGATCGAGCCGATTAGCGGAATGGTGCCATCGCGGAAGCGCTCTGCCCTTTTCACATGTGTAGCCGCGCGATATCGGGTGCTCGGCATCGCCGCGCACCTTCACGACTTGACCTTCATCGACGGAGACGACGATGCCGCAGGCTGCGGCGCAAATTCGGCAGAAGGAAAGAAGTTCAGACACTGAGGAGAATCAGCGCTCGTCGAGAATCGATGGATCAGCGCGGAGTTCTAGCCGAGCCATTGCTTCCCAAAATCCGATAAAACCATTTCCGTCGCTCTGCCGACCGCGTTCGAGCCACCATTCAGGAACTGCTGATGCTGCTCGTCCTCCAGCCGCACGGATATGCCATGCCCGTTGACAGCGCTGTTCAAGAGCCACTGCTCGCTGGTGAACTGCGCGAATCGTTGAACCGAGGACAAAGACGCCATGACCAGCGAGTAGCGCGAGGTTTGCATCTCCCATTGCCACAACTGCGTCACGAGCAGCACCCGAGTTATCGACACCACCACCGTATTCATCGATGACGATGAGGTCACCACCTCCGCCAAGGCCAGAACTCTGGTCGTAGACGGGAGGAACCTCACCCATATCGGCCCACACCGTTCCGTAGAGAGGGTGACTGTGCATCGCCACGCCGACATCTTCTCGGAGCTTGTGAAGTTCGAGATGTAACGGGATACCCAAAGGAGCAGGCCACTCCCCCTCGATGACTTTTCCGTCGAGGTCGATCCTGATGAGTTGCGAAGGACGGAGTTCGTCCCATGTAATGAACCACGGGTTGCATAGCAACGTGCCATCGCCAAGATTCACCGTTATATGACCGGCCAAATGGTCGGCATAACCCTCTCGCCATAACGCTCGCGCCAACACTACGAACTCCTGGCGAAGCGTCAATTCTGGAAGCAGTTGATCTGGTGTTGGCGTGAAACCCATAGTGATCCCCCATAGAGAACTCCGTCTCTGCCCGAGAGCAGGAGGCCGAGTCAGAAGTAATCCCCCGACACTAGAGTCCGCCCATGCGATTTACAGGGAAACGAATCTTTGTCACAGGCGCAGCCGCTGGGATCGGCGAAGCCACCGTCAAACTCTTCCGCCAGGAAGGCGCACAGGTCGTGGGGGTAGACGTTGTCGAGGCTGAGGGAGTTGGCTACTGCGACGTCTCCAATCCTGAATCGGTGACCGCCGCCATGGACGCTGCCATCGAAGAACTTGGGGGTCTTGATGTCCTCGCCAACGTGGCGGGCGTCAACTGGTTTTCCAAAATCGATGACATCACCCTCGACCTCTGGAACCGTCACCTCGCGGTAAACCTCACCGGTCCGATGCTTGTCACCCAGGCTGCACTTCCTTACCTGCGAGCCTCGACCGGCAACATCGTGACGGTCGGTTCCATCTCGGGCCTTCAGGGACAGCCTTACAACTCGTCGTATTGTGCGTCGAAGGCCGGACTCATCATGTTTATGAAGGCACTTGCCGTTGAACTTGCTGCCGACGGAATCAGAGTGAATCTTGTGTGCCCGGGCGGGGTCGATACCGCAATGTCCACCAACGCCCTTTCGAATATCAAGGGCGATATCGACTTCAGCCACTTTCCCAAAATGATGGGTGTGCTTCCCGGCATGATGGCACCGGTGAAGATCGCTGAAGCGCTTGCCCACCTTGCATCAGATGCCGCAAGCACCACAACGGGAGCATCCCTCGTCGTTGACAACGGGACGCTGTGGTCATGAACACATCTTCCGAGGTCGAACAGATTCACCAATTGAAGGCGCGCTATTTCCGCCTAATGGACACAAAGCAGTGGGATCTGCTTCGAGACGTCTTCACGGTAGATGTTCGGATCGATACAACTGAAGACAGTGGCACCGTCATCGACGGCGTCGACGACTACCTGCCGTTCCTGATTTCCCAAATCGGCGACGTCATTACCGTTCACCACGGCCACATGCCAGAGATCGCATTCGTCGATGACGATCACGCAACCGGTATCTGGGCGATGGAAGACGAACTGTGGTGGCCCGAAGGCCAACCCATCAAATACCTGCACGGATACGGCCACTACCACGAGACCTATATCCGAACCTCTGACGGGTGGAGGATCAGCTCACTGAGGTTGACGCGGCTTCATCGAATTTTTGAATTCGCCGACTAACTCACGACCAACGCAGTAGCGGTTAGTTGAGCACCTTGGCTTTGGCAGCCGTGTATTCCGCATCTGTGAGTGCACCAGATGCATGCATGTCTCCCAGTTTCTGAAGTTGGGCGACATGATCACTTGCATCGTCGCTAGTGAACCGCGACGCGATGTTGGTCCATGTCTTTGCGACGGAATTTTTCATGCCGTCAACATCGACATCGAGTTGCACGTCGGGGAACTCAGCGAGTGAACGACTGCGGAGGTATTCAAGGCCGAGGGCCACGACTACTCCGATAATGATCACTGACCACCAAAGCCGCAGCGCTGGTGATGGCACGATGAGCAACACGAGAAGATACAGAACTGCAGCACCCACCCAAAACACGGTTCGATCTGCGTTGAGTACTGGGGCAGCAGTTCGGCGAGCCCACGTGGCGATGCGGTTTGGGCCAATGACAAGCATTCCCGCAACGATGATTGCACCCCAGGTAATCAGCAACCACGCTGTGTCGAAGAGCAACTCCGACAAGATCCCGAAGATGATCTTTCCAGCAACGCTGTACTGGGGGTCGGTAATGATCGAATCGATGTAGTTGCCGGTAAGCCTGCGCATGGTCGTGAGCAATAGACCAACAACGATGATCGACCATCCAACGTTGCGCAACGTGAGACGGCGA
>JBILIB010000156.1:0-4672 GCA_044350215.1 Acidimicrobiales bacterium
ACTGACCACAGCGGTGTGGGTTGGCTATCCCGATGGCACATTCATGAAATCGGTGCACGGAATCTCGGTGACCGGTGGCTCGTTTCCCGCCACGATTTGGAAGAAGTACATGACGGTGGCCACGAAAGGGACCTCGTCGTGTCCGTTCCCCTATCCCACCGACGACGGCACCAACCTGGGATCGACGTCATCAACCAGTTCGACATCCAGTTCGACGAGTAGCTCTAGTTCTTCAACGTCATCAACGGTGAAGCCGTCGACCACCACCACGCGTGCCCCGGCCCCGACCACCACGCGTGCCCCAGCTCCGACAACCACGGTTGCTCCGACGACGACAACCACCACGACAACCCCGCCCTAGGCAAACGAGTTCGCACCATCTTTGTGGTGAGTGTGATGGCCCGATAGCGTCGGGGACATCCGCCGGTAGCCGAGGGGCACTGGACGGTCAGGAGGCTCAAATGAGCGCGCGAATCACTGTTCCATCGGTGCAGGGCCGCAAGGTTCGACGTGGTGATGTCCCTTTGGTGATGGTCACTGCGTACGACGCCCCTAGTGCGCGGATGGCCGATGCTGCAGGCATCGACATGATTCTTGTTGGTGATTCCGTTGCGATGGTTGTTCTTGGTTATGAAGACACGTTGCAGGTCACCGTTGCCGACATGGCCCATCACACCGCCGCGGTTGCTCGGGCAACGCCGGCTTCGCTGATTGTCGCCGATATGCCCTGGATGAGCTACCACGTGTCGGTGGCCGACACAGTGACAAACGCAGCCTCACTTATTCGAGCCGGCGCGCAGGCCGTGAAACTTGAAGGTGGACGCAAGCGTCTTCCCATGATCGAAGCGCTCATCGACGCCGAGATTCCGGTGATGGGTCACATCGGACTTACCCCGCAATCGGTCAACACGATGGGCGGTTTCAAAGTTCAGGGTCGCAAGCACGAAGCGGCGCTGGCGCTCGTTGAAGATGCAAAAGCCCTTGCGCATGCTGGATGTTTTGCGATTGTTATCGAGGGTGTGCCCGACGAGGTCGGCCGCATGATTACTGAATCGATCGACGTCCCCACCGTTGGTATCGGCGCAGGCGCCGGTTGCGACGGACAGGTCCTCGTCTTTCACGATGTGCTTGGCATTGAAGACCGCGTGCTTCCCAAGTTTGTTCGTCGTTACGCCGACCTCGGCGCCGAAGGTGTTCGCGCTCTCGGCGCGTATGCCGACGATGTGAGGACCGGACGATTCCCGTCCGCTGCCGAGAGCTATTCGCTTGAAGCTCGTTCGGCCGAAACACTCAGTTTGTACGGCACGCCGATTTCTCCGGTCTGACCAATGAAGCGGCGAACGGTTGTTGCCGTCGTCGTGTTTGTTGCGACCGCAGCATTGCTCGGTGGATGCGGTTCGGATGTTTCGTCAACGGAGCAATCGCAGCAGGAAGCGGTCATGACCGCCGAGGCGTCCTTGCGCGCGCAGGGGTTCACGAAAGTCACGCTGCGCATTCGCCATGCTGATGGCACGGTTGAAGAGCATTGCGTGTGGTTGGCCGATAGCGAATTGGAACGTCAGCAGGGTCTTTCGGAAAGTAACGAGCTGTTGATTGCTCGTGGCGAGGCGATGGTGTTCTCGTTCGATGCCGACTCCGACCGAACGTTCTGGATGAAGGACACATTGCTGCCGCTTTCGATCGCATGGATTGATGCGGAAGGCGCCGTGATTGGCTCGGCCGATATGGATCCGTGCCCGGCTAACGCCACAAGTTGCCCAAAGTTTTCGCCGGTCCGCCCCTATCGATTGGCTATCGAAATGGCCCAAGGGCGGCTCCAGGACTGGGGAATCAAGCCCGGCGCCACCGTCTCACTGGCCGCTTCCTGCTGAACGGGCCGAACCGCTCTTGGGAGTTAGGGGCCCCCTCCGGTAGGGTTCCAACTCCAATTGAAGCCCTGCCCTGAGCTTTCGGGGCTCCGGTTCCCGTCCTGCGGCCCGGATCCAGAGGGAGGTGATGCGCTCATGCGAGCGTATGAACTCATGGTTATTTTCGACGGAGACGTCGAAGACACTGCAGTCAACGCGATCCTCGCCAACGTCAACACGCTTGTTGAGGCTGGTGGCGGCAACGTCAAGAAGACAGATCGTTGGGGTCGTCGGCGTTTCGCTTACGAAATCAACCACAAGTGGGAAGGCATCTACGTCGTGCTTGAGATCTCGACCGAGGGTCGCGATCTTCACGAGGTTGAGCGCGTCCTACACCTCGCGGACGAAGTTGTTCGCCACAAGGTCATGCGTCTGCCCGAGAACGAAGCCGTCCGACGCGGTCTACTCGGCGACGCCGCCCCGGCTACCGCCGGTTGAGTGGAAGGTCACGACAATGGCAGCAGATAACAATGTTGTACTCGTAGGAAACTGCACCCGCGATCCGGAACTTCGTTTCACTGCAAGCGGTCAAGCAGTCGCAGCTTTCGGGCTCGCTGTGAACCGTCGCTGGCAGAACCGCCAGACCAATGAGTGGGAAGAGCAAGTTTCGTTCTTTGATGTCACCGTCTGGCAACAGATGGCGGAGAACGTTGCGGAAACGATCACCAAGGGCACTCGTGTCGTGGTGAGTGGTCGTTTGCAGCAGAGTTCGTGGCAGACCCAAGACGGCGACAAGCGCACCAAAGTTGAAATCGTCGCCGACGAGGTTGCTCCGAGCCTCCGCTACGCCACCGCACAGGTTGTGCGCAACGAACGCCGTGAAGGCTTCGATGGTGGCGCCAATTCCGGTAGCGCCAATTCCGGTAGCGGTAGCGCAAGCCGCCCCGCTCCTAATGATCCCCCGGCTGGTTATGACAATGATGAGGAACCGTTCTAATGGCTAAGGCAGCACCGAAGCGCGGCAAGAATAAAGACAACGCTCGCCGCAGCAAAAAGAAGATCAGCCTGCTCACGCAGGAAAAAGTCGAGTTCGTTGATTACAAGGACATCAACATGCTTCGTCGGTTTATGTCCGACCGAGCAAAGATTCGTGCCCGTCGTGTTAGCGGCAATGACTCACAGCAGCAGAAGGAAATCGCACGAGCAATCAAGAACGCTCGTGAAATGGCCCTGCTTCCGTACACCAACCGCGTCACCACTCAGCGTGGCGGCGGTCGTGACCGTGGCGAACGCGGTGACCGTGGCGATCGCGGCGATCGCGGGCTCAAGCTCGAGAACGCCGAGATTCGCGAAACCGTCACTGACGACGCCGTGATCGAGGAGCTCGAGGCAACGTTTATCGACGCCGAAGGCACCGAGATCGATGTCGTTGTGGAAGACGTGGAGGTTTCCGAATGAAGCTCCTCCTCCGTTCCGACGTCAATGGTGTTGGCAAGAAGGGCGATGTGGTTGAGGTGGCCGATGGTTTCGGTCGCAACTACCTGCTCCCCAAGGGTTTCGCCGTTCTCGCCACTGGCGGAGTCGAAGCCCAGGCCGCAGCGATGCGCCGCTCACGCGATCAGCGTGACGCCGCCGATCGTTCAGCAGCATCCGACATCGCCGCCAAGCTCGTGCCCGCGGTGATCGCCGTGTCGGCCCGAGCCAAGGCCGAAGGCGATCTCTTCGGTTCCGTTTCGGTAACCGATGTGGTCGAGGCAGTTGCCGCACAGACCGGTATCGAACTCGATCGTCACTCGATTCACATCAACGAAGCGATCAAGACGGTTGGGACCCACTCGGTGTCCGCCCGCCTGCACCCCGAGGTGCAGTTCCAGATCACCGTTGAGGTGTCGCCGGCCTGAGCCGCAGACATCTATGAGTATCGACACAAAGGGGCCGGTTCGCCGGCTCCTTTGTACGTTTTCCCAGCGTGTGGGAGTGGTCTCAATGACCGAGTCAAGAGTTCGTTGTCCACACTGTGGGACCTGTAGTGCTGTCACAGGTCCTATCTAGAGTGATCCCATGGTGCGTAAGGGTTTCCGAGGTCAATTTCTTCCACAGGGAGTAAAGGTTGTCCACACTCCGTCCACAGGGTCGTCCCCCGAAAAAACCGGGGTTGTCCCTCTAGCGATCCCCAACCAAAGGGGGGGAGGCTTGAGCCCTCATGAGTGAGTACGACGAACCCCGATCCGCCAACCGCCCTGCCGGGGCTGGTCGGGTCCCTCCCCACAATCTCCAGGCCGAAGAGTCGCTTCTTGGCGCCATGCTGCTTTCGAAAGAAGCGGTCTCGATCGCGTCCGAAGTGCTGTCGGCCGACAACTTCTATAAGCCGGCCCACGCGCACATCTTCGACGCCATTACGTCGTTGTCCGCCGCAGGCGAACCAGCCGACCCTGTCACCGTGGCCGAAGAACTCAGCCGTGCAGGTTTGCTCGATGCCATTGGTGGCCCGGCCACGCTTGTCACGCTCCAGGCTGCAACCCCTGCAGTGTCGAGCGCGTCTCGCTACGCCCGCATTATCGAAGAGCACGCGTTGTTGCGCCGTCTTATTGGTGTCGCCGGCGAAATCGCCGAGATGTCCTACGGCCTTCCCGAAGATGTCACGAAGACGGTCGATCAGGCCGAAACCATGGTGTTTGAAGTCGCGCAGCGTCGCGCTACCGACACGCTTGCGCCGTTGTCCGATCTTCTCGGTACCAATCTTGACCACCTCGAAGATGTCGTCAGTCGTGGCGAAACAATTACTGGTATGCCCACAGGCTTCCTTGACCTCGACGACCTGCTCT
>JBILIB010000157.1:0-4613 GCA_044350215.1 Acidimicrobiales bacterium
AACGACGACGACGGCTCCGCCTCCGACAACGACGACGACGGCTCCGCCTCCGACAACGACGACGACGGCTCCGCCTCCGACAACGACGACGACGGCTCCGCCTCCGACAACGACGACGACGGCTCCGCCTCCGACAACGACGACGACGGCTCCGCCTCCGACAACGACGACGACGGCTCCGCCTCCGACAACGACGACGACGGCTCCGCCTCCGACAACGACGACGACGGCTCCGAACAACCCGTCTTCAACGACGACGATTGCTCCGGCTCCGACGACCCCTCCGATGGTGCCGGTACACACTGGATAACCTCCACGCTGCAACGCCTGATGAGAAGGTGTCCCGCTATGGCGGGGCACCTTCTTTCATTTGGAGCCGACTGAGGTGAATGCATTAAGGACGGCGGGCAGCCGATGCGTACACCGAACCTCGCACACATCGCCTGATCAGGCGTCGGCGAGCGACGCTGTCAGCAGAGATGTTGAACGGGTTCGGGAACGAGCTTCAGAACGACTGGCTCTGGTGAGCAATCTTTCGAGCCAAGTAGGGCGAGAACCAACCGGCGTAACGCAACTGAAGTTCCGGTAGCTGCCAATCGCGTCCGGTGACAACACTGCGGCAATCATTTGACCCGCACAGGCAATCGAACTCGTCGTAGTCACCGCCATCGCTCATGGCGTAGTCGAATGTGAGCTCTTCGCCGATCGCAATGTCGCGCATCGCGACCACAAGCATGTTGCCGGCCAACCCGCAGTTGGGCGTGCACGAGTGGTTGACGTAGTCACCAGGGTCAGCGGTTTCGCCCGATACTAAATAGAGGTGTTCGTCGATCTGCATCGCGCGCGAAATGCGTTCGGCCGGAAGCGAACGCAACTCGGCTTCGTCGGCTAGCCAACCGCCAAACGCCGCGACCGACTCACCTGCGGCAATCGGCTCGAGCGCATAGGAGCCCATGCCCTTGCCGCCGGCGTTTCTCGCCTCCGCCTTGGGGGTCAACCAGTTGAAATACACAGACTGACTTTGTCACATGGGATTGGCGGGTCTGTGCGAAGCGATGTGGGATTCGCCCGAACCGAGGCCATGCCCCGGAATCGCACGGCCGGCTAATGGAGGAGAAACAGCGGTGATTGAGCGGTGAGCCGAATCGAAAGGCCGCAGCCGATTCTCAGCCGCATCAGAGCAATCGACTCTTGATGCGGTAGAACTCGGGCTATGACAACCACAACGCTCAACGGTGCATCGGTTCTGTTGCTGGGCGCCACCGGGGGACTAGGCCGGGCGCTTGGCGAGGAACTTGTCGCACGCGGTGCCGGTCTCACATTGGTGGGGCGCGACCAGCAACGCCTCGACCAACTTGCGGTGGCCGGCCCACGGGTTGCGCTTGATCTGCGATCGCCCGACGCGTGCGCCACGGCTATGCGAACTGCGGTGGAACATCACGGGAAGCTCGACGTTGTGATCAACGCCGTTGGGGTCGTGGCCTTTGGCGACGTCGCGACGCTGTCGACCGACGTGATGGAAGACCTGTTCATGACGAACACATTCATTCCCATCATGATTGCCACCGAAGCGATGAACACACTTTCGACCGGTGGTGTGATCGTGAACATTTCCGGCGTCATTGCCGAACAGAACCTGCCCGGCATGGTGGCCTACGGCGCGTCGAAAGCCGCGGTGCGCGCGTTCGACGAAGGGTTGGCGCGTGAAGCACGACGCAAAGGCGTGCGCGTGATTGATGCTCGACCACCGCATACCGAAACTGGGCTTGCCGGCCGAGCGATTGCAGGCAGCGCTCCGAAGATGGGCGAGGGGTTAGAGCCAGCGGTTGTCGCGCGCGTGATTTGCAACGCAATCGAAAGCGGAGCGGCAGATCTTGGGTCGGGCGCGTTTGTTGTGTGAAGCGGCCCGTGATTCGCCATCACCGAGACTTTCGTATAAAAGTTTGATCAGAAAAATTGCTGTAGATATTTTCGAAGTTCCGGATCGCAAATATGGACGAAAGTTCCCTGCATTCCTCGCGTCATAAGCACTCCGTAGATATTGCGTATGTACCGAAGAAGATCATCATCGCTGTAGGTAATGCCAAGGACCCTGTTGTTTTCTTTTCCTTTGGTATCGAAGTAGTTCGTTCGGTCGATTTGGATTTCTGAAGTCTCTGGATCGAAAACCAGGTCTGGTCCGACAATGACACCCGCAAAGTTCAAGTCGTAGCCCTGAATCGTGTGGATTGAACCGACTTCACTAAATGCATTGGGCGAGTTAACCCAATCCTTGGCCGTGGCATTCCAGCGAAACTTCAAATCATCGATTTCGATGTCAAAGCGCTCTGGCTCGCGCCTACTCAACCATGGCCATGCGTAACCAGCGAGCATTCGACATAAGCCAAACTCCTTCTCGCACGTCCCAAGTTCTCGGTACATTTCGCTGACATCATCGAAAAACCGCAGGTCGTAATCCTCGAAAACTTCACGCGTCGTTTGGGTTCCTGCAAGTACGTTGCGCACGTATTTGACGTAGTTCTCTGAGGTACGCAATCGCATCTGCGAGTGCAGCGGATGCCAATGCCCCGATGCTTTTGCGGATTGAATGAGTTGATATGTCAGTTCGATAGGAAGGTCGGCTGGTCGCACTGACTGCTCGGTATCAAGCAGAAGGATCTGATGCTTGCTTTTTGCGCGGTTGGACACCATTGCAAGGTGAGTTCGGAAACGGTCTGATACCACCAATGGCACAGTCACCAACACCGCAACCGTTACCACCCCGGCGGGCACCTCGTTGATGTCGCCTGGGACTACCTAAACTCAGTTACTGCAAAGCATTCGGGTGGTGCTTTCAGGGGGACTCAAACCCCAAACCCCTCATCTAGAGCACTATTTCGTCATTCCAGCGATAACGATATAGGTTACTGGGCTACTTTCATGCTGAAAAAAGTCGCTTAACCCTTGAACGGGAGTTCCAATGAGCAGTTCTCTGAATCAACATGCGCTGAATCGAGCCGACCGTCGATCTCGGTCTCGTGTTCGAGCAATTGGCGCATCTGGCGTGATCGTCGCGGGCGGCGCAAGCGCGCTTCTCGCAGCGTTCGCTGGCTCCGCGAGTGCTGCGGCCACGATCAACGTTGATTCGGCTGCCGATGGCGCAGGTAACGCGGCGAATTGCACCGACTTCGTTGTGGGCAACTGCACATTGCGCGATGCATCGCTCGCAGCTGTTGATGGCGACGTCATCACCTTCGATACTGCTGTTAGCGCCATTACCTTGACGAATGGCAACGTTGATCTGAATGCAGTCACTCTGACTGGGAACGGTTCGGCGAACCTCACGATTACTACAACTGCTGTGGCTGGCTCTTACGACGTGTTCTACGTCTCCGGTACCGGCGATGTTGTGATCAGCGGAATGTCGCTCACAAAGAACAGAATCAACTTTCAGAATGACGGCAATGCAAAGCTTGATGATGTTTCGGTTTCAGGTTCAAGGAGTGCCTTTGGCGGTGCTCTCTATGCCGGCAACTTAGGCAACCTTGAAATCGTTAACTCAAATTTCGATGGAAATTACGCATCGTCCGACGGCGGCGCGGTCTATGCCTACAACCGTGGTTCGGTGACGATCTCAAACTCGTCGTTCACGGACAATGAAGCAGGCAGCGAGGGGGGTGCACTGTTCACGAGCACCTATGTTTCCGGAACGATTTCTCTCACCGATTCTGTGTTTACAGGCAATTACTCCGGCGGTTCCGGAGGAGCAGCAATGTTCTATAGCGATGAGACCGCGAACCTAGGCATCATCAATTCGACGTTCACCGGCAATGCCGCAGGCAAGTGGGCTGGTGCGTTCTACATTATGGAAGAAGTCGTAGACGTAACGATCTTTGGCAGCACGATGTCGGGCAACTACGCCGTCAATGGCTCTGGTGCGGCGTATATCGAAAATTCTGGCGATCTCACGATTACCAACTCAACGATTGCAGACAACATCTCGGCGGGTGGTTCCGGAGGGCTCTATCTCAACAACTCCGGGAATGCGACGATCACTAACACGCTGATATCTGGCAACCAAGCGTTGGACGGCAACGGCGGGGGAATTGCTAACAACGCTGCGGGAGTCCTCACAATCAACAATTCCACCCTCACTGGCAATAGCGCCAACAATGGCGGGGCCATCCTGAATGACGGGTTGCTCGTGATCAACCAGTCGACAATCGCTGGCAACTCCGCTTCGGTGAGCGGCGGAGGAGTAGCAACGACACCGGGGGCATCGCCCTCACTCTCGGGCACGATTGTTTCGGGCAATTCTTCGGGCGTCGCCGGCACTGCCGATTTCGGGCTGTACTCAGAAGAACCATCTGACACCGGCTCATTCACCGCCACGAACTCGCTCATTGGCGAGGTTGATCCCCGACTCACCGCCAACGGGACAAACAACATCATGTCGACCAACCCGATGCTCGGTGCGCTTGCCGACAACGGTGGACCGACCAAGACGATGGCCCTCCTTACCGGGTCACCAGCCATCAATGCCGGCCCCAACCCCGTGGCCACCTTCATCGGAAACGAGTTTGATCAGCGCGGCGCTGGCTACGCCCGAGTTGTTGGAGGAGTTGTCGACATCG
>JBILIB010000158.1:0-4610 GCA_044350215.1 Acidimicrobiales bacterium
CTCGCGCATCAAGAACTTCCTCGGTGCCATCCGATGATCGAACGCTGACGTGCCATAGGCCCGCAACTTCGTCCCACACCGCACGCACAACTTCGGTGGAGAACCGGATTGAGGACCAAAGATCGTATCGGTTCGTGACTTCTTCGAAGTACGCACGAATTTCAGGCTGCTTGGCGAAGTATTCCGTCCAATGATCGGAAGGTTCAAAGGAATAGCAATAGAAATGGTTGCCGACATCGACACGACAACCTGGGTACGAGTTTTCGTACCACGTGCCACCCACGCCAGCGTTCTTCTCGATGATGGTGAACGGAATACCGGCTTGTTTGAGTCGTATGCCCGCAAGGACACCGGACTCCCCTGCTCCGACCACCACCACTGGCAGCGCCGCGCGAGCCTCGGCCGATGAATGGCTCACAACGCTTCGCTGATCGCTGCCGTCGAGCTCCATGTCTTCCAACATCATCGGCACGTACTCAGCTGGAACTTCCTCGCAGACCAACCACGCCATCATCTCGCGCAACAGCGCCTCATCGGGCGGTGGTGGCAGAACGCAGCCGGAATCACGGAAGCCGATAATTGCTTCGAGAGCGCGGGCGCGAATCTCAGCTTTCTGATCCTCAGGGAGGTAGCCCTGGATCTCATTAAGGAATAATCCGAGTGGGCGAATCGGTCCTCGGATCCACGACGCATCGCCGGTCATATGAACCATCGACAAGACGAGTGTCGGGATGCTGACGTCGGCCAGCATCGCCTCGATTTTCGCATCATCATCGGTGATTGCCAGTCCGACATGCGGATTGCCTTCGTAGATTCCGTTCACGAGTTCCCCCAGTAGGCCGTCGCCCGACGATAGGTCCGGTTCGGCCCTGCGTGGAAACGCCCGCGGTCGCGGCCCATTACTGTTGGGCCAGCGCAGTCGCCCAAATAGCGGCTCGGAACCTTATGGGGGAACCATGGCAGATCTCGTGATTCGAAACGGACTTATCGTTGATGGAACCGGCTCCCCCGGCGTCGTGGGCGACATCTCGATCACCGATGGCGTTCTCACCCAAGTGGGGGGAACCGTCGCCGAGACCGGTGCAGAGGAAATCGACGCAACGGATCGCATCGTGACCCCCGGCTTTGTCGACGTTCACTCGCATTATGACGGTCAGGTCTTCTTTGACAACGCGCTCACCCCTAGCAACGGGCACGGGGTCACCACTGTCGTGCTTGGCCTTTGCGGCGTTGGTTTCGCACCGGCTCGCCCAACTGATCACGAAATGCTCATCACCACAATGGAATCAGTCGAAGACATCCCGGGCGATGTCCTGCGAGTAGGCCTTCCATGGACATGGGAATCATTCCCCGAATTTCTCAATGCGGTCGAAGCAAACGGCTACGCGATGAACGTTGCTGCTCAGATAGGTCACATCCCTGTTCGCTCCTATGTGATGGGTGAACGTGCAATCGCCAATGAACCTGCAACCCCCGAGGACATTGCGGCAATGTCGGCAATTGTTCGCGAAGCAGTCGATGCTGGTGCCGTCGGATTCTCGACCTCGCGAGTCCTTGCCCACCGCACAGCAGCGGGCGATCCCGTTCCGGGAACCTTCGCCGCCGAAGACGAACTGTTCGGTATCGCCGGAGCAATGGCCGACACTGGACGACGAGTGGTCTTCCAGCTTGCGCAGGCTGGCATCGACGGCTTCGAGCCTGAATCCTCAGTTGCCGAGGTCGAGTGGATGCAACGCCTTTCCGTCGAGACGGGTCTTCCCGTTTCGTTCCTCATTCTTCAGACCGACGGTGCGCCCGATCTGTGGCGTCAACTCATGGACTCTTGCGTCGAAGCCGAGGCCATGGGCGCTCATCTTCGACCACAGGTTGCGAACCGTCCGTTCGGCATGCTCCTCGGTCTTCCTGTCCGTCATCCATTCATGAAGCGCAAGACGTTCCGTCGCGTCTACGACGAAACCTCCTCGTTTGAAGAACTGCGCGGGCGCCTTGCTGATCCCGAGATTCGCTCTGCGATCCTTTCCGAGGAAGACACCGAGTTTTCGGGAGATTCCTACGAGGGCATGGGCCTCATCGCCACCTACAAACCAGACATGGTCTACCCACTTGGCGATGACTTGGACTACGAGCCACTTGAATCCGATTCGCTCGCGGCCCGCGCCGCTGCTGCCGGTGTCGCCCCTCTCGACCTGTTCTACGACCTGATGCTGGAGCGTGACGGCGGAACGATGTTCCTCGTTCCGATGTTCAACTACGCCAACACGAATCAGGACGACATCCTCGAGATGCTCAATCATCCGGCGGCCCTTATCGGTCTCGGCGACGGCGGAGCGCATCTCTCCACCATCTGTGATGCATCGATGCCTACCTATCAGCTCTCGCACTGGGTAAAGGGCCGCGAGCGCGGACCGCGACTGCAACTCGAAGCCGCGATCAAGATGCAGACACACGACACTGCCGAGTTCTACGGCTTCGCCGACCGAGGCACTCTTGAAGTTGGCAAGCGAGCCGATCTCAACGTGATCGATCTCGAACGCCTCGCACTCACGATGCCGCGAGCAGTGAACGATCTTCCAGGAGGCGCGACCCGCCTCCTGCAGGATGCGGTTGGCTACGACGCCACCATCGTGAACGGCGTGGTCACACGTCGCAACGACACCGATACTGGCGCACGTCCCGGGCACCTCATCCGCGGCTCTCGCTAAGTCGCGATCAGCCGTTCTAACGGGACCGCTGTCGCCAAGAGCGCGAATCAAGGAACTTCCAGAGTCTGCGTCAGCGCTGAGAGTCGGGAGACCCATCTTTCAAGGCCTTCTCAGCGGAACTCGTTGCATTCTTCATCTGCGATGCATCGGCCGGGTCTTCGGAACGACGTTCGTACTCGAGTTTGTTCAACGCGTTATGTGGGCTGCCATTGAAGATACCCAAAACGGCGAGGATCTCAGATAAAGAACGATGTCCACGACCCCGAACAGGCCCGCTTCAAAATGAGCGACGAACACAGGTCAAGACTCATGTGGGTTGAACAGAGCGAGCCGGCGCCGCGGCGAAAGGGCCATCATGCGCCCATCGCACATGATGCATGGCGATGAGTCAATGGCTCTACCCTTTGCCGATTTCACTCCCGAGGCTCGCTACTGATTCTTCGACTTCGGCGGCAGAAATCTTCGAGTGCGTCTGCGAAAAATCTTCCAGGTTTGGAATCGGAGATTTTTCCAAGTGCCACGGTAGGTGCGCCAGAACTTCGGAATGGGCTGGATACGACCGGTATCCACAGCAACGTTGTGCCACGGAAACAAAATTTCGGGCGAGCTGAACAACAGGGTTCCGTCGAAGCCGGCGAAGGAATAGGTGATGGCTGCGGAGTCGTCCCTGAGCGCTTCGAGAGAGACTTTCTGCACCCCAGGTCCCATCACCGCGCCGTGAAGATCACTTCGAATAAGGAGGAGATTGACCTCTGTGACGCCGACGAGTTCGTACCCCTTTGACACAGCCAATCGAAGAAGTGCTCTCGGGCTCGAACCCTGCTGAACACCGAGGTTGCGGGGCTGCACGAAGTCGACTGCGTTCGGGATGGTGGGATTGAACTCGACGACGATCACCGACGGGCGATATTCCTCGATCGAATCCAGAATCCAATAGTCGCAACCGTCGATATCGATGGAGAGGAGATCAAACTCCTTCGGGATCGGCGTTGACGCAAGGATGCGGTCCAGCCGATTGTCACCGTCGAAGCCCACCGTCGCCGTGATCTTGATGACCTCAGGCTGCGGATGGTTCACAGCCAATTCACGAGCACGCCGCAGGTCGGACTCAATCATGACGGCCCGGAATCGGCGGGTCCTCACGAGATTGCAGGTATTCGACATGAACACACCATCGTGGGCGCCAAACTCGACACACCAATGAGTGAGCGGCTGCACTGCCTCAATCCGATCGAGGATCTGGGCGATGATGCCGTCCTCGCCGAACTGCGAATAGACGTCACCGGAGAACTCTCGCAGCCCTAGGAATTCCATTGCGATGTAGTGTCGATCTGGTGTCGGAGGGGGGACTTGAACCCCCACGCCCTTTCGGGCACTAGATCCTTAGTCTAGCGCGTATGCCAATTCCGCCACTCCGACGTGGCTTGCCGGAGACGCCGAAGCGACCGGTTTGCGAGACGGCAATCTAGCCGAACTCACCCCCCCTCTCGCCAACCGGCAGGTCGGATGGGAAATGGTCACCTCAATTCGCCAGAGCGGGCAGGATGATGGCCGAGTTCACAACGCCTTGAGGTAGGAGCCAATAATGGTTGGGAAAGACAGTCGCATTCTGGTGATCGGTGCAGGTCCCGGCGGCATCATCTCTGCCTATCAATTCCGCGAGGCGGGCTACACAAACGTCAAGGTGCTCGAACAAGACGGCGACGTCGGCGGCACATGGCAGCGCAGTCGCTATCCGGGGCTTGGTTGCGACATCATGATTCACGCGTATTCGTTTTCATTCAATCTCAACCCGAACTGGAAGCGTTCCTACGCTCCCCAACCTGAGATCCTTGAGTACATGCGAGCAACGGTCGACAAGCTCGGCCTTTGGCCCATGATCCACCTCAACACCGGTGTCGCTGAGGC
>JBILIB010000044.1:0-14551 GCA_044350215.1 Acidimicrobiales bacterium
CGGTAAGCAACCAGCCGTCTTCATCGATTGCATCAGCACTGAGTTCAGGTTCCTGCCAGTACCCGCGCATCATCGCCCGGCTGCGAAGACACACGGTTCCGACTTCGGTTTCACCGGAGTCAGTCGCAACAACGACACGGCCGCGACCATCGTTCAGGCGCAATTGCATCTCCACGCCGGCACCGGGAGTGCCAACCGTGTTGCAAATGACATCATCGGGATCGTCGAGCGATGTGCCGGTAGAAACGCACGCCTCAGTGCTCGTGTAGCGAACAACCACGGGAGACTTGAATCGATCGCGCATGGCGTCGACCATTTCCGGCGGAATGCGCGCTGCGCCTGAAGAAACAATGCGAAGCGATGACGTGTCAGTCGTCGCGAGATCGGGAAGCGCCAACATCATCTGCCACTGAGCAGGAACGCCCTGGCCGACAGTGACTCGTTCTTCTTCAATGAGTTTGAGTGCGCCAACCGCGGTCCACGGCGTCGGGCAAATAATGGTGGTGATGACGTGCATCAATTCATCCCAAACGCGAGTCATGTACCCAACATGAGCGAATGGAAGCGGCGACAAACGACGATCCCCCACTGCAGAAAGCGGCCCAGCAGCGCGAGTCATGGCCCGCAAACACGCGTGATCGAACATCGCACCTTTGGGTCTGCCTGTGGTTCCTGATGTCCAGACGATGGCCAACAGATCGGTGTCGACAATGGTCGGCCGAACGGTGAACGGTTCGTCGTTGTAGGCGTCGCGAAGACCTTCGACCGACAAGACGGTCACCGCCGGATCGTTCACGACGAGTGCGTCAGTGATGATCACCTTCGGCGAGGACTTGGCGATGATGTGCTCGGTTTCGGCGAGCCCCAACTTTGGGTTCATGCCGCTCGCGATTGCACCCACTCGCACAACACCTTGATAAGCAACGGCGTATTCGGTTGATGACGGCAACGAAATGCCAACGACATCGCCCTGCTCTACGCCCATTGCTGTCAGTCGCGTCGCGACGCCGTCGGCAGCTCGCTCCCATTGCGCAAATGTCATGCGGGCCCGATCAGCGGCCGGACCATTTCCATCGACAAATGCTTCAACTTCCCCACACTGCGCCACGACCGCGTCGAAGAGTTCGAGCAGATTGGCGTAGTCGTCAGTGAAGGGAGCAGCGGGCAGCGGCACGGGCTTCAGGCTCCGTTACCCGACTCGAGCTTTGCCATTTCGGCGCGACCCATTTCGCGAAGTTCTACTTTCACAACTTTGCCGCTGGCGTTCGTGGGCAGCACGTCAACAATGCGGAAGTGACGGGGAACCTTGAAGTTCGCCATCGCTTCACGGGCCCACGTGCTGAGCGCAGCAACGTCGATCGTGACGCCGTCTCGGGGAACCACAAATGCCATTCCAACTTCGCCCATTCGCTCGTCGGGCACACCAACAACCGCAACCTGGGCAATGCCTTCATAGGCCATGAGCAGGTTCTCGATCTCGGCCGGATAGGCGTTGAAGCCACCGACGATGAACATGTCCTTGGTGCGATCAGTAATGCGCACATAACCACGCTCATCCATGATTCCGACATCGCCGGTATGCAACCAACCCTCGGCATCAATCGTTTCAGCAGTGGCTTCCGGATTATCGAGATAACCGAGCATGACGTTGTAGCCACGGCAGACGATTTCACCGGCTTCGCCGCGCGGAAGTTCGTTGTTGTTTTCGTCGACAATTCGAACTTCGGTGTCGGGAATTGCACGACCCGACGTAAGCGCAATGGTTTCCGGATCGTCTTCTGGACGACACATGGTGACTGTGCCGGTCGCTTCCGTAAGGCCGTAGGCAGTAATGATGTTCTTAAACGTGAGTTCGTCACGCATTCGTTCGATCATCGACACTGGAATTGCTGCGGCACCCGTAACGGCAACACGAAGCGAAGAAAGATCAAACGAATCGCGGTTCGGGTCGTTGAGAATCGAAAGGAACAATGTGGGCGGCCCAGGCAACATCGAGACCTTTTCGGCAGCAATGCGAGCCAACACTTTCTGCACATCGAACACGGGCTCGGGAATCATCGTTGCGCCCTTGAGGAAACTGGCGATGATGCCGGACTTGTAACCAAAGGTGTGGAAGAACGGATTCACGATGAGGTAGCGGTCGCCTTCGGCAAGGCCAACGACATCGGCCCACACTTCAAACACGCGAAGTGTTTGTGCATGCGTCACCATGACACCCTTGGGCTTACCCGTGGTTCCCGAGGTGAACACGAGATCGCACAGATCATCGGGGCTGGTTTCGTTCACACGAGCGTCAACCGATTCAACGGGCACCACGGCGCCCGCATTGAGGTAGTCCTGCCACGAGGTTGTGCCTTCGGGAGCATCGCCCTTAATGACGACGATGCGACAGTTCTCTTCAATGCCGGTGCCCGCCAGCATGCCGACGTAGTCGTTACCAAGGAATCCATTGACGCACAGCAGGACTTTGGCGCCCGAACGGCGAATGATGTCGGCGGCTTCCATTCCCTTATATCTGGTGTTCAACGGCACCAACACGGCACCAGCCATCACGGCGCCAAGGCCTGAGATGACCCACTCGGCAATATTCGGCGCCCAGATGGCCACCCTGTCGCCCTTCTCAACCCCGGCAGCGATATGGGCCCGGGCCGAATCGATGATGCGATCACGCAGTTCAGGGAACGTCAGCCGGAGCTCGCCATCGACCAATGCCTCGACATTCGGGAAGCGGTCCCCCGACGCCAGTATCAGCCGGCCGATAGTTCCCCAGTTCTCATCTGCTCGCATGGGCCTTGACACTAGCGATTCCCACCCCCGCCCATCTGACGGAGTGTCAGAACCGGAGGACGGGTATCTTGTGGAATGACTCGAACCGTTCTTAGGCCCCGGATCACCCCTCGGTCTGCAACTGCCCTTCTGACAAGCGGCTCAATGCTGGCTCTTGGCGGCGGTGCCGGAGCTCTCGGCGCCGTGCTCCTCGCCTCCCCCGCCGGAGCAGCAACCTTCACGGTTACCACCACGGATCTCGGCGGAATCGGTTCGCTGTCCCAAGCGATCACTGATGCCAACGCATCACCCGGTGCCGACACCATCGAATTCGCTCCCGGCACTACCGGGACGATCTCCCTGACTTACAGTCTTCCCGACATCACCGACAGCCTCACCATTATCGGGCCAGGTTCAGCAGCACTCACGATTTCGAACGACCAGCTCTATCACGCGTTCACGATCGCAACTGGTGGAAGCGGCGGCGTCACCATTAGTGGCCTCACAATTGACGGCAGTGATACGTATTGGACCGGCTCGGGCGGCGGCGCTATCGCAGTTACCGATACCGCTTTGACTCTTGACGACGTCACGCTCACGAACAATCTGGCGACACCGACTTCGGATGGCTTGACTTCGGTGGAAGCGTTCGGCGGTGGTCTCGGAGTCGACAATGCGTCAGGAACTGGCGATGTCGTTATTACAAACTCAGTGATGACAAACAATGTCGCAGAGGGCACACCCGGCAGTAGCCCAGACGATGGACCCAGCCAGGGCGGCGGCGCATGGATCACTGCCGACAACATCACCATCACAAATTCAACGTTTAGCGAGAATCAAGCCGAGTTAGGCGCAGGGCTTTTTGCGATCGCACGGGAATCGCTCACACTCACCTCACTCACCGTTTCAAACAACACCGCCACCGAAGGAGGTGGCGGCCTTGTTGCAGCAGGCTCAAATGTGGCGGTCTCTGATTCGGTTGTCTCAGGAAACCAGTCGCTAGAAGGAATTGTTGGGGGTGCCTATCTCGGCTCATTCGGCGGCACGTTCAGCGTTACGAACACTCGGATTTCCGACAACACATCAGCTCGTGTTGGAGGTGCCTACATCGTTGGATACACAGAGGATTTCCGCCCATCGCTTGATCGGGTCACCGTCACGGGCAATGTCGCCACCGACCCGCCCGACCCATCAATTCTCTATTCCTCGGTCGGAGGCCTCTTACTGTTCGGGTCAGCGGAAGTTTCGAACTCAACCATTTCCGACAACACCGGCACGGGCGTGACTCTTGGGTCCCACTATCGGATTGGACCAGTGTCCACCGCCGGGATTCATCCAATGGCCAGTGCGCCGAATGATTCGAAGGTGAGCATTTCGAACACCACAATCAGTGGTAATTCCGCGGAGGGGATCTTTGCCCCCACGGGCGACACCGGATGCGGCTCGGTAGCAACCGCATCGTCAATCTCCGTTTGCGCGAGCTCACTCTCACCCCAAGCCGGAGTGCCGATTCTCGTTGAACTTGCGCTCACACACGTTTTGGCTGCCGACAACGGTGGTGAGGATGTCGCTACCCCAGCATTCTCGTTGTTCTCGCTCATTGAGAGGCCAAATGCGGCTGTCTTCCCCGGTTATGGCACCCAATTCGGCGTTGACCCTGGGCTGTTGCCTCTCGAACGCATCAACAACACCGTCTCGGTGGTACCGATTTCTTTCGGAAGCGCGGCGTGGAACGCGGGCTGGCCGGGCTTCACTCCCCCGCCCGCTACCGACCAGCGCGGCCTGCCCCGAGTCGTCGACATCATCGATATCGGTGCCTACGAAGTGCAGGAAGCCGTCCTGGTGCCCAAGTTCACGGGTTGAGTTTCTAAGCAGACTCAAGGTAGATCTCAAGCCACGCCCTGAGCGTTGGTAGGTTGCCCCCATGGCTTCCCACCCGCTTTCAGAAGGTCTCACCGCTGTGCTGTTCGACGTCACCGATGGTGTTGGCGTCATCACGCTGAACCGTCCCGATAAGTACAACTCTTGCGACCTCGCGCTCGTCACCGAACTTGAGCATCTCTACAAAGAGATCCGTTACGACGACACCGTCAAGGTTGTCGTTCTCACTGGTGCCGGCGAGAAAGCGTTCTGCACGGGCATCGACCGCGACTTTGCGATGGATAACCGTCAGCCCGATTCACCATTCATGATGGACGACCCAATGTTGAAGCTCGGCCCGAAGCAGGCCGACCTGTGGAAGCCCGTCATCACCGCGGTGAACGGCATGTGCGGCGGCGGCGCGTTCTACGCACTCGGCGAAAGCGAATTCATCATTGCTGCCGAACACGCAACCTTCTTCGATCCGCACACCACTTATGGCATGGCGGCCTGTTTCGAGCCCATGTTCATGTTCGATCAAATGCCGTGGGGCGAACTCGTGCGCATGTCGCTTATGGGCAATTACGAGCGCATCTCGGCCCAAACCGCGCACGGTTGGGGAATGGTGAGCGAGGTTGTTCCTGGCGATCAGCTTCTCGATCACACAATGGAGATCGCGACAAAGCTTGCATCGCTTCCGCAGATCGCTGTGCAAGGAACGATGCGCGCACTGTGGGCCCGTCGCAATATGCCCCGCACGCAGGCCATCGCCACTGCCAATCACCTGGTGGAAATTGGCAACCGTCCCGAGGCCATTGCTGAAGGTCAGGCGTTCTTCAAGAGCGGCGTTCGAGTAACACCAGTTGTTCGCTAGTTACTGAGGACTCCGACTTTCAGCGTGCCTAGCCACATTTCGGGTTCTCCTTGGCCTTCATGCTGCCCAAGGAAATTCTCGGAGGCATCTTTGCCACACATTTCGGCAATGTCGTCGGCGCCTGCGGGATGGCGCTGAATAAATGATGTGAGGTCGTAGACGTTGCCATCGACCACGCTCCAGCAATCTTCACGCGTTGATCGCTTCTGCACTTCGGCCATGGTCAGACTGCCCTCGCCATCACTGATGGGCTCCTTAGCTTCGGCATAGGCATCTTTCCATGTGGCCTCGGCACCGCTGTGGCCGGTGATGTAGGTCAGCGGAAGAGCAACAACCGACACCAATACCGCGACAACGCTGACACCTACGACTGCAACGCGCTTGGGCCAGAACTTCGAAACGCCAGCGAGCAACAGGATCACTGTGCTCAGAACAATCGCCACAATAACGAGGCGGTCGCCGGCTTCGGCATGCTCATCGGGCAGACCAACGGCAGCTGATAACGAAATGCCCGATGACTTCGCCGCGATGACCGACAACGTCGAGACCACACTCAGTGCGAACAAATACGGAAATGTTTTTTCGAGCACGGCGGGTTTGGCTATGGCGAACAGCGTCCAGAGCGCAACCACCGGAAGCATGACGACAGCAAAGTGCACAATCAAGGGGTGAGCAGGCAGATCACCGATTTCCGCCCAGAGGTCGCTCGGCAACTGCATCGCAACGACGATTGGGATGACACCGCACAGGGCGATGATGAGAAAGTTCCGAATTCGGGGCGACATAGTGTGACCATATTGGCCCATCAAAAGCCTCAGACACGCTCAGCCGTCCCCCACTACCGTCAGACCATGACATCTGAACTCACGGGGTTAGCCGGCAACGTTGCCATCGTCACTGGTGCCGGGCGCATGCGTTCCATTGGCCGGCCAATTGCAGTGGAACTGGCTCGCGCTGGATGCGATGTCGTCATCACCGGCACGGGCCGCGCTCCGGCCGACTACCCCGCCGATGAACAAACCGCCGGTTGGCGCGACATCGAGTCGGTTGCCGATGAGATCCGAGCGTTAGGACAGCGCTGTGTTCCAGTTGTGAGCGACATTGCGAATGAGTCTGCTGTTGATGCACTGGTTGCGCGAACGCTCGAAGAGTTTGGCCGCGTCGACATCATTGTCAATAACGCTGGTGCAGCCCGTGGCCCCGATCGATTCAATGTCGTCGATCTTGATCCCGCTGAATGGCGCAAAGTCATCGACGTGAACTTGAACGGCACGTTCTTGTTGAGCCGTGCCGCCGCTCGCCATTGGCTCGAGGTTGATCAACCCGGCTGCATTGTGAACATTTCCAGCGTGGGCGGAAAGATCGCTGGACCCGGCACCGCTGCCTATTCCGCAAGCAAGGCGGCCATTCACGCGCTCGGCGCAGCGATGGCCGCCGAACTAGGGCCATCAGGCATTCGCGTTAACGCCATTTGCCCCGGCATCGTCGACACCAGTCGCCTTGATGACATTGATCGGGGCGAAAACTGGGAACGACTGCGCAACATCATCCCGATGCGTCGCCACGGCACCGGCGAGGACATCGCGAACATGTGCGTTTTTTTGTGCAGCGATCAAGGTTCGTGGATTACCGGTCAAGCCATCAATGTCGACGGCGGGCAGCTAACGATTCGTTAATCAGATTTCAGGATCGCGGTTGGACTTCTTCAGACCGACGAAGCCTGTACGTCTGGACAACTTGTCTTCGCGGTGTTCACAAGATCGTTCCATGCGTCGTCGACCTTCTGACTTTCCGACTTCAGTTTATCGAGGTAGTCGGTCGAAAGCTGGGGCGAACTGAGAGTGTTGCCAAACGAAGTCAGCGCATCTTGTAACGCTTCCACCTTGGGCTTGAGTAATGAATCGGCTGACGATGCAAGACTCTTCGCAGCAGTCGTGATGTCTTCGACAGCCGCGTCGAGACCGCTCAGCCCGCTCGTGGTAATCGCGATGTCATCGAGCGCGTTGAATGATTCAACGACCGTCTGCCATGAGTCGCAGTACTGCGCCTCTGAGGATTTTGAACTCGAAGAGGAACAGCCCGCAGCGATCGAAACGGCTGCAACAACCGCGACGAGTGCGATTCCTGCTCGTTTGAGTGGGGACTTCTTCACGGCGATTCCTCCAGAGGCTTTGCAAGAGTGTGGCACCGATCAGGTCCAAGTCGTTGGCAACGCATCGCCCGCCACGTAAAGGGGATGCCCCGGATGACCGGCTTTCGTAAGTCGCAGTGTGTGCAGCACTATGTCCGCCTCACCGAGCATCTTGCGCACTGCATTACCCCTTCCCTGCAAGTCGCCGTGAGTTCCCCACGCAGCAATGACGAGATCAGCGCTCTTTGCTGCGCTGAGGATCGCGTCGTCGTTCTCTGAGCCGACGGCGTCTGCCGCGGTTCGAAGCCCAACGGGGTCGGTGGATCGAAACGCAAAGATGTTTGTCGTCACCATCGATCCGTAACCCCACGCTTGGGCAAACCCAACGCAGCGACGATTCGTTGGGTCGAGCTGAAACGCATCGGCCGTCGAAGGGTTGAGCATGAGGAAGTTCACGCTCGGCAGCGATGCATCCCATGTGCGCGTCAGCAGGTACCTGTGGACGTGATCGGCACTGAACGTCGCCGAGGCGTCGCCCCAAGGTCCAGTTGAGGTTTCGGTGATCTGTGTTTCGGCGATGCCTCACAACGTATGCCCTCCCTCCCATCTGGACCCAGACCCGGACGCACTCGGAAATATCTGAGCCTCGATTCGCTCGGGCACGCTTGACCGACTCCACCCTCTGGGCGAGTGCACGGTGAATTCGGCCTGATCGGAAAGCTCCATTCGATACCCCGGTTTATGAAACTCCCGATGATGCGTGCCGCAGAGCAACGCCATTCGGTCGACATCTGTTCGGCCACCGTTGATCCAATGATCAAGATGATGGACATCGCAATGTTTGGGTTTCGTCCGACAACCTGGCGCTCGACAATGTCGGTCGCGAGCGACAATTGCTCTTCGTTGCGCCGCAGTCGCCGTTCGGACTTCTCGACCCAGATTCAACACCTTCGAACCAGCCATGAGAACCCGCTGCACAACAGAATCGCAGGTGAGTGTGGCCAACGCAGTTGCATCGAGTTCGCCGCCGTCGGAAGTCACCGCATCGCCATGACGGCGCAGAGCGTCGGTGAACCAAGCCCGTTCAGCCGCTGACCAGCCTCGGGCCTCGGCGGCGCGTTCAAGACCATCTTTTGAGCGCACGCCTGCGCCGCGCAAGGCCGATGCACGCAATTCCGCAATGTCAAGCAGAAGCGAAACGTGCGGGACGAACCGACCCGACTCCCCTGCACCGTCACGATGAGACATTGCGAACTTGCACACTTCCACCAATGCATCGGCATTGCGCTTGCCCAGTGAGCGCGGCTCGCCGATGAACTCGCCGTTTTCGTCGACCTGGTCTGGAACATCGAACACTCGTAACGCAGCCTCGACAATGGCCGCTTCGGTGCGACTCAGCTGGCCCTGCACCGCCACTCGACCGTCGAGCAATGAATCGAGGTAGACACCCGATGGCCGCTCGGAAAAGTCTTCGGGACTATCGACTGCCTCGGCACACCTCACCCATTGACGCATGGCCACTTCGGTTTGCGCGACATCGAGAGGTGCCAGCACACGCACGACCTCGGGAGATTGTTGAGCAAACTCTGTGACGAATCGGGCCGGAACCGCCGCAACGACAACGTCGACTTGCGTGCCGCTCAGCGCACCAGACTTCCATGCCTCGAGAACTTCGGGCCACGACTCGAGCCGATCAGCCCGACGAGCCAGATGTGTTGCCTCTCGACGCGATAACCCGCACGCGTCGACCAGCCAGGCGCGTAACGAACCTGCGCCTTCGTCACGCCACAGCTGTTGTTGATCGAACCGAATTTCGGCTTCGGCCGTGAGCGCAGAGAGACGATCGATCTGAGACCGCAGACCCACAAGCACGCCGGCATCGGCGGGGACACCACATGCACCCATCGAGACAACCGCATTCGACAACTGAGTGAACGCTATGTCGAACGAGACAAACTCCGGCCCCGCCAACTCCAGCCCAGCCAACCCCGGTGAAACTGATCCGCAATCCACGGCGACGCCACCGCGCTCTACTGAGACTTCGCTAGAAGTTTCGAACATGTGTTCGATAGTACCGACCCGAAACACCATCGTGAATAGGCCATTCGGATCATTCCCGCCCACGAACACAACCGCTCACATCCGGCGCCGATGCGCTGCCAGAACAACCGCGACGCGCGTCCGCCAGCGAAGTCCCGCCGCACTCTGCTGCATCCTACGGCACTTGCGGCGCCACTCCCCCCGACTCCCGGCCCGACTCCTCGCCCGACCCGTCACGCCAACAGAGGCGTCGCTACCGTCCCGCCCATGCCTCTTCCTCGCTTCACACCATCGCCCAGCGGTGAGTGGTCCCCCAATCTGCCCGGCCTCGACCGACTCCGTTTGCACTGGGTTGTGCTGGTGCAGCTCGTTGTCACCGTGTTGATGGTCGGAATGATCTGGACGGTGCAGGTCGTTCATTACGACCTCTTCCCCCTCGTTGGCGCAGAGTCATGGGATGCCTACGAACACGCTCATGTCGACCGCATCGGCAAAGTGCTCTTCGGGCCGTGGCTGATCGAGGGGCTCTGCGTGCTCGTGCTACTGCTCGCCCACCCAAAACGTCTTCGTATCGCAGCGATCATCAGCGCATTCCTGATGCTGTTCATCCTCATCGATACAGCAGCGTTCTCAGCGCCAGCGCACGGCGTGTTGCTCGACCGCTGGGACCAGCAAACCTATGACGAACTGATGATTGTGAACCTCGTCCGAGCATGGCTGTGGACGGCGAAGGGCGCCGTTGCCGTGTGGATGATGGTCGAGGTCATGCGTGTGGCCTTGCGCAGAGGGCCGAACACCGAAACTCCGATGCTGTCCTAATCGAAACTGACGATCACACGGACGACGACGGCGACCGAACTTCTGATCGCTTCATCACCCGACACTCGGGCTGTTCGGCAATGTCAGCGTGCAACCAGCGGAAGAACATCACGCCGACGCGATGACCGCTGGTGTCGAGCCAATTCGGCACGCCTGGGTCGCCGTCGGAAACCACGATGCGAACTGATCCGTCAGCATTCGCAACAGCCTCACGGTTGTTGATGTTCGATTGACGATCGGGGAAGCACTGATACCAGCGATCGCACAGCTGCAACGCCCAATAGTCGGTTGTGGGCGGTACGAAGTCGACAACCACAACTTCGTCCTCGGCCACCTTCCACCAAGTGAAGGAGTAGACGACGTCAGGATTCGGAATCGCAGCAACAATGTCGTCGCAAGTCTGGCGCACGAACTTATTGGGAAACGAGCGTCGCTCGGGTGTCCACAACTGGTTGAGCTGTGCGTTCCAACGAAGCGACTTTGCTGCGTTGGAAACTCGGGCCGACATTTCCGCGCTTCCCATGCGTCGTGACGTACCAGCACCTTCTGCGTTGTCGCTCACACCCGCATCAACTCGCGTAATCGACCACGAACCGCGCGACTGCTCACCACGATCATGGAAATACTGACGAACAATGACGCGCGCTGCTTCGGGATGGCTGAACTCCCATGTAAACGTGCCGTCGGAATTCAAAATGTCGTCGACATCGACAGACGTAACAACTGCTGACGCGCCGCCTGCTCCTGCACCCGCATACACCGTGATGCCGACATAGGTCGCTTCACCTCGCTCGCCGGAAATCGAATACAGCGAATCAGGGCGAACCGCAGCAACGTCGTAATCGATATCGGGGCCTGCAGCACCAACGAAGCGAACACCGTCGAGCATCGCAAGAAACGCAGGACGATCAGGGTCGAGCGTAAGGGTCGTGCTCTGCGTTACGGCCGTGAGCATGCGCATTACATACAAGTTGCCGTCAGCGCGTTCACGATCGTTCAGTGGACCGGGATCGCCCTCGATACGCGACACCGCGAATTCAAGTGCATCGATGATGGACTGCCATGAATCCTCGGCCGACATGCGGGCAACAATAGGCCCCGCATGCGACCGAGGATTCCAGAAAAATCAGCTGTTGGCAGGTTCTTCTTCGGCAGTGCGGAGTTTGGCGACCGCCAGAATGGCGAGACCATAAACCGGCTTGGCGAGAAGATCGGCAAACGAGTACCCGACCTGACGAACCGTCTCGGCCATACCGCTCGATTCACCGAACAGGATCGGGAACAGATAGGCGATGGGGTAGACCAACCACGCCACAAGCAACAGGATCGCCGCCAACCGAATTCCCTTGGCAACTTTGGCGGATTCGCGAGTAGCAGACGCCTTCATCTCGCCGGCCACGGTGACCAGGATGTAGATGAACGGGATCATCGCCAACACCCAGAAGATCCACTTGGTGCTATCGCTGGTCGAAACCTCACCCGGGTACCCCAGGGCGATCATCAAAACGGCTGCGATGACCAGTTTGATGGCGAGTGGACGACGCTTCTCCGACGTAATACCAAGCACGATGAGAAGTTCGATAAGCAACAACGGAACCGTGAGCAGCCAATCGGCGTAGCGGTAGCCCTCGTTGAACTCGCCGTCGGCCCAGCCGGTGAAAATACGGAAATAGTGGTAGCCGGCCACCCCCACGACAACGGCTGAAACGACAACAGCACTGCGGTACTTCTTCGATACCTGTGAAACGTTGAGCAGAAAATAGACAAACGCCGCAAACATTGATGCGACGACTAAAGAAAACACGTTGTAAACGAGTAGATACTCGTTTCCTGTCAGAGCTACTTCACCCATAGAACTCTCCCTCACTGGGGCTGGGGCCACCTGATGTGGCACAGCAGGAAGATCGTAGATCGCTTTTTATTCCTCGCGTCGGATCACAGGCAATGCCCAGCGAAGCGGTATTCTAACTTCGCACAGCGCGTGTGGGGTCGCCTCGAACAGAGTCACCCGTTGCCCAGAGAACGGATCCAAGTCCATGAAGCCAGACACCATTTTGAAGGGCTGTCTGATTGCGGCAGCCATGATCAGCCTTGTACTGAGCATCACCATTTATTTCAGCGCCGGCGAAGATGACGTTTCCGGCCGCCTCAACGGCATCTACGTAGGCGTTTGGGTGCCATCGATTCTTTCCCTCGGTGCGCTCCTTCTCGTTGCCAGAAAGACCGATTCATGACCGAGATCGGGCTCTTCATCGCCGGTGGCCTCGTCACCCTCATCGTTTTCATTGGACTGCTGTTGTACGGAATGATGTCGTTCAATCAGTGGTCGAAAAACGATCGCACCGAATCCGCCGACTAATCACCCTCGGTGGCGGAGCGTCGCTTGGCTCCTCGCCACCATCCACGCCAACCAGATGAACACGAACTGAAACGGCAGACGCGCCCACGACACCGTGCGTTCACCGAAACTTCGATCGCGCCAGTCCCACACCATGTAGAGATTGGCGGGATAGACGGCGATCAAAACCACAATGGCCGCTAGTGCACCAATACGCCGGGTGCGGCGAATGATCAGCATTGGTCCGACGATGAGTTCGGCAACACCGCTGGCGTAGGTCCAGAAACGTTCCGACGGCCACAGCCACGGCGGAACAATGTCGTCGAAAAAACTTGGGTTGACGAAATGCATGACGCCAGCAACGGTCAGGAACACGCCGAGAGCGACTGCTATAGGCCCCCACAACGGAGAGTAGGCAACCACATGCCCCTCAACCGACTTGCGAGTTCTGCGAATCGAACCGATCGGACGATGAGAATCAGCAGCATCGCTGGCCATAGGTCAAGCGTAGGGCCGACCCTGAAAGATCTTCCGACCAGGGAGAGATTTCCCTGAGGAATCGGGCCCCCTCCCCCGACACCACTACATTGCAGAACGTGACAACCACAGAACGAATTCCTGCGGTCGAGGGGTGGTTCACCACCTCCGAGCCCTACACCCTCATCGGCGCCAAGTGCACTGCGTGCGAAACCGTTGTGTTCCCGCCCCGGTCCGGATCCTGCCCCAGCCCCGATTGCGACGGCACCGAACTCGAGCCCACTCCCCTTTCCCGCAAAGGAAAGGTGTGGTCCTACACCGAGAACCATTACGCCCCGCCGCCCCCTTACGTGGCTGCCGAACCGTTCGAGCCCTACGCACTTGCTGCAGTCGAGCTCGAAGCCGAGGGCATCGTCATCCTTGGTCAGGTCGCCACGGGCGTCATGGCCGCTGACCTTTCTATTGGTCAGGAAGTCGAAGTCGATCTGCAGGTGCTCTACCGCGACGACGAAGGTGTCGACCACTGGATCTGGACATGGGCACCTTCGGCCCCGAAAGGCAGTGCGTGATGGCAACTGAACGTGATCTCGTCGTCCTCGGTGCAGGTATGCACCCGTGGGGCAAGTGGGGAAAGAACTTCGTCGACTACGGACTCGTTGCCGCCAAGGCTGCGCTTGCCGATGCCGATGTTGCTTGGCGCGACATTGAATTCGTTGCTGGTGCCGACACCATTCGTAACGGCTACCCCGGTTTCGTTGCGGGCTCCACGTTCTCGCAGGCAATGGGTTGGACAGGCGCCCAGATTTCTTCTTCGTACGCCGCATGTGCTTCGGGTGCACAAGCAATGCAGTCGGCACGCGCGCAGATACTTGCGGGCTTCGCCGATGTCGCCATGGTTATTGGTGCCGACACCACGCCGAAGGGTTTCTTCGCTCCGGTAGGTGGCGAGCGCAAGGAAGATCCCGATTGGCAGCGCTTCCATCTTCTTGGCGCAACGAACCCAGCGTTCTTTGCGCTGAACGCGCGTCGTCGCATCGACGTGTTTGGCGACACCGTTGAAGACTTCGCCATGGTGAAGGTCAAGAACTCAAAGGCTGGCGTTGGAAACCCCAACGCGCGATTCCGCAAAGAGTTCACGCTTGACGACTTTGCCGGTTCGCCGATCGTTTCCGATCCGCTTCGTCTTCTCGACATTTGTGCAACCTCCGACGGCGCAGCTGCAGTCATCATCTGCACGCCCGAGTAC
>JBILIB010000159.1:0-4570 GCA_044350215.1 Acidimicrobiales bacterium
CGCTGTCGCTTGATGACTTCATCATCACGTACCTGAATTCGGGTCTGGACAACACCTTCCCCATCCAGATTTGGAACATGAAGCGCTCAAAGATCCCCGTGCAGATCAACGTATTCTCGACCGCTCTACTCATCATCAGCATCGTCCTGGCGGCGCTTTTGGTGCTCTTCAACAACCGCAGAGCACAAAAACTCGCTGGCCTGAGCGATTCCTGACCGCTTCCTGACCTAAGTTCGTTGCTGAATCGCTTTCGTCGGGCAAGAATCAGCACACGATCAACGGCACGTCCGAATCTCGGCCGGCCTCTCTCGGGAGCACACCATGAGCCGGACCCCTGCGGAACTCCGACAGCTCGCCCAGTCCCACCTTTGGGGACACTTCAGCAGGCTTGACCCCGGAGACGGCGGCGCTCCCATCATGGAACGCGGCGAAGGCTGCTCGGTTTGGGACGTCGATGGCAAGCGTTACCTCGACGGACTCGCCGGACTTTTTACTGTGCAGATCGGCCACGGCCGCTCCGAACTCGGCGAAGCCGCTGCGAAACAAGCAGCAACGCTTGAGTTCTTTCCCGTTTGGACTTACGCCCACCCCAACGCGATCGAACTAGCGGCGCGTCTGGCGAACCTTGCCCCCGGCGATCTCAATCGCGTGTTCTTCACCACCGGCGGTGGCGAAGCGGTGGAGTCAGCATGGAAGCTCGCGCGTCAGTACTTCAAACTCCGCGGACAGCCATTACGCACGAAAGCCATCACTCGATATCTCGCGTATCACGGCACCACGATGGGTGCACTTTCGCTTACCGGCGTACCCGCATTCCGACAGATGTTCGAACCACTCGTGCCAGGTGTTGGCCGCGCAGCAAATACCAACCGGTATCGCTGCACCATGTGTTCGAACGAAAGCGCTTGCAACCTCGCCTGCGCTGACGACATCGAAACGATGATTCTGCGAGAAGGCCCCGACACCGTTGCGTGCGTCTTCGTTGAACCAGTGCAGAACGCCGGTGGCTGTTTCACCGCTCCCAACGACTACTTCGCTCGTGTACGCGAGATCTGCGATCGCTACGGCATTTTCATGATCAGCGACGAAACCATTTGCGCATGGGGTCGTCTTGGCTCAATGTTCGCCTGCGATCGACTGGGCTACGTGCCCGACATCATTACCTCCGCCAAAGGACTCACGTCGGGCTATTCGCCCCTCGGGACAATGATCGTGAGCGATCGCATCGCCGAGCCGTTTAAGGCGGAGGGCGTTTCGTTCCTTCACGGATTTACGTTCGCCGGCCATCCGGTGAGTTGTGCCGTCGCTATGGCCAATCTTGATGTGATCGAAAACGAACACCTCATTGAACACGTTCTCGAAAATGAAGCTGCGTTCCGGTCCACGCTCGAAAAGCTTCGCGATCTCCCGATCGTGGGCGATGTTCGTGGCATGGGGTACTTCTATGGCATCGAACTCGTGAAGAATGCCGCTACTCGCGAAACGTTTACCGCCGATGAATCGGAGTTGTTGTTGCGGGGCCACTTGTCGAAGCGACTCCTTGAACTCGGACTCGTTTGCCGAGCCGACGATCGAGGTGATCCCGTCATCCAGTTGTCCCCTCCGCTCATTGCGGGCCAGGCAGAGTTCGACGAAATCGAGCGCATCGTACGAATCGCCCTTGAAGAAGCAATCGACGTCCTTTCCTCAGCAGGAACCCCGGTGGCACTGACATGAATCCCGCTTCGGTCTCGCTCACCGTTGGAGTACCCCGCGAGACCAAAAAAGAAGAACATCGCGTCGCCATCACTCCCGATGGAGTTCGCGAACTTCTCCATGCCGGGGCCACAGTCCTTGTCGAAAAAGATGCTGGTATCGATTCATCAATCCCAGATGAGGACTATCAACGTGCGGGAGCTGTCATCGTCAATACCGCGAGTGAGGTGTGGGAACGGGCCGAACTCATCTGCAAAGTGAAAGAACCACTCGCATCCGAGTTTCCGTACTTCCGTCCTGGCCTCATCCTCTTCACCTATTTACACCTTGCCGCGTATCCCAAAGTCGCCGACGCGCTTCTTGCCAGCAATGTCACGGCCATTGCGTACGAGACAGTGCAACTGGCCGACGGTTCGCTTCCCCTTCTCGCCCCGATGAGCGAAGTCGCTGGTCGCATGAGCGTGCAGATCGGTGCTCATTTCCTCGAACGCCATAACGGCGGTCGCGGCGTGCTGCTTGGCGGCGCTCCTGGGGTTCGGCCAGCTCGCGTTGTTGTACTCGGGGCTGGCAACGTTGGCTGGAATGCAGCATGGATGGCCGCTGGCCTTGAAGCGGAGGTCGACCTACTCGACAAGAACATCGACCGCCTTCGCCATGTTGATCAGATTCAGATGGGTCGCATCACCACCATCACCTCAAACCGCGGGGCAGTCGAACGATCAGTAGCCGACGCCGACCTTGTCATCGGCGCCGTGCTTGTCCCCGGCGGCCGTGCGCCAATCGTCGTAAGCGAAGACATGATCCGATCAATGAAACCCGGAGCAGTCGTGATCGATATCGCCATCGATCAAGGCGGTTGCATAGAAACCTCTCACGAGACAACCCATTCAGACCCCACCTTCGTGAAGCACGGGGTAGTGCATTACGCGGTTGGCAATATGCCCGGCGCAGTACCGCACACTTCAACAAACGCACTCACTAACGCAACACTCCCCTATCTCACCGAACTGGCGCGCTTCGGTGCTGCAGAAGCCGTAGGGCGAGATTCCGCGTTGGCAAAGGGTCTCAATACCGCGAGCGGTTGCGTTACGAATGCTGCAGTTGCTGAAGCACTCGCAAAATCGTTCGTCGAACCGGAAATAGCGCTCCCGGCCGTCTGACTCAAATCAACTCACGACGCTTCACGCCAAAGCAGCGATTGCTTCTCGAAGGGCAACAACGCATTGGTCAAGTTGTGCTTCAGTTGCCACGAACGGTGGGCAGAACGCGATGACGGAAAGTCCAATTGGTCGTGCGATCACACCGCGCTTCAACATTTCGTTACGTACTGCCGGAGCGGCAAGGCCGGGCTGAAGTTCTGCGCTCCAGATACCACCCATACCGCGAGCTTCAACAATCGCACCGGTTGCCGCTAAAGCGGTGAGTCCGCCTCCGATTCGCTCTGCGATAACTGGCACTCGATCAAACAAGTTCTCTTCTAACAAGATTGCCGTGTTTGCAAGAGCAGCAGCACACGCTGACGGATGACCGCTGTAGGTGTAACCGTGTCGAAGGATGAAGGTGGGGTCGGCTTCGAGCACATCGAGCACCGCTTCGCCCACTACGACACCGCCAAGTGGCAAGTAGCCAGACGTGCAGCCCTTCGCGAACGTAATCATGTCGGGCACAACGCCAAAGTGTGACGCTGCAAACCATGAACCCAAGCGACCGAAGCCGGTAATGACCTCATCGAAAATCAACAGCACGCCGTACTCGTCGCAAAGCTCGCGCAATCGAGTGAGATAGCCGTCAACCGGCGGATACACACCGCCAGCACCTTGCACTGGTTCAGTAATGACCGCGGCGATCGTGGAGCCCGTTCGCTCAAAGAGTTTCTCAATGTCTTCGATGTCATGTGCCGATACCTGATGCACCGTGTCAAGCAGCGGACCAAAGCCCTGCTGATTAAGCGGCAGACCTTGTACCGATACACCGCCATACGCGACACCGTGATACGAGTTCACGCGCCCTACAAACTCGGTGCGTTGCGAATCACCCTTTAACGAGTGCGTAAGCCGCGCCAGTTTGAGTGCAGTTTCGACGGCCTCGGAACCTGACGATGTGAAAAAGATGCGACTGTCAACCATGGGTGCCGCTGCAGCAACAAATGCAGCAAATGTTTCAACGGTCTCGTTCGTGAAAATATCGAAAGTGTTGTAGTTCTCGAGCACCGCCATCTGCGACGCAACCTGGTCGACGATCTCCCACCGACCATGGCCCACGTTGCAATACCAAAGGCTGGCCAGCGCATCGATGTATTCGTTCTCCTGGTTGTCCCACACCAGCGCACCTTCACCACGGGAGATCGTGATGAACTCCTCGGCTGCGGCTCCCGGACGGGCAAAGGGATGAAGAAACGGGCTTCTCATGGGTTTGAGTCTCCCACGATCGCTAGCCTCATCCTGTGGGTTCTGATCACACAACACCGCCGCTACCGCGCCGAGCCGTGTACCCGGGCTCCTTTGATCCGCCCACTATTGCCCATGTGCATCTGGCCGAAACTGCGATTGCACAACTCGGTCTCGACCGCGTCGATTTCGCACTATCCGCTCGTACGTTAGGCAAGGACGACTCCCGGCTCAGGCCGATCGATGACCGTGTGGCCGAACTGACTGCTATTTCAAGCGGCAACGCTCGCATTGGCGTGACCATGACTCCCCACAGTCTCGTCGCCGATATCGCCGAGGGCTACCAGGTCATCATTCTCGGTGCCGACAAGTGGCACCAGGTGCTGGACCCAGTTTGGTACGCAAGTATTGACGCCCGCAACGAAGCACTTCAGCGGCTCCCACTCGTTGCGCTCGCAGCGCGGCCCCCGTGGACAATGCCTGGTGAA
>JBILIB010000045.1:0-14317 GCA_044350215.1 Acidimicrobiales bacterium
CCGGATTTGCTCAAGGCTCGAGGTCACCAAGTTGATCGGAAGTGGCGAGTACCCGAGTGATGCGGACTGCTGTTGCGCCTGGCACATGGCGTAGTAGGTGAACGCTCCAAGCGTCCTACCCTTCGCAGCATTGAACTGGCCTCGAATCGCTGTCGGCAGAATGAAATATGAGTATGACGACAGTTGGTAATTGCGTGGATCGGTGTCGTTGTAGACATCATCGAGAATTTGGGTCAGGTAATTAGGCGAACCAGCGTCTGTATTGATTCGAGCCTTCAGAAGTGAGACCGACACGTTCGTCGGGCTGGGTTCTGTGTAGTAGCCGGCCTTGTTCAAGACTTTTGCGACCGGGAACCTTGAGCCAATCGCATAGGAGTAATTCACATATCCAATTGATCCTTCGGCAAAACCCTGCGTCACATAACCCGTGACGCCAAGATCGCCCGCCTGCGCCTTCATCCCAGCGATCGTGGGATAGGTAGAGGTTGCGCCACACGCAGGCGCCCTTCCCGAGCGTCGGCAGTAGTCGGTCCAGAGCGGCCCGTGTTGACTAATCATCCATCGTGTGAACTGCGCAGTTGAACCGGAACCATCCGAACGTACGACGGGAACTACTGGGCGATCAGGCATTGTCAGCCCGGGATTGTCCGCTGCAATCGCAGGATCATTCCATCTTGTGATGGCACCGGTGAACAGCTTGGTTACGTTCTCGCCTGAAAGTCGGAGATTGGTGACACGCTGACCGTTGATCTTCAAGTTGTAAATAAACGAGGTGCCACCGGCTGTTACCGGGATGTATGCGTAACTTCCCGGCGCGGGATTCTCAGGCGCTGAACCATCTTCCGGTTGAAACTGGAACGGAATATCAGAGGCTGCGTAATCAACGGTTCCGTTTAGGAAATTTTTGCGACCTGCACTGGATCCGCTCGGGTTGTAGTCGACGGTGATTCCAAATTGTTTGACATTGACGCGCATCGCATCGATGGCACCCGCAGACCAGGAGGAGCCTTCGCCAGAAATTCGCTGATAGCTCGCCTGTGCCTCAGCACTCGGGCCTGACGCACCAACAACCGATGCCACGAGTGCGAACAGGACGAACGCCCATACCTTTTTCATGACTGCTCCGTTTCGATCTCAGGCTCGATGCGTTTCAGGTCCCGCAACGAACGGCTTGCTGCTCGTCTTTGCTGGCGAGAGGACAGCTGGCCCGCCGGTCGGCCGCCAATCAGTCGAGCTACTGCGAACAACACCAAGACCAAGACCATCAAGACCGCCGCAGTAGCAAAACCACGGGCGATAAGAGCCGGTTGGGGTGACTGGACGAATTCGAACACCGACAGCGGCAGCGAAACCATCGGATCGCGCAGCGGATTGACATTCAGCGTCGACGCAAACCCGGAGGTGAGCAGCACCGGCGCGGTCTCACCGATACCACGAGCAACACCGAGAATGACTGCAGTACCGAGTCCGGGGCGTGCCGTTGGCAGAACTACATGCCAGACAGTCCGGCGTTCCGGTGCCCCAAGTGATGCAGAGGCCTCGCGAAGATTTCCTGGAACCAACCGGATGACGACATCTGCTGACCGAATAATGATCGGCAGCATCATGATGCTCACGGCAAGGGCGGCGGCGAGTCCCGATCGTGGCAGTCCGAGAATCAGGATGAAGGTTGCGAAAATAAAGAGTCCAGCGAGAATCGATGGAAGAGCCGACATGGCGTCAACCACTGTTCTCACTAATCGATTGAAACGACCCCGTGTCTCGTTGAGGAAAACCGCGCAAGCGATTCCCAGAGGAACAGTCAATACGATCGCGATGGCGATGATGATGAGCGTTCCGATAATCGAATGTTGGATTCCCCCGACAGACAGCGGGTCAGCAGGTCCCGCCTCACTCATATCCTCGGTGTACAAATTCCACGTGACAAGGGCATCTCGTCCACGCCACAAGGTGAACGCCACTACTGATGCAAGAGCCGCCAGAGCGAGGGCCCCCGATGCAGCCAAAATCGCTGTCATTACTTTGTCGACGACAATGGGACTTGGATTCGTGAGTGAGACCAGTAGCGCGTAGAGCCCAAGAAAGATCAAGAACGCAACCACGACAAATCCGACCGAACCCTGCAGCGGTGCAAGAAGTCCGAACAACAAATAGGTCACGGCGATGGAGCTCGCACCGGCTCCCAGGATGTTGCCCAGGTCCTCCCGGGAAATGCCAGTAATCCTCCGCGTGTTTGACGGAGGAAGAGCGATTGGAGATATTTGCGGAAGAGTCGTTTTCGGACGCTGAGACTCCACGTCCTCCACCTGAACTTCCACTGAGTCGGATTTATCCAAAATCGTCATGCTTCGCTACTCGCACCGGATCGCGATCGAGCGACAAACGCCGACGCTATGAAGTTGACGACAAGCGTCATGGCGAAGAGCGCTAAGCCAGCCGCCATGAGCGCCGAAAGACCGAATGACGAAGCTTCCTTGTATCCCAACGCAATCAGGCTTGACACCGAATTACCCCCGGATTCGAGTATTCGGAAATTGATCTCGAAGCTGGGCGAAATAATCAGCAGTACCGCGATCGTCTCCCCGAGTGCTCGACCGAGCCCGAGCATCGTTCCACCGATGATTCCCCCGCGGGCAAACGGCAGCGAAACAACTCGAATCGCACCCCAGCGAGTCGCTCCCAGAGCGAAGGCACCTTCTCGTTCGCCCAAAGGAACTTGTGAGAAGACCTCGCGCATCACCGAGCTTTGGATCGGCATCACCATGAGTGCGACGACGACACCGGCAATGAAGGCAGAAGCTGTAAATGCAGACGCGTTCGGTAACGCACTGTTCGACTCGGCTCCTTGCACACTGAAGATCGGGATCCATCCAAGCCACGTGGAGATCCAGCGAGAAAGACCAATTACTCCCGATTGAAAGAAGAACAGCCCCCAAAGTCCATAGACCACGCTGGGAACTGCAGCCATCAGATCAACGAGTGAAACCAAGATTCCCCGGAAACGCGCAGGAGCGATATTCGTTATGAACAAGGCGGTGCCGAGCGAGATGGGGATAGCGATTGCTATTGCCACCAACGCGATCAGAACCGTGCCTAGAAGAACTGACCCAATGCCAAATCGACCTCGATCCGGCTCCCATTCGGTGGTCGTAAGGAACGAAACTCCAGTTTCGCTGAGCGCATCGAAGGCCTGAGCGCCGAGAAAGACGCCGACGGCAACCATGATGGCCAGCACTGCGATGCCCGTTGAGGACAAACCAACTCTGAAAATTCGATCGTTTCGATCTCGAACAGTATTGATAGATCGTGGATCTGGTTCGCGACTCTCTGGCTCAGTTTGCGGAACGAATGTCTCGGTTTGGGTCAGCATCGCTCTGGTCCACTGAAGTTCTGTTCATACACGGTCTGCGGGCCGCGTCGAATGGCGTCGAGTCCTTTTTCTCCAACCTCAGGAGATCTCAAGGGTTGCTCAATGGATTTGTCATCAGTTGGAAAACTGACGACCAATTCATCGCTCAAAATTTCGATGGCCACGTCGTCCAAGGTAAGGAGGGCGAGCGACGTTCTTCCGAACTGTTGGTTACCCACAGAAGAAGGCAAAGTGAAGAATTCCGTCTTAGGCCTGGTCGTCGAGGATGAAGCCAAATCCTCTTACCGCACGGATTCGACGAATGCCCTCCAAATCTTCGAGTTTCGACCGAACCCGACGCACCACCGAGTCAAGTGAGTCCGGGCCTTCGCAGCCGCTCTTCTCGCTCAGCACACGCTTTGATACCGCCGAGCCGGAACGATCGAAAAGAACTGAGAGGACTGCAAATTCGCTGGGTGAGAGTCTGATCGCCTGCTCTCCCAAAGACATCGACAAGTTGCTTGGATTGAGGACAATTCCGTTTTCCGCTCTTGTTATTGCGGGTCTCCTCCGAGCTACTGAACGAATTCTCGCTAGCAGGAGGCGATCGGAGATCGAACAGTCAACAAACTGATCAAATCCAACTTCCAACGCTCCGACGAGGACGTCACTATCGGCATTGTCACCGACGGCGATAGCTCGTAATCCGCCATACCCAAGGAGTTTCGCCCAGAACTCGACATTGGTCGAAGGTCCAAAAAACACAATTGCGATGCTCTCCGGAGGAATTTCCGAAGCACCAGATACGACGTGCCATCCCTCGTCACGGAGGAATCGCTCTATCCGATTCGCTCCTGGAAGATCTGCATCAACATAAACAGCGGGAGCGCTTTGCGGCACCCCCGATGCCAGCGAATCCCCGAGCAGCATCACTTGCAAAGATTCCGATCTTCCACATCGGGCAAGGTAGATGTGCTCGGTTACGCCTTTGCTGCGAACGTGCACTGCGGTGGTGAACTTTAGGCAAATAGTTCCGTCGTTCGGACCAATTCGACATGAGGCTGCACCGCAGCTCTAGCGGCCGACGAGACCTGCGTCAATCTTCATTTGCATGCCGGTTACGTAGCGAGCTTCGTCGCTCGCGAGATAGATGACCGCGTTCGATACATCTACTGAATCAATAAATTCCACAGGCATCGTGTTCATGAACACTGGGCCCACCGTGAAAGCACGTTCTTCGATGAGCGCACCGAGGCCGGGAACATTCCCCATCGGGGTGGTAACGCCGGCTTGATGAATTGAGTTGGCACGAATGTTGTATTCGCCGTATTCGATAGCAAGCGCATTGACGATGCCAACAAGGCCGTGCTTCGCCGCGGTATACGACAGCGTAAATGGCTGACCCTTGAGACCCGCCGCAGAGCTGATCACGATGAATGAGCCACCCTGGCCACGCTCAAGAAAATGTGGGAGCACTGCCTGCACGGTGTTGAACGCGCCAGTGAGGTTGACGTCGATGACGTCCTGCCACTGATCCTGCGTCAGCTCGTGAGTGCGAGCCCAGTTGAGAATGCCAGCGTTGGCAACAACGGTGGTGATGAAACCAAGTTCGTCAATGCCGCGCTTGGCAAGTGCCTTGAGGGCATCTGGGTCACGAACGTCGACGTGATCGGAAATGACTCGCTGGCCAGTCGCCTCAACAAGACGGACGGTTTCAGCAAGATCTTCGGGAGTCGCCGGTTCAACACCACTTGTTCCCACGGGACCGCAAATGTCGCTGATGATGACATCGGCGCCCTCTTCAGCCATACACACCGCATGCGAGCGGCCCTGTCCGCGAGCTGCTCCGGTGATGAATGCGACCTTGCCAGCGAGACGACCCACAACATTCCCCTTACACAATAAGCAATTCAGTCGGGCGACCGAACAGGGGGCAAAGAGTAGTCACTGCCGAAGGGAACCATCTCTAGACTCGATGGATGATCTCTCGTCGCCGCAACGTCACTCGAAACATCCTGATCACTCTCACCATCGCCATGGGCGTCTTGGCGGCGGGGTGCTCAAGCGATAGTTCGACCTCAGGTTCAAGCACCACTACCTCCACCGTCGCAGCGTCCCCAGGCAAGCCCGAATCATCAGTCGTGCTCAACAAACAAGCGCAAACTGTTCTTGACCAGTTACTGCAGTACCCAAGTGGGTCCCAGGCACAGGTGTCGTCGGCGATTCTCACCATTGCTCCGGGAGTTTCGACTGGCCTGCACAAGCACGATGCTCCGATGTACGCGTACATCCTTGAAGGAACGCTCACTGTCACCTACGAGGGCGGCATCGTGAAGGAGCTCTCGGCCGGTTCCGCGATTCTTGAAGCAGTCGGCACTCCGCACAACGGAGAGAACAAGACTGACAAGCCAGTGAAGATTTTGGTCGTCAATATGGGCGCCGAAGGCGTGGCGAACTCCGTCACGCTGTAAGAGCCAACGCCGAACACCGGAGATCCAGTGCGAAAAATTCTCATCACCATCTCAGCGGCAGCATTGTTACTCGCTGCACTCATTACGCCAAGTGCAACCGCAGGTGCTCTCGGCACGACCTATCACGTGACAACCGGGGAATGCTCCGGCGCTGGTTCGATCCTCGAAGCGGTCGCCGCTGCAAATGCGAGTCCGGGCGCCGACACAATCCTCATCGACGTGCCCAGCGTTCACCTCTTTCAACCCATCGCTGCGGGCTACGTGTGCGCACCTCCCACGGGTAGCGCGCCGTTTGTACTCAAGATCACCGAATCGGTAACCATCGATGGTCAAGGCGCCGAGTTCTCCGCCAACCCAGCGTTCCTCGACCCCAACGGGTTCATGAATGACGTGCAGCCCGGGCGATGCCCGGCTGAATCCAACGATCACATGGTCGTTGCACCAGTTTCCTTTGTCGAGATCGGGACCTACGGTCAGGACAATTCTCTGATTGAAGTGACGCTACAAAACATGAACGTCACCAAGATGAGCCGACTCGCATCTGTGCACCAAAACGCGACCCTCACCATCAACGCGTTGAATGCTGAGAACATCACCGATCTTTCGGCGAACTGCGACAACGCTGCCATCAGGGTGGAGACGGGCGGCAACCTGACCATCACCGACTCCTGGTTCAACGATTCGGTGATGGCTGGCCAAGACTTTGGATCGAATGCATTCATCTTCGCGAGCGGCGCGGGCAACCTGACGATTCGCAATTCGCTGTTCAGCGACCTCCGCAATACTCAAGCGGTTCGTTGGACTGCCCCGTCCACCAAGAAAGTCGCGATCGTTTCATCGCAGTTTCAAGGTGCAGGCGGCATGACTGTTGGCGGTACTGACGCTGGTGTGCTCGACGCTTATCTCACAAACTCGATTGTCCGTCTTGGCAGCCCCTACATCTCATCGTCAATGAGTTCCGCCGACGTGATCATCGCTGGCGGTTACAGCGGTCGTTCAGCGCTGCACGTCCAGGCATCGACGATCCTCATGGATGCCACTGAGTGTCGTCTGAGTTCCACAGCTGGGCAATGTCTTCGCCCTGCTGACGGAATGATCGTGGCTCATCAAAATGCATCGATCGAACTCACCCACACCGCGATCGGTGTTAGCCGACCGAACACCTCGGACAACAACCTCGCGCTCTTTGCCGTCACTGGCGGTGGAACAATCACCGGTGATCAGTACTCCTGGGCGCAGCCGACCAACACGCAGAATGCAGCCGCGATCAGCGCTGTGGTTGGCAACAGTCTCATCACCAGCCTTCCTGGCCTCTATGCCGGAGGCTTCTATCCCGGTGATGCCGCACTCACACCGCTGTTCGTTTTCGGTGGTACTCCTGGTGTACTCATCGACGCGATCCCGAATGCCGCAGGAGCGCCGTCGCCCGGAGCGAATGTTCTGCGTGATCCGCTCACAGACATCCCGATCCAGACCGACGTCTGGGGCAATCCGCGTTGGGACGGCAACGGCGCCTCGAACATCGGTGCCATCCAGACCACCTTGGCTCCGCTCCTCGTCGTCAGCGGCGTCGGCGACACAACCGTTGACCTCACCTGGAGTCAGGTCGCTCCGGTGAATCCCGCCTATCCCGTCGACAAGTTCGTCGTGTCCTACCGCCCCGTCGGTTCGTCGGATCCGTGGTCAACGATCGAGATCACCGACCCGAGTCAGTGCTTCACCACTGTCACAGGCCTCACCAACGGCGTGAACTACGAGTTTGTGGTGCACGCGCACGCGCCTCCACCTGTGGGCGACATGCCTGACTCGAACTCTGTCACTGCGACGCCACTCGGCCTCGTCGGAACTCCGCAACCCGGCGCGCAGGGTGGTCCCGCACAGATCGAACTGTTCTGGACTGATCCTCCGACCGGTGGTCATCCTGGTCCGCTGAGTTACTACGTGCTGCTGCGACCGGTTGGCACCACGACCTGGATCAACGGACCGGGTCCGCTCTCTGGACGAGTAACCATTATTCCGGAACTTCTTCCGAACACGCAGTACGAACTCGGCGTCTTCGCACTTGCCGCTGACGGGGTCACAAGCGTTCAGATCGGCACGACCTTCGCGGCGACCGATCCAGATCCGGCACCGACCTCAACAACCGACGGCGGATCTGGCGGACAGGTCATTCCAGAGTTCACTGGCTGATTACCGACCGAGTGATGAGATCGATATCGAATGACGTCAAGAGGCGTCTTGGCTCCAGCGAGCAAGCTCAGTACGAAGCCAACCGCTTTCCCAGAAGCTCACATCGCCACCATTGTCGAGCAAGTACTGGTGTGCGTTTGCCATAAGTGATCGAAGGCGCGGATTCTCTGATTCGGTCTGCGCGATCGCTTCGCCGAGCGTGAGTGCGAGTGGTGCGTTGCCTCGTGCCAGTGCTGCCTCCGCTCGATCAAGCGCTGCGTCAGTTCCTGTGAGCAAAAGAAGTTCCGCGAGCGCTGCCGGAGCACTATCGGGATAGAACTCGGTGGTTGATTCAAGTTTGAACCAACCGACATATTCCTCCCAGAACGTGCGCACCGCCCACGAGACTTTGCCATACCCCTGACCGACGCGAAGCTCAGGTGGAAGTTCGATCTTTTCCATGAGCGTCCACATGTCCACGCCCGCGTTGAAACCTTTGAGTGCTTCTTCGTGCACGTAGACAACTGCGTCGTGAAGTCGTTCAAGGGAAGCTTCGATCAAGTCTGCGCCAACGATCGGTTCGTAACGACCGGTAACGAGGATTTCTGGTCGGAGTTCGCGAACAAAACGATTCGTTGCGAGTTGCGGTTCAACAAATCGATACTTATCACCACGAATAGTGTTGACGTTCGGAAAGTGCGGGAAGAGCGGACCAAAGAGGTTGCTGACGAGCGCGATTCTGTGATCGGGAAGCCAGACAATCAAGCAATCCGTCGTCTCACCAACGGCGGCAAACAAGTCGACACGAAGACCGTCAATCGTTAGAGAAAGTCGATCTTCGAAGAGGATGTCGGGCATAGGCTCCGACTGCGCCATTGAAACGCCGGGGTTTTCTTTGTAAATACGCTGCGCATCGGTACCGAGCATGTCGAACCAGATGCCCGCAGTGCGCATACGTAAACCCTGAATGCGCTTGTCGTCACGCTGGTGCGCGGGATTGTTGGCCTGAGCGACGTACTTGGTGTTTGTCTCTTTAAACAGATCGACACCACCAACGTGATCAACATGGCCCTGGGTGGTGAAGATGTAATGGGTTGGCCCCGGGCAGATCGCATCGAACACGCGCTTGTGATGCGGTGCCTCGTACCCCATGCCGGTGTTGACGATGATTCGACCGTTATCGGTGAGGATCATGTACGAAGCAGTGGTTCCACCTGATCGATAGATGAGGCCGTCGACGATCGGATACGCCGGATCGTCATAGACCGGGATGAGCAGTTCTTTGCCCGGGCGCGTGTCAATGAGTTGGTCGACTTGCTCTTGGATATTCATTTGACCTCAATCTTGACGGGAAACGCATTCATGTAGTCGGTGTAACGGGTGCGGACTTCTTCTGGGGTGACACCAAAGTCGCCGCGGAGGTCATACACAACACGCCCCTCTTTGCCGCGGGGATGTGCCGCTTGGTACGCAGCGACTTCCGCCTTCGCTTCGCCAGTGAATTCAATTCCGGCCATGTCATAAATGCGCTGCAGCGTTCCCATTTCATCGGCCATGTACTCGTGGAAGAAAACATCAACCGTGCGATCGGCAGGAAGAAGATGCCGATCACGGAGCGAGGAATCGAGAAGTCGGCCAATGCGGTCAGTCCAGTAGTCGCGATACCACTCGGGATTCGATGTCTTGTACGAAGTGCGTGCGCCATAGGTCAGCATCGTGATCGTGGACTGCACGACGGCAACGGGATCGCGATGGGTCACAACAATCGTGGCATCAGGAAACGTTGTCATCAACGGACCGATCTGCTCGAGATGCTGCGGCGATTTCAGTACCCAACGCTCGCGCGGCCTGTACCACTGCATAATCTGCAGCACCGTCTTCATATACGCATAATGAGGTGTCTGATCGTGGGCGAGGAAGTAGTCACGCCACTTCGGAGTTCTCGCGACCCACTCAAGGTTGTAACTCGTGAAGTCAGGCGTCATGAGTTCAAGTTCCTCATGCACGTGATCCGGATTCATCGGGTGCATCGCAGCAATAAAGGGAGCGCCGGCCTGCATTGCTTCCCACTGACCCTGACAACGAGTCCAGCGAGGGTCGACGCCATCAACTGGAGTTTCCTCACGGGGATCGGGCACCGGTTCATACGATTCCCATAACGGCATCGAACGGAACCGACTGTCGGCAGCAAGAAGATTCACCAGGTTCGTGGTGCCCGAGCGAGGAAGCCCGATCACGATCACCGGCTTCTCGATTGGGATATCGAGAATCTCAGGATGTTGCTTCAGCAGTTCACGAATGCGCAGTCGATTCGACGCGTACCGAACGCAATCTCCGAACATCATCATCCGACCGAGTCCGGTGCGCTCAGGGTCGGCATTCATTTCATCGAGCTGGACCTCGAGCCGCTCGCGAAAATCATCAGGACCGAAATCACTCAGTCCTGTTTGTCCAACTGCTGCCGCACAAACCGCGTCGACAGTGAGCTCTGTACGTTGAGTCTCCCCAAATTCGAGACCCATTCGCTGCATATCGTTGAGAACAGGAGTGCGGAGATCATCGATTCGAATTTCGTTTGCCATTTCAACTCCTACTTAAAGCGCGAGCCATCCGCCGTCGATGGCGAATGCCGTCCCGGTAGTAAACGATGATGCTGCCGAACAGAGAAAGAGAATCGCCGAAGCAACTTCTTCAGGTGTCCCCATTCGACGCATGATTTGGTTCGAGAGTTCCCCATCAAGCATCTCGGGAAACGGCTTCATCGGCGCCGTCATGGGAGTGTCAATTAGGCCAGGTGCAACCGCGTTCACACGGATGCCGTCCTCGGCCCAATAGAGAGCAAGGTTGCGAGTGAGGGCGAGCAGTGCAGCCTTCGACGAGGAATAACCGGGGACAATCGTTGTGGCTCGATAGGTCATCATCGAAATGACATTGACCACACTCGCCCCGCCCGGCATCGAACTTTTCGCCAATGCCTCACGGCTGCGAACAGAAAGTCGTTGTGCTCCTTCTACGTTCATACCAATTGATGCATGAAACCCTTCGGGACTCCACTCATCGAGTCCATCAGGAAAACTTGCACCCGCATTGTTAATTAATACGTCGAGTGAGCCAAGGCTCGCTGCGAGCGCGTCGATCGCTTCGCCATCGCGCATTTCGAGCTGCTTATAAGTGAACCGAGAGAGTTCGGTATCGTAATCAGCCGCAGACGATCGAGTTCCGGTGACAGTCACAGAAGCACCCGCATCAGCAAACGCTGTCGAAGCTGCGTAACCGATTCCGCTGGTTCCGCCGGTGACGAGAACCTTTGTTCCCGTGAAATCGAAGGAAACGCCGTTCATTGAGCACCTTCCATTGTGATCATGACCTTGCCGCAGTCTTTCGATCCCTCAAGGATCGCAAGTCCGTCACCAAACTCTTCAAGTGAAAGTTTGTGGCTAATGACGGCCGACAAATCGCGACGCCCAAGGAGTTCAATGGCGTCTTCAAATCGTTCCGGATATTCCATAGAACCGCGCACGGTGAACTGCTTCATCAGAACGTCCAAGAAATTGGTAGGGATAGGTCGGAAGTGCAACGCAACAATGACAAGCCGTCCGTCGACGCGGCCCTTCTGCAAGACCTCGCCGATCACGCTGTCGGCACCCGATGCTTCGATGAACACATCGGTTGCTGGCGTAGGTCCGAACATGAACGGCACCTCGCCGTGGATGCGCTTGAGTTCGGCCCACACATCAACCTCAGATGGGTCAAGCACATGGGATGCCCCCATCTCCTTCGCCAACGCAAGTCGTGTGGGGCTGAAGTCAATGGCAACGACGTCGGTCACACCGCGATCGGCGAGCGTAGCGATGGCAAAGAGCCCGATGGGGCCGCAACCGAAAATGGCCACCCTCTCTCCTGGCTTTGCTTCGGACTGATTCACTGACTGCATTCCGACGGCCAGCGGCTCGGCAAGTGCAGCGGTCGTCAGCGCCATACCGTCAGGAATTTTGAACAGTCGCTTGCCATTTGCAGCATCGGGGACGAAGAGCAAGGGCGTCAGTCCACCCTGTGCTCCTCCCGAACCCATTGGACCCTCTCCGACGTCTGATGGACAAACGACAACACGATCACCCACTGCGATGTCAGCAACCTCACTTCCGACCCAATCGACGATGCCGGCCATTTCGTGACCGAGCGGAATCGGGTGTCCGGGGCCGAAACCCATGTGGACATACGTAACGTCGCTTCCGCAGATTCCGCAAGCAGCAATGCGGACGAGGGCGTCACGAGGACCTGGTGTTGGTTCGTCAATATCATCGAGGCGCCAGTCATTCACGCCATGCAACATGATTTGTTTCATTTTGAAGTGACCTTTCGGTTCATTGAATTCGTATGAGTATGAGATTTCGCATGTCGTCCGGAAGATTTCACGGTTGTTGCTTCCGGCCGCGCGCCATTGAGGACAACATTCACGAGCTGTGCGATCCATTCATCGTCGATCTGCTGGGGCATCCCGCCAAGCACTGCGTGCAACACCGGCCCGTCGATCAACGATGCGAGAACCGAAGTGTCGACATCAGCGCGCAACTCACCAGCCAATATCGCTTGATCCAGACGTTCAGCAGTTAATCGTGAGGCCGCACTTGATTGCGCAATGCTCTTTTTTCGTTCGGGTTTTGATTCACCGAGAAGCCCGACGATGGCGGAAAGCGCAGCCGGGTGCTGCAACTTCTCCACCGACCAACCGATCATGGTTGCAAGATCTGCAGCGACATCACCGGTGTCGGCGACAACGTCATCACCATCAGTCCGGAATACTGCCTTCGCGACAAGTTCTGATTTCGATCCGTAACGGCGATAGATCGCAGCAGTGGTTGTTTCCGCGCGTTCCGCAACGGCTGCGAGACTTAAGGCGTTGTAACCGCGCTCGGTGAGGAGCTCGACGGTCGCGTCAATGATCGCGGCATCGAGTCGCGGGTCTCGCGGCCGACCGGCCGAGATCTGCTCGTTCGTTATTTCCCCCATTACGGAACGGACCGTATCGGAACGCTTGGTTGTCTGCACGCGGAAAGGCCGGCCCACAATGGACCGGCCTTTCTGCAATTCTCGCCAGTGATCAATCCAACACTGGCTCGTTCAAATACTTTCGCTGATCAGCCCGTGAAGGCAGGAGTCGCTACAACCCCGGTCACGGCAGGATCTGAGCAATCGTCGGCCGCCCCACCGGTCACTTGATACATGGTTGTGGTGCCGGAGATTTCATTGGCAACAAGCAAGAGTGGAACTCCATCGCTGGTTTCGCAACCGCTAACGAATACAAGCCCTTCAGGACCTGCATCGGTTGTGCCGGGCCCTTGGCCACCCGCCAGCAATGGATTCACATAGGAGTTGAAGACTGGCGCAGTCGGCGTGGTGACGTCGTACACCATGAAACCGCCTGCACGTTCAAGACCAATGAATGCAATCGAGCGGCCGCCGACCTTACCGACGACGAGTCCTTCTGGCTCGGGGCCTTTGTTATCCGAACGGGTATCGAACTTTGTGATGTCGCCATTCTGCGCGTTGTGAACAGTTGGGTAGTTCGCTGCGATGTACTGCTCAAGTTGGTCGCCGCTGTCCCACACAAGGGAACCACTCGTGGACCAAATGGAGAACGAACGAGCCCCGAATGAGTACATGTTTGTAATTGGCGAAGCGGTCGGAAACGATTTTGTTGATGTCAGTCGACCCATAGTGAGGTTGGTTCGAAGTGAAGCGTCCACCGCGGAACCAGTGAAGTCCAGATCTTCAATTCGCTCCTCTTCGGCGAAGCAGGACCAGTCACGGGAGTCGCCTTCGTTGGCGGTAGCAAGGAACTCGCCTGATTCAGTGGTGAATGCCGAGATTGCATCGGGCATATACATACCCAGCAGTGGCCAGTTGGCGATGTTGATCGCTGGTCCGTTGCTGCCGTTGTCCTTGTCGCTTACATCAAGCCCATTGCCGGGGAGCGAGTGGTCCTTGTATCCGAGAGAAACAACATCGAGAATCTGGTTGTTTTGCAGGTCAACAATCGCCATTGCGTTGTTTTCCTGAAGTGTGACCCAAGCTCGAGTTCCATCAGCGGAAATAGTTGCGTACTCAGGTTCAAGGTCTTGGGCCGCACTTGAGTTCGGGAAAAAGATGCGTACGTTCTCGCTAAGCAACGTGCTGGCAGAGAAGCTGGAGAAATCAAGAGTCGTCACGGTGGGCGACGCAGGGCCATTGGCAATGCTGATGATGCTGACGGTACCAAGAGGATCCTGAGCTGCACTCGGGTTGTCGTCGTTCGGATCGCAGAGCGGTTCGGCTTCACCAGCAACAA
>JBILIB010000046.1:0-14276 GCA_044350215.1 Acidimicrobiales bacterium
GGGACGAAATCCTTTCGCTTCTCCCGGCCAAGCGTGAACCACGTCGAAACGAACTCACGCTTGGTTATCGCCTGCCTGCGCCAATCATGAAGCTCGCTGCCCGAGTGCTTCGGTGGGCTGCTCCCGATCTCCGTCCGCCGCGTTCGGTTCGCGAAGATGGAGCCGAACCACTCATCCAGCGAGCGGAGCCAGGCTGTCTGGCAGAAACGGTTGCTGCGGTGGCTCGAGTTGAACGCGCTGCAGTCGATCCTGGTCAGGTTGCAGTCGTATGCGCGTCATCAATCATCGATGAAGTCTGCGATGGTCTCGAAGCGGCGGGAATCGCGTTCGGCCGCGCTACTCGTCATGGTCTCGAACATCGCGTCACCGTTGTTGAAGTCGGACTCGTAAAGGGACTCGAAGTCGATGCAGTGATTGTGGTCGAGCCGTCGCTCATTGTTGCCGAACAAGCTCAAGGCAACCGAGCGTTGTACGTCGCACTCACTCGGGCCACGAAGCGCCTGGCAATCGTTCATGAAGACGATCTGCCTGCGTCGTTACTGGATTGAGATCTTCTAGGCGGCTGTGACGAGAATTCGCTGTGTTGCGAATTGATTGATTTCGACGGTCTGGCCATCGATCTCCACCACAGTTATGCCCTTTGAAGCAATTGCTGTGACCGTTCCCGAACGGCCGGGCAGCAGTGAGGAAGTCTCGAGAAAATCGAGTAGGCCGGGTGTGAACTCGAGTTCTTCGGGGATTCGAGACACCGTGAAGGACTGTCCGACGGCAAGCATGTCGAGCGTGACCGCGGAGGGCGGCTGGTAGTTGGTGCCAGGAATTGGGTTTCCATGCGGGCAGGTCGTTGGATCGCCAAGCGCGCGCATCATGGCGAGTTCGACGGTTGGGGAGATGACGTGTTCCCAGCGGCCGGCCTCGTCATGGGCTTCTGCCCAAGAAAGACCAAGCATGTCGGTAAGGAAACGTTCGGCGAGACGGTGGCGACGTACAACGGTTTCGGCAAGCGCGTGACCATCGGGAAGTAGGCGAATGACGCCGCTGTTGATTTCGACGAGGCCCGCACCTTCCATGCGACGGATCATCTCCGAAACAGCGGGTCGAGAGACTTCAAGACGATCCGCTATGCGCGCTTGGATGACATCGACCTCGTCTTCGCGCAACTCAAAAATGGCCTCGCAATATTCCTCGAAAGCGGGATGCCATTCACGCTGTTTGTTCGCGGCCATAACGAGAGTCTACGGCGGGTGTGGCTCAAGACCACGGGTCGTTAGCCCCGGCCCATAATCCGGGTAATTGCGATCTCGATGACGACACGGTCGTCGCGTTGCTTTGGTTCTCGGTAACGCTCGGTGTAGCGGGCGACTGCCATTGCAACCCGTTCAGGATCGCTGGTCACGGTCGCTGTGCCTTCGAGTGAAAGCCAGCGTCCACCGTCGACCTGGCAAACCGCAGCTGGCGAACCGGGACGCTCAGCTACGTTGCGTGCTTTACGGCTGCCGGCCCAGGTGATGACGCGTACGAGTGATTCGTCAGAATCCCAGGTGAATCCAACGGCAACCACATGCGGTGTGTTGTCAGCGCGCATTGTTGTGAGTGACGCCAGATGACGTTCGGTGAGGAACGTGGTGATCTCGGGTTCGAGGTGTGCTGGATCGTGTGCCATCAGTCGCTCGAGATCGCTCGGAGAACGTCGAGACGTGCTGCCCGTCGTGCGGGATAGAGCGCAGCCCCAACACCAGCAAAGATCGCGATGATGACGATGACGAACAACTGACTCCACGGAATCGCGAACGACGTGATGCCCTCATCGGCTAGCGCAGTCACGAGTGCCCATCCAAAAATGATGCCGATGACGAGGCCAATGAGCGTGCCCATCAAACTGATGATTACTGACTCCAGGCGAATCGTTGAACGGACTTGGCGACGGCTCATGCCCACCGCACGAAGGAGGCCAAGTTCGCGAGTTCGCTCATAGACAGACAACAGCAACGTGTTGACCACTCCAACGATTGCGATGATGAGGGCGAGCGCCAGCAGGACATACACGATTTGCAGGAATTGGTTGACCTGATCGGTCTGAGCCTTTTTGTACTCCTCGAGGTTCTGAAGTTTGGCGCCCGGCACAGTGTCAGTTACCGCTTCGAGCCCTGGGAGTGCCGCATCGACTCCAGCGGCAGACGTGTCATCAAGTTTGATGTAGATCGACAAAAACGTTTGTTGCGAGGGTGGCACCAACGTATTGAATTGATCGGTGGAGATGATCCAACCCGGTCCTTGAATCGGGAATTCAGTCTTGTAGATCGAACCAAGGGTGAGAGTGGTTGTCCCACCCTGAAGAAAGACCAATTGAACTGGGTCGCCGATTTTGAGCTGTTTGTCCTCGGCGAGTTTCTCGGAAGCCGCAATCTCGCCAACTCCGAGCGAAGCGAAAGATCCGTCTACATCATCAAAGTCGATGACCTCGGAGATTGCATCTGGATCAACCGCGAGAATGATTTTGCCCGAGTCGTTGATATTGGCGAATGTCGCGCTAACGCCGGCAGCAACGCGAACTCCCGTTACTGCGTCAAGTTCCGCTGCCATTGATTGCGGGAGTGCGGTTGGGCCGAAACTTTCGGTAGTCACCACGTATTGGCCGGTGACTGATTGATTGATCGCGTCAACAGTGGAGGACTTCACTGACTCAGCAGTTACTGCGATGAAGCCCACAAGGCCGATCCCGATCATGAGAGCGGAGGCTGTGGTTGATGTTCGACGCGGGTTCCGCATGGCGTTTTCGCGTGCGAGGCGCCCGGTGATTCGACTCGCCTTCTGAAGCGGCCACCCAAGAACACTGGCAAACGGTGTTGCGATAACTGGGCCTATGACAGCGAGTGCAATGAAGACAAAGAATGCTCCGCCACCAATAATCTGAAGGCCGGAATCGGAATTGCCATTGAGCCCGAACCAAAGCATGAATGCACCGAGTGCAAGAAGAATGAGTCCGAACGCGACACGGAGCTTCGATGCGCCGGTGCGATCCACGGCGACATCGCGCATTGCGGCGATCGGAGGAACCGTTGCCGCGCGACGTGCTGGGAAGAGAGCAGATACAAGGGTGATGATTGTTCCCACAAGCAGGGAAACGAAGACTGCAACTGGCGGGATAACGATGGGCGTATCGGGGCCCGAGAAGCCAATCGACTGCATCAACGTGTTGAGTCCAATCGCCAACAGGACTCCGCAACCGACACCGACGATGGAAGCGGTAAGCCCCACGAAGAAGGCTTCTAGGACGATTGATCGCAACACCTGGCCGCGGCTCGCCCCGACGGCACGGAGTAGCGCCAGCTCGCGAGTTCTCTGCGCAACGATGATTGAGAAGGTGTTGTAGATGATGAAGGAACCAACAAACAATGCGATGAGCGCAAATACCAAGAGGAATGTGCTGAAGATTCCGATGATCTTCTGGAAAGCGCTCTGACTTTCTTCTGTGAATTCTGCTCCGGTAATTGCTTCAGTTCCTGCTGGAATAACTTTTGAGATCTCGTCACTCAGTTGGGTCTGCGATTCATCGTTTTGGCCTGCAACGGAAATCCAGTCGTACATCCCAGGTTCGCCGACCAGAGTCTGAATAGTGGTGGTGGAAAACAGAGCAGCCTGTGCACCACCCCAAGTTTCAAGTTTTCCGAATTTTGCGATGCCAGCGACCTTGAACGGCTGCACGCCATTGGTGACAGAAACGTTGACCGTGTCGCCAACCGCGTACTTCCCGTCTTTTGCGCTCTTTACGTCAAGAACGATGTCGTTAGCGGCAACAGGTGGCGCTCCGTCGACAATGGTCCAGCCATTGAGCGCTGGAGACGTAAGCCAGTTGAGGCCGAAGTTCGGCGGGCCTTGTACCGCCACTAATGGCTGATTGTCTTTGTCGAGCACTCTGATTTGACCGACAACTTGTCCTTCGGCCGCTTCAACTCCAGCGACACCGCTAACAGTGGGAAGCACCGCTTCAGAGATTCGTGTCCGCTCCGGACCAAATGGGGTGTCGACTTCGTTGGATGAACGAACAACGACATCGATTGATGCGTAAACGTCAGCAAATACTTTGTCGAAGCTCGCGCTGACGCTTGAAGTAAGCACCTGGGTTCCCGACATGAACGCAACGCCGAGCAGCACTGAGACAGCAGTCGCGATGAGGCGAACCTTGTGGGCCATGAGCCCACGTAACGTCACTTTCAGCACGTCAGGCTCCGAAGTTCTTCATGCGATCGATCACCGAATCTGTGGTGGGCGATTGCAAATCATCGACAACTTTGCCGTCGACGAGAAAGACAATACGGTCGGCGTAACTCGCGGCAAGCGGATCGTGAGTCACCATCACGATTGTTTGTGAGAATTTGTCGACGGCGGTGCGCATGAATTCAAGAATTTCTGAACCGCTGCGAGAGTCGAGATTGCCGGTGGGCTCGTCGGCAAAAATAATTGCGGGCTGACTTGCGAGTGCGCGAGCCACAGCGACGCGCTGTTGCTGTCCGCCAGAAAGTTCGCTGGGGCGATGTGACAGCCGATCGCCAAGTCCGACGGTGGCGACAATTGTGTCAAGCCATTCCTGATCAGGAGCGCGACCGGCGAGATCCATCGGAAGCGTGATGTTTTCGAGAGCGGTCAGTGTTGGCACGAGGTTGAATGCTTGGAAAACGAAACCGATCGTGTCGCGACGCATACGCGTGAGCTGCTTATCGTTCAAGCCGCTCAGGTCGACGTCGCCAATGAAGATCCGCCCTGTATTGATGGTGTCGAGACCGGCAACGCAATGCATGAGGGTTGATTTGCCGCTGCCGGACGGGCCCATGATGGCGGTGAACTTGCTGCGTTCGAACGAAACGCTCACGTTGTCGAGGGCGGTGACGAGTGTGTCGCCGGCTCCGTAGACCTTGGTGACGCTTTCGGTATGAGCAGCAGTTGACGTATCGGTGGGGGAAGAAGTGGTCGTTGTCACGGGAGAAAGGCTAGGCCCTCAACGCGTGAAGGGGACAGGCACTCGCCCGTCCCCTTTGGTACATCGGTCGCAAGTTTGTCAGCGGTTGGGCTGAGGGGTGATGCGAAGGTAGGGCTTCAACTTCTTGAATCCCTTGGGGAAACGCTCGGTGGCCTCTTCGTCAGAAAGGGCCGGAACGACAATGACGTCGTCTCCGTCTTTCCAGTTCGCCGGAGTTGCAACTTTGTAGCCGTCGGTGAGCTGCAGCGAGTCGATGACTCGGAGGAGTTCGTCAAAGTTGCGGCCGGTGCTCGCTGGGTAGGTGAGGATGAGTCGAACCTTGTTGGCCGGGTCGATCACAAAGACCGAGCGAACGGTCATGGTGTCGCTGGCGTTGGGGTGGATCATGTCGTAGAGGTCGGCCACGTTGCGGTCCGGGTCGGCGATCATGGGGAAATTGACGGCCTGGCCTTGGGTTTCCTCGATATCGCCTTCCCAAGAAATATGGGAGTCAACCGGGTCCACCGAGAGGCCGATCGGCTTGACATTGCGCTTGTCCCATTCGGGCTTGAGCTTGGCAACGGTGCCGAGTTCGGTGGTGCAGACCGGAGTGAAGTCCTTTGGGTGAGAAAAGAGAATGGCCCAAGAGTCGCCCTTCCAATCGTGGAAGGAAACGCTGCCCTGAGTGGTGTCAGCGGTGAAGTCGGGGGCGATATCGCCAAGCCGTAGTGCCATATTTCGGAAGCCTCCGTGGCTCGAAAGTGGGTGGGGCGCAATCATGACTCACTCAGGCGCAAAAGTCGACCCCGTAGGTCGGGAATTGCTTCTTCCGAGATTCGAGAGACGGAATTACTGCTTTCCGGGTGCGTAACGGGCCAGAGATGCCTCGATTTCGGTCCATGCCGCAGCGCGTCCTTCGAAATCTCCGACATCGGAGAACTTTTCGGGTTCGAGATCTTTGTAGATGGAAAAGAAGTGCTTGATCTCGGCGAGTGTTTCGGCCGGGATGTCATCAATATCGACCGCATCGCGCCATCGGGGCTCGCGGTGGTGAACACACAGAATCTTGGCGTCGCGGCCAGCATCATCGATCATCCACATCACGCCAACTGGGCGGACATGAATCCAACATCCCGGGAAGGTGGGATCCTCGGTGAGTACAAGGACATCGAGCGGGTCGCCGTCTTCGGAGAGTGTGTCGGGGATGAAGCCGTACTCGGTGGGGTAGGTCGTGGCGGAGAAGAGGCGCCGATCGAGGCGGATACGGCCAGTTTCATGGTCTATCTCATACTTATTTCGGCTGCCCCGGGGGATTTCGATAACGACATCGATGGTTTCCATTTCGCCATTCTGCCCGGTTCCATGTTTTTCCGAGGAAGGACGTGTTCGGCGACTGTGCGAGACTTACCGACCGTGACTATGCGCAAACTCACTTCAACCGACGGATTCGTCGTGATCGATCTTGATGATGCTCCGACGGCGGTCGGCATCGTCCGTTCCGCACCCAAGGTGCTCGTCGACGGAGCGACTTGGCTCGCTCGTTCTGAGACCTACCGCTATGCGTTTTTTGGCCGCAAGGTTTCGGGTGCATCAGCAGCGGTGAACGCACCGGTTGATGCGAAAGCTGAGGCCATCAGTTCGTTCGCCACGGAGTTAGCGGAAGATTCCTTCGCAACCGTTCACCTCAGCGCTGGTCGTGGGATTTCGGCTGACGATCTTGCTGGTCTTCGCTCCCGTGATCCGCGTCCCGAAGCCTGGTGGTCTGATCGCGACGCGCTGACTGCCGCGGGCATCGTCGCTGCAGCAGATCGGGCAAGTGGTGGTCTTTCAGGGCGCACCGTTGCGATTGAAACTTTCGATGCGATGACATCATCACTCGTTGATCTCTTCCGCACCGCAGGCGCAACGGTGGTCGAGCCCGATGTTTCTGAAGACGCCAACGCAGTTCTTCACGCCGATGTCGACATTTTGGTTGCCGGTTCGAAAGTTGGCCTTATTGGTCATGCCAACGCCGACAACGTGAAGGCACGGCTGATTGTGCCGAGCGGCTCCATGCCTGTCACGGCGAAAGCCCTCGCTGCGTTTGAACGAGCCAGCATTGTTGTTCTTCCTGATTTCGTCACAACGTCAGGGCACCTCGCCGCATGGCCAGTCGATGGTTCGTCAACCGATGCCGCGACGCTTGTTGGTGATGCAATCGCTCAAATCATCGACGCTCCGAATGGTCTGCTCCTTGGTGCGTGCGAAGTTGCCGAAGCATTCCTTGAAAGTTGGGCGGCTGTCCCCTTCGGCCGACCGATCGCCTGATCGCCATGTCATCAACGTCGGGATTGGTGTGGTTTCGCCGCGATCTCCGTCTTGATGACAATCCCGCATGGGCGGCGGCAACCTCGGAACATGGTCAGGTCACCGCTCTTTTCGTCCTAGATCCAGCGTTGTTCGACCGCGCGAGTTCTCGTCGTGTCGTCCGCCTTCTTGGTGATGTCGCGGCGCTCGACGCAGCCCTTTCCGAACACGGCGGTCGACTTCTTGTTCGGGTTGGCGATCCACGAGTTGTTGTCCCACAAGAAGCTGGTCGACTCGGCGTCTCCGCTGTTCATGTGAATCACGATGTGACGCCGTATGCCGCCGAACGTGACGATGCGGTGCGAGCGGCTCTCGATGCGAGCGCCGTTGAATGGGTGCCCGAGTGGGGAACCTTGGTGCACGAACCAGGCCACATTCAGACCAAGGCCGGTTCGCTGTCGCAGGTGTTTACGCCCTTTTTCCGTGTGTGGGAACGTACGCCTTGGACACCTTGGCCGACGTCGGGCGATGCGTTACTCACAAACGATCCCGGCGATGCACTTCCGAAGATCGAGGGTGACTACCCAGTTCTTGATGGAGAAGTCGGAGAGGCAGCTCTGGCTGGAGAACGCGGAGCGCTCGCACGACTAGATCTCGCAGTTGCTCGAGCCGATGCCTACGACGAAGATCGAAACACACCGTCGCTCCTCGGAACTTCGCAGTTGTCGATCGACCTTCGTTTCGGAACACTGTCACCGCGCCGAGTTGCTCAGGTGGTCGGAGAATCAACTGCTGGACGCGCAGCGTTAGTCCGTCAACTCGCATGGCGCGATTGGTATGCGCATATGTTGATCGCAACACCAACGCTCGTTGAACAACCTATGAAGCCGCAGTACGCCGCGATCCAATGGCGACAAGACGACAAAGGTTTTGAAGCATGGAAGTACGGTCGCACTGGTTACCCGTTCGTTGACGCGGGCATGCGGCAACTTCGTGAGACTGGTTGGATGCACAACCGTGTACGGATGGTCACAGCGTCGTTTCTTGTAAAAAATTTGCTGATTGATTGGCGACGCGGCGAACGCTATTTCCGGCACGTACTGCTCGACGCAGATGTTTCGCAAAATGTTGGGAATTGGCAATGGGTTGCAGGCACTGGTCCCGATGCGTCCCCGTACAACCGAGTGTTCAATCCGATTCTGCAAAGTCAGCGCTTCGACGCGAACGGTGACTACATCCGACGGTGGGTTCCGGAACTCGCAAGTCTTGATGCGTCAGCAATCCATGAACCGTGGGCTACCGGTCCGCTTGAACTCGCAGCTGCCGGTATTGAAATTGGTGTGGACTATCCCGAACCGATTGTTGATCTTGCGTTCAGCCGCGGACGCGTGCTCGAGGCGTACGGGGCAGTGAAGCGCTGAGTTTCAGGATGCGCGAGCTGCGTCTTGCACGGAGCGGCGGCTAATTGAACGAGGGGAGTGACCGGCTGCGGCGCGTTCTTCTTCGTTCTCGCCACCCCAAAAACCATTTTCACGGTTGTCGCGAGCCAATTCTCGACATTCAAAATTCACAGGACATGCCGCGCACATCGCACGAGCGGTTGCTTCACGGCGAACCCGGCGTTCCGGGCGTTCGCCAGCGATACCAAAGAAAAGGTTTGTTCGACCCTTGCAAGAAGCGTGGTCCATCCATTCGGGCCGGGCTACTGCGAGCAACATGGATTCCATCTCAACTCCTGGGTTCGTGAACCGAGTGACGTTGTTGTCATGACGTGTAACTGAATTTAGCGCTAAATATTTCCGATTCGCGGAAAAGCTTCCGAGATGCCCTGTGACCTTGGACATAAGGGGCCCAGGAGGCCCAGTTACAGGCCTTCGCCCTAGGCTCAAACAGTGACTGTGTTTCTCGTCGGAGCCGGGCCGGGCGATCCGGGATTGCTGACGCTTCGTGGTGCAGAGGCCTTGGCCATGGCCGATGTCGTGGTCTATGACCGGCTTTCTGTGAGCGCTCTACTCGATCTGGCCCCGCCCGGGGCCGAGCGAATCAGCGTCGCGAAATCGGCGGGTCAAGTGGTGATGGCTCAGGATGACATCAATGCATTGCTCGTTGAAAAGGCCAAGCAGGGTCTGACAGTCGTTCGTCTCAAGGGCGGAGACCCGTTCGTTTTTGCCCGGGGGGGAGAGGAGGCAGCCGCTCTCGCCGCTGCGGGCCTTCATTACGAGGTCGTGCCCGGGGTGACCTCGGCAATCGCCGTTCCTGCGTATGCGGGTATTCCCGTGACGCTGCGCCACTCGTCCACCTCATTTACCGTCATTACTGGTCACGAGGATCCGGACAAAAGCGACGAGGTCAATTGGGAAGCCGCCGCGCAGTTGGGCGGAACCATCGTGATCCTTATGGGGATTGGCCGGTTGCCAAAGATCGTCGAACGACTTCTGGCCGGCGGCCTTGCCCCCGATACGCCTGCGGCAGCAATCCGATGGGGCACGCGGCCCGAACAACACACCGTGAGGTCAACGCTTTCAGCAATCGCTCGGGAACAATTGGCGTCGCCGAGCGTGATCGTGGTCGGACAGGTCGCGGCAATGGATCTTTCGTGGTTTGAATCACGGCCTCTTTTTGGCAAGAAAGTGATTGTGACGCGGCCTCGGCATCAGTCGTCGGTGCTCGCCGATCGGTTACGAGACGAAGGTGCCGACGCGCTGATTGTGCCCACCATTGAAATTGTTGATCCACTTGATGGCGGCGGTGCATTGAACGCTGCAGTTGCGCAGGCCTCTTCCTATGACTGGGTCGTGCTGACGTCAGCAAATGGTGCGACGCGATTCTGCGAGCGACTCCGCGACGGACGCGATCTTGCCGGTGTGAAACTCGCAGCAATTGGTCCAGGAACCGCCGAAGTTCTGGCTGACTACAACCTTGTGGCCGACATCGTTCCCGAACGGTTTATTGCCGAATCGCTGCTCGAAGCGTTCCCACTTCCTCACGACGCGAGTCAACGGCGAGTCTTGCTTGCGCGTGCCGAGGTTGCTCGCGACGTTCTACCCGACGGATTGCGAGATTTGGGATGGCGCGTTGATGTTGTCGATGCCTATCGAACAATTCCGGTGGAACCCTCCGACGCCGAGCGCGAACGAATCATTGGCGCCGACATCGTCACGTTCACTTCCGCATCAACGGTTGACAATTGGGTTGCGGCATTCGGGGTCGACACGCTCCCCAAGGTCGTTGCGTGTATTGGTCCAATCACGGCAGACGCGGCGCGTCGGGCTGGTCTTCGCGTCGACGTGATCGCCGATGTCCACACCATCGACGGACTTGTCGATGCGCTCGTTGAACGCAGTGCACACCCGACTGCACCGAAGAAGAAGACCCCCCGACGTTCCAGTCGTGGCCCCCGATTCGGTCGCCAACAGCGACGTGCCTAGGCTCTGCGCCAATGAGTTTCCCTCAACGCCGACTTCGTCGCCTTCGACGCACACCTGCTCTCCGCCGGATGGTCGCTGAAACGCGTCTCACCCCCGACGATCTCATTGCACCCCTTTTCGTGCGTGAGGGAATCACAGAACCGCAGCCGATTACATCGATTCCGGGCGTCATGCAACACACGCTTGGTTCGCTTCGTGCCGAGGTTGCCGATCTCGTGGGTCTCGGTGTTCCGGGAGTCATCCTCTTTGGAGTGCCCGAAACTAAGGATGACATTGGTTCGGGCGCCTGGAATCCAGACGGCATCGTCCAAATCGCATTGCGTGAGTTGCGCGACACGTTTGGCGATCGCGTTGTCCTCATGGCTGATCTTTGTCTCGATGAGTACACCACCCATGGCCACTGCGGGGTTCTCGACGGCCACGGCAGCGTTGACAACGACGCAACGCTTGACCTCTACGCGAACGTCGCAATTGCCCAAGCAACCGCCGGAGCTGACATCGTCGCTCCTTCAGGAATGATGGACGGCGCAGTTGCAGCAATCCGCGATGCACTCGACGAAGAAGACTTCATCGAGACGGCGATCATGGCGTATTCCGCGAAATACGCATCGGCGCTTTACGGCCCGTTCCGCGATGCAGTCGATGTCACGATCAAAGATGGTGGCGATCGCAAGGGGTACCAGCAAGACCCTGCAAACGCTCGAGAGTCGCTCGAAGAGATTCGTCAAGACATCCTTGAAGGCGCCGACATCGTGATGGTGAAGCCGGCGATGTCCTATCTCGACATCATCGCAAGGGCTCGCCAAGAGGTCGACATCCCTATGGCTGCCTATCACGTGTCTGGCGAATACGCGATGGTCAAAGCAGCGGCAGAGCGTGGATGGATCGATGGAGACGCCGTCGCCATCGAGCAACTCACCTCCATTCGACGCGCGGGCGCCGACATGGTTCTTACGTACTTCGCGCGCGATGTCGCCGAACTTCTCAACGATTGAGCTCATGACACAAACAAACGAGTCACTGTTTGAACGCGGTCAGCGCGTCATCCCGGGTGGAGTGAATTCACCAGTTCGAGCATTCCGCTCAGTGGGCGGTACTCCGTATTTCGTTGCGAGCGGTAGCGGCGCCCGCGTGACCGATATCGAAGGAACAACGTTCCTTGATCTCGTTCAGAGTTACGGAGCCATCATCGCCGGCCACGCTCACCCGAAAATCATCGAAGCGATCCAAAAAGCAGCAGTCGATGGAACCTCGTTTGGAGCGCCTACGCCTCGCGAAGTCGAACTTGCCGAAGCGATCAATGAACGAGTCCCCTCCTGCGAGAAGTTGCGCATGGTGAACAGTGGAACTGAAGCAACGATGAGTGCGATTCGCGTCGCTCGTGGTGCAACTGGGCGACCAAAAATCCTCAAGTTCGCAGGCAATTACCACGGACATAGCGATGGGCTGCTTGTTTCTGGCGGAACAGCGATGGCCTCTCTTGGTATTCCAGCGTCGGCAGGCGTTACTGATAACGCAATCGCTGACACTGTCGTTGCGCCCTACAACGTCGTACCAACACTTGATGAAACATTCGCTGCGGTAATCGTTGAACCCTGTGCTGCGAATATGGGATTAGTGCCACCCGCCCCCGGATTCCTTGAAGGTCTTCGAAGTGAATGCAATCGCGTTGGCGCACTATTGATCTTCGACGAAGTCATAACTGGCTTTCGCGTTGCGCGCGGCGGTGCACAGCAACTTCTTGGCGTTACCCCTGATCTCACGGCATTCGGAAAGATCATTGGTGGCGGTTTGCCCGTTGGTGCGTTCGGTGGACGGGCCGAGGTCATGGACAATCTCGCTCCGCTTGGACCGGTTTACCAAGCGGGAACGCTGTCAGGTAATCCCCTTGCAACTGCTGCTGGTCTTGCTGCGCTTTCGCTACTCGATGATGACGCCTATGCGTTGATCGAGTCTCGCGCCGAATGTCTGGCTGGTTCATTTGTGAACGCGTTCGGGGCGGCTGGTATCTCAGTATGCGTTCCGCGCTTCGCCACTCTTGTTGGGTTGTTCTTTGGTGACACACCACCAACCGATTATGTGAGCGCATGCACAACTGACGAAGCGATGTATGCGACGTTCTTTCATGAACTTCTTGATCGCGGTGTTGCGATTGCTCCTGGGGCGTACGAAGTGATGTTCCCAGGTTTGGCACACAACGACGAAGTACTCACAGCGATTAGCGATGCAGCACATGCCGCCGCTGTCGCAGTCTCGTTGCGGTGATCACGCTGCGTTGATCGCAACGCGATAACGGCAGGGGCCTGAACGCGAAAGAACCCCACCGAAGCGGGGTTCTCTTACACGAATGTGTCTGGCGAGTCTTACGAGTTTGAACCAACCGGCATTGTCCAGTTTGGTTGAATCGTGAGCTTGCCGGTCGTATCGAACAACGGCGTGCCTTCGGGCGTGATGAGTTCGCCCGCTGCGTTCAGCATTGGCTTCCCGTCGGCGTAGGTGATGTTTCCGTCTGCGTCAACGGTGGTTTCGCCGCCCGAAAGCGTTTCCCACTCGTAGCGCACAACTGCAAGCAACTCTGCCTGACTAAGTGTCTTGTCAAAGTTGGGCATCGGATTCCCGTTGTAGCTCAACGTTTTGTGCTGTCCGCCGTCGCGAGCGGGATCGCCGTAGGGCGTGCCAGCGGGGCCGGTCCCGTTCGAACCGATCCACACAAACTCAAGTTGACCGATGATGTCGGGGAAGGTCTTGACCAAGTTGCCTTCGTTCATGGGACGACCAACACCGCCGCCACCGGCAGCACCATGGCAACTCGCGCAGTACGCGGTGTAGATCGTGGCTCCGGTTGCCAACTGTGAAGGTTCACCGCTGGCGGCCGGAGAGAGGCCACCGATGTACATGACGGCCCACAGAGGGAGGAATGCCAACACCGGTATCGCCCAGATGGGGATCTTCTTGCGCTTAATGGCGGCTTCGACATAGGGCGGCACCGGTTCAGGTACAGCGGCGGGCGCGACCGCGGCCGGTGCAGCAGCCGCCGAAGCGGTTGCTTTCTCTACCGGTGCGCTCTCGGCGGTCGGTGCCGCATCAGCAGCAGGTGTTCCACCATCGAGCGAGGTCCGACGGTCTTTAGAGCGCTTGAGCAGATGCTCAGGAACTTCGGTCACGGTTCCTCCGAAGCGGACGGGGAGAGAGACGGGAGCAGTGATCGGGCAGGGCTGCCGGCGAAGCCGACGGACACCGGCCGTACCCGGTCAAACCTAGACGACGCGGAGAGGGCAGAGCCAAGTATCGAGGAGGAGAGTTCGCGAAAGTTGTCCGGTGAAATGTCACGTCCGCGAATGACCCCCGGAATGTCTCAACCCCCTTGCGGCGGTGCTAGACAATGAAAGCGCCGGACCGGCCTGCCCGGGCCCGGCACAGTTTTGTCCGTATCATTTGTGCAAACGTTCACGAGGGAGGCCAACCCGGGTGGTTGCGTTCACCGCATCGTTGCTTGTAGCGGTTCTATTGACCGCACTTGTGATTCCGATGGCCAAGCGACGTCCAGTAGGGACACCGCTTACATGGGGCGAGGCCATGGTCGCGTCCGTTTATGCCTTTTTCCT
>JBILIB010000160.1:0-4514 GCA_044350215.1 Acidimicrobiales bacterium
GTTGAGAAGATCAAGAAGTTCCCAGATCTGTCGGGGTGTGAGTACAACACCGAGCAGCTCTTCTTCTTCGGTCGTCGTTGTCATGGAGTGTGACTCTCCGGAAAGGTTGAGGCGAATTGTCAGGACATGACGGAAACACAACCGCCCGTCGATAAGGAAGCCCGGTCGTCCACCGATGGCTCCCTCAAATGTCCGACCTGTTTCTTAGTTCGGTCTGGACCCGGATTGCACATCGGGGAGAAAAAATGGTCCGAATGTGCACCTTTCCGGCCGTTTGGTGCGTTTCACTGGGACCCGGCACCCCTGTCGGTGGCGACCTCTACGATCGGCGACGGCGATGAAGATCCTCCACACCTCCGACTGGCACCTGGGCCGCAGCTTTGGCTCGGTATCGCTGCACGACGCCCAGACACAGTTCTGCGAGTGGCTCCTCGAGGTTGCGGTCTCTGAGAAGGTTGAGTTGCTTGTGGTGGCGGGCGATCTCTACGACCGCTCGATTCCGCCTCAGGAGTCTGTGGTGTTGTGGCGCGAGACCCTCACTGCTTTCCACAAGGCGGGCATCACTGTTGTGGCCATCGCCGGCAATCACGACGGCGCCGATCGGGTGGCGGCTTTCGATGGCCTCACCGATGGCGCCCGAATCTTTGTGCGGGGCGGTTATGGCCGGGCGGGCGAGATCCTTACCCTTCAGTTCTCTGACGGCCCGCTCGATATTGCCCTTGTTCCCTTTCTCGATCCTCAGCTGGCCTCGCCCGAGTGGAAGGCCGAGATGACCGAGGCCGAGGTCAAGCCCACTCACGAGTCAGTGCTTGAAAAGGCAATGGATCAGGCTCGGACTGGCTCAAGTGCCCCTCGTTCCCTTGCGGTTGTGCATGCATTCGTGGGTGGTTCCACGACCGCTGAATCTGAACGACAACTGACGGTAGGCGGCACAGACCAGGTCGCGGCCTCGGTACTCGAGGGCTTTTCCTATGTGGCTCTCGGTCATCTGCACACTCCACAGGTCATCGGTGGGGCCGAACACGTTCGCTACTCGGGCACACCGATTGCGTATTCGTTTTCGGAAACTGCGCCGAAGTCGGTGGTCCTCATCGACATGGCCGCGAATGGCGCCTGTTCCATCGCAGCGGTGCCGGTTCCCGTTGGCCGTGGCGTCATCACCCTTACTGGCACGATCGAAGAGTTGCTTGCGCCTGGCGCTCACCCTGAAGCAGCAGAGTTGTACGTGAAGGCCGTACTCACTGACAAAGCGTATGTGGTCGATGCAAAGTCACGACTGCTTGAGAAGTATCCCTATTGCACCGATGTCGTTATGAAGTTGGCGGGCACGTCAACGACAATTGGTCCAAACGATGAAATCCGATCCGCGCTATCGCCGCGTGACGCGGCCGAGAAGTTCTGGGACGACATTGTGAATGAACCACTGAGCGAATTGCAGCGCCAAACGGTGATTGCAGCGATCGACAAGGTCTTCATCACCAATGAGGTGACGAAATGAAGCCATTGAAACTTGAGTTCACGGCATTTGGCTCGTATCCCGGGAACGAAACAGTGGACTTCGGAACATTGACCGAACTTGGTCTCTACGTCGTTACTGGCCCTACTGGTTCAGGCAAGACCACAATCTTCGACGCGATGGCCTACGCGCTCTATGGCGAGGTTCCCGGCGCGCGCGATAAGAGCGATGTTCGCTCTCAGCACGCTCATGCCGACGCCACGTGTTCTGTGGTGTTCCACTTCGCTGTCGATGGGGTTGAGTATCGAGTCGAACGCACGCCTGAGCAGTTCCGGCCTCGGCTTCGCGGTGGTAGTGACCCGGTAAAGGTCGCTCCGAAGGCCGTGTTGGTTCGAGAAAGCGACAATTTCCCACTCGCAAACCAATCAAGGAAGGTCACTGCCGCTTGTGTCGAACTCATCGGGCTCGATGCTGAACAATTTGAACGTGTCATTCTGCTTCCCCAGGGTCAATTTCAAGAGTTCTTGCTTGCGAATACCACAACGCGCTTGCCACTTCTTCGACAGCTCTTCGGAACCGGCAAGTGGCTCACCGTTGTTGAGGAACTGAAATCGAAGGCAAGCGACGCGAAGAGTGTCGTCGCCGAGATTGAAGCGCAACTTCGCGAGCATCAGTTTGCGATCGGTGGCGCGTTGCAGGCAGCCGATGACTTGTTGCCGAACGCCGAGGATCCAAACGAGGCGGGCGCCGGGGAGGAGTCTCTCGATGACGAGTCTTCTGACGAACAATCACTTGATGAATTGGCGTCGCGCTTGGAGGGCCTAGAGGAGAGGACCGCTCCATTACGGGAGCACGAACGCCAACTGAAAGACGTGGCGAATACCTCGATCGCAGCCCACGCCGAAGCCGTTGCGATCATCGATTCCTGGGACAAGCGCGTCGAGCTTCGTGAAGACCGACGGCTACTTGATGAGCAAGCTAGTCAGTTCGCTGAATCCCGCAGCAAGAGAGACGCAGCGCGTAAGGCCGAGCCCGTTCTCAACGCCGCAGCGACTCAAGGTCGCGATGCAATGGCGAGTGCTACAGCGCAGTCAGCATTGAACGAATGCGCGGTGCAGTTGGGAGTCGCGTCGATTGAGGCCCAGATTGGTGAGCACTCTGACCCCGATGCTGCTGCCGATGCGCTGGTGGCGGCTCGTACAAAGAACGAAATTCAGCGAACGGCGCTCACCGATCTGGCTGCAGCCTCGACATTGCTTGTTCAATTCGAGGAGAAAAAGACGAATCTCGAGGCTGAGCGCGCAACGGGAACGCAGCGGACCGATGACATCAGTGAATCTCTTGTTCCACGTCAGAGCGACAAGATCGTGCTTGACGCTCTTGCCGCTAGGGAACCGGAATACAGAATCCAGGTCGAGAAGGCCCAGGGCCTGCTCCGCCAGCGCGAAGAACTCGTCATGCTTGGCACGTTGATCCCCGAGGCTCAATCGGTGCAGGACGAAGCTCTCGCTGTTCAGCGAGTCGCGATCAAGGCGTTCGACGATTCTGCGGCGCCGCGACTCGCAGAGTCTCTAGTTTCCGGCGAAGCGTGCCCGGTTTGTGGTTCGCAGGAACACCCGGCTCCGGCCGCTTCCGCAGGTGATCAGCAGGTCGATAGTGAAAGTCGCGATTCGGCAGCGCAAGCCGTCATGGATGCCACGCAGGAACTTCTCCGCCTCGGCAATCGTCAAGCAGAACTCGTCTCTTCGCTCGGCGATGTTGCGACAAAACCGGTGGAGGAGGTAGCTGCGCATCACGAACTCGCAATTGTGGAGCACGAGGCTGCTCTTGAAGCGGGAACGAAGGTGAAGGCGCTCATTGTCGAGATCGAAACGGCGGAGGCTGCGAAAACAGCGATTGCCAATCGACGTTCCGAGATTGATCTTGAACTCGCCGGAATCGAACCTCAGATCAGCGCGGCTGTCTCGCAGCGAGACGCTCTTCGCGCTGAGGTCGGGGAACTCGCAGCATCTTGGGATGCCGACCCTCAAATGGCTATCGATGCTTTGGACGTCATCGCCGCTGCGCTCAATCAAGTGGAGCAATGCATTGTGAATTGCCGAGACGCAGCGCAAACACTCACGACAACTCAGGCAACGGCGAAGGCATCAGCTTCAACTCTTGCGGAGGCGCTTGCTGCATCCCCGTTTACTTCAGTCGACGAGGCGAAAGCCGTTGCGCTTGATTCCGAAGAACTGGCACGACTTGAGGCGACAATCGTTGACTTCGATACCCGTGACACCGCGAATCAGACACTTCTGTCCGAAAACCTCAAACTCGAACTTCCCGAAGAACGACCAGACGCCACGGAACTTGATGTGTCAGCACAAGCGGCGCGCACTGCAGCGGAGGAAGCTTCAGAGGCAGTCAGCCAAATCGCTGGCCATCTCGATTTCGCGATGAGCAATCTCACCGCGGCACAAGCAATCGACGGCGGATCAGGCGATGCGTTTGAACGATCAAACTCACTCCAGACGCTCGCCAAGACATGTGACGGCCAAGGCCCGAAGAAGATCGCGCTTGAAACATGGATTCTCGCTGGCGAACTCGAACGCGTCGCTGCAGCCGCGAATCATCATCTCGGAAAAATGACAAACGGCCGTTACCAAATCGAACGTTCCGATGACGCGGGTCATGCCGCGAAGCAATCGGGTCTTGACCTACGCGTGCTCGATGCCCACACGGGTGCGTCACGCCGACCGGGCTCGCTCAGTGGCGGCGAGCAGTTTCAGGCTTCGTTGGCGCTTGCTCTTGGGCTCGCCGATGTCATTGGCCATGGTGGCAACGCAAACGGTCGCGTCTTTGAAGCCCTGTTTGTTGACGAAGGCTTCGGATCTCTCGACCCCGACTCGCTCGATCAAGCCGTCGACGCCCTGACCCATATTCAGGCAGGTGGTCGCACTGTTGGCGTCATCACCCACGTCGAGGCAATGAAGGAAAACCTTGCGATGGGAATTCGTGTTGATCGACTTCCCAATGGCAAAGGCTCAACCCTCACCGTTCGACCAAACGGCTAGCA
>JBILIB010000161.1:0-4507 GCA_044350215.1 Acidimicrobiales bacterium
AAGGCACGCGGCCGACGACGGCGCTCGGCCAGGAGGCACTCACTGCAGCGAGCTCTTCCTATGGTGGTGCGTTCCAAACGACCATGCTCCTTACAGCAGCGGCAGTGCTCGCCGCTTCAGGACTGGCATGGTGGCTTCTGCGCAAGGGCGAAGGCGAACCCAAGCCTGCCCACCTCGAGGGTACGGACCTCGCGCACTTCCCCGCCTGACGTTCTCCAACTCGGTCGTTGCCTCGTGGTATTCCACTTCCGCGGGTGCAGTGATCGCGCGCAGGATCCGGTGGTTGCCTGAGGGCGCCGATCCGTGCACAAGACTGCAGGTATGGAGAAACTTTCTTTCGATGGTGCCGTAGCCGTAATCACAGGAGCAGGACGCGGACTCGGTCGCGAGTACGCGCTACTTCTCGCTGCCCGGGGAGCCCGAGTTGTCGTGAACGATTTCGGCGTCGCCATCAGTGACACCGACGACAACGGCGCCGCCCCAGCGGTCAATCCGGCCGACGAAGTTGTGGCCGAGATCATTGCTGCAGGCGGAAAGGCTGTTGCGAACTACGACACGGTCGCATCCGTCGAAGGTGCCAACGCGATTATTCAGACAGCGCTCGATGCATTCGGGACAGTCGATATTTGTGTGAACAACGCCGGGCAAGTCCGAATGCAGCCTTTCGCGAACTTCCCCGATGAGCACATCGACACCGTCATCTCGACGCAGCTGATGGGAACGCTGAATGTTGGTCGTGCTGCCTGGCGTGTCATGCAGCAAAACGGCGGCGGACGCATCATCAACGTTTCGTCCGGTGCCGGCTACGGCGGATTCGAAAACAGCACCGTGTATTCAATGGCGAAGGCCGGTGTGATTGGTCTGACGATCGCGATGGCGAAGGAGGGTGCAGCGGTAGGCATCGGTGTCAACGTGATCGCGCCGTACGCCAAGACGCGCATTGGAACAGGCTTTGGCCCGATCCCGTGGAGCGATCAACTCGCAGAGTGGCTGCATCCCGAGAAAGTCGCACCTCTCGTGGTGTGGTTAGCGCACCAGAGTTGTGATGTGAGTGGACAATGCTTTGCTGTTGGGGCTGGTTACGTAGGGCGTGTTGGTTTTGCGGTGAATGACGGGTTCACCGATCGAGAACTCACACCCGAACTCGTTGCCGAACATTCCGACGAAATCACGAAGGTGCCAACGAAACCGACCGAAGGGCCGGAGTCGCCGTTAATGGCCTCGATGATGCGCGGGTACCCCGGTTTGTAACTGGTGGCGTTTAACTCACCAACAACAGATCAACAACAAAGATCAGCGTGTCGGTTCCGGCAATCCCGGCTTGTGTATTGCCGTCGGTTCCGTAGCCCTTTTCGGGTGGGATGACGAGCAGAACTCGTGAACCGATTGTCTGGCCGACGAGTCCTTCATCGAACCCGGGAATGACCTGGCCAACACCGACGGGAAACTCCACCGGAGCGCCGCCCCAGGAGCTGTCGAATACCTTGCCGCTGGCCCAGATCATGCCGGTGTATTGCATGAGGACGGTTTGGCCTGAGGTGATGACGGGGCCGTCTCCCTTGATGAGCACCTGCGAAATGAGCGTGGTTGGGGGGGTGCCGGTAGGGGGCGTGATGGTCGGAACGCCATCGACGACGGTGACGACGGGAAGGTCAGCCGGCGGAGTGACGGGAGTACCTGATGCCGAAGTCGGAACATCTTGTGCGCCGATGATGTCGAAGACGAAGAGGATCCATGTCCCTTGCTCAGCAGTCACATCAGCAGAAACGAGGATGCGCGCGCCAACCTTCTGACCGACCATCGCGTTGTAAACGGGCGCAAGTAATGAATTTTGGTCGAGGATGATGTTCTGCGGAGTCTTGCCGTAGGTCTCGTCGAGTTCGCTTCCGTCATTGCCGCTGATCGCGACGTAGTTGGCAGTGACGCGCTGTCCCGCCTTGATCTCGGCGCCCGTTCCTGGCACAAGAACAAGGCTGTCTTCCTTTTCGCCAACAAATGCAGGGTCAAACGTTACTGTCGGCTTGCTTCCAACATCGCCGGTCACGGTGACCTTGTCGAGTGTTTTTGTACGAGCGTCGGGCAGAGTGGTGCTCGTCGATGCAGACGTGTCTTCGGATTGCGAAGAAGAAGAACCACAGGCAACAAGTGCAGGGACAAGAGCAAGGGTGCCAGCGAAGAAGCCAGCGGCAATCCATCGCCGCGCGCGTCGGGGGGAGTGAGTTGATTTCATTTGCCTGACCATAGGCGCAGGTTCACCTGTCGGAGTTTCATGTGAGTGAAATTGGCGCCAAAACGCATGATTGAGTCATTTCTGGAGCCTGTCTGCGGCAGGTAAGAGCGTGGTGAGGGAGTCGATGGCGCTCCCTTACCCGCGTCTCACACTTGGCGACTAGAACGATGCCATGGGCGCACACCTTGTCGTGGCAGAAGACGATCGGGCGGTTCGGGAATCAGTCACCCGCGCGCTTGAACTTGAGGGCTACGTGGTGACTGCAGTTACCGAGGGGATTGCTGCGCTCGAGGCCGCAACTCGTTCAGATGTGGACCTCCTTTTGCTCGATCTTGGAATGCCAAACATGGACGGTTTGACCGTTTGCCGAAGATTGCGGTCGGCGGGTTCGCGTCTTCCGATTCTGGTGCTGACCGCCCGAACAGAGGTTTCCGATCGGGTTTCTGGTCTCGATGCTGGAGCCGACGATTATCTCCCGAAGCCATTTTCCCTCGACGAACTACTTGCTCGCGTTCGGTCGTTGCTGCGGCGGAGCACTTTCGATGAAGCAGACGCCCCATCGCAGATCACCGTCGATGATCTCACGATCGATGAAGCAGCACGTCGAGCCTGGCGCGGTGATCGAGAGATGGAACTGACGAAGACTGAGTTTGACCTTCTCGAACTCCTTGCTCGCAACACAGGAGTCGTTCTTTCACATTCCTCAATTTATGACGAGATCTGGGGCTATGACTTTGGTCCGGACTCAAAAGCTCTTGCGGTCTATATCGGTTATTTACGACGTAAGACCGAAGAAGGCAACGAATCAAGAATCATCCAGACCGTCCGTGGTGTTGGCTACAGCCTGCGTGCGTCATGACGCTTCGTGGGAAGATCGCAATTGCGATGGCGTTGCTCACTGCCGTCACCGCAATCATTGTGGCAACGACTACTTACGTTGTCACTGATCAACGAGTTCGCGTTGAGGTTGACCAATACCTTGATGCGTATGCGCAGCGCTTTCAAGATCCTGATGGGCGCCAAGCCACAGTGACGTGCGCCGGCGACGCGAATCGCCGGCAACTGCCGGGGATTCGGCGCGGCATCGAAGATGGATCAGTGGAGGGAGTCGCATTCCAATGTATTAACCGTGCTGGGGCATCGATTGTAGCGATCGGCGTTGATGAACTTCCGGTCGACGCTCGCGATCGAGTCATTGCTGCGACGGGTCGCGGGACCCAGACCCGCACAACCTCGAGCGATGGAACGACGTGGAGGGTGAAAACCGTTGGTATTGCTCAGGGCGGCGCAGTTCAGATTGCGCGCGACTACGGCGAAACCAACCGAGTGCTTTCGGCATTGCGGATTCGTCTTTTCCTCGTGGTAGTTGTGGCGAGTGTCGTGAGTGCGATCGCGGGATGGTTGATTGCGCGACGATCAACAAAACCTTTGGTCCAACTCACAAACGCTGCTGAAGAAGTTGCAATTACAGGTCGATTTGATGTTGATATACCGGCTGCAGGTCGGGATGAGCCCGGACGCTTAGCTCGTTCATTCGCCACGATGCTTGCTGCACTGGGCCAATCTCGCGATCAGCAGCAACAACTTGTGCAAGACGCGGGACACGAATTGCGTACCCCGCTGACAAGCCTTCGAACTAATGTTGAGACGCTCCAGCGCTATCCGGATCTTCCGGTGGAAACGCGCGAAGCGATCCTTCTTGACTTGCAATCAGAAACGCGAGAGTTGGGTTCACTCGTTGATGAACTTGTACAGCTCGCTACCGATACTTGGGATGACGAACCAGAAGAGCAAGTGTCGCTTGATCAGATTGTGGAGCGAGTAGCGGAACGCACTCGTCGACGAACCGGACGCAACGTTGTTGTCGTTGCTGAGCCAGCGGCCATGTTTGGTCGGCCTCGTGAACTCACACGTGCAATCGGAAATCTTGTTGACAACGCAGCGAAGTTCAGCGATGAACCATCACCCGTTGAAGTTACGGTTCGACCTGGCGTTGTCGAGGTTCGTGATCACGGTCCAGGTGTATCGCCTGTTGATCAGCCACATGTTTTCGATCGCTTCTATCGATCTGCAGCTGCACGTTCGAAGCCAGGCTCAGGTCTCGGGCTTTCAATCGTTGATCAAATCGCAAGAAACCATGGCGGTTCGGTTCGCGTCGAAAACGCCGACAACGGCGGGGCCATCTTCACTCTGAACTTCCCGAACTGACGAGAACTGGTGTGACGCAAAACAGAGAGAGGACCCGACCGGAGTCGGGTCCTCTCAACTTCCAACGAT
>JBILIB010000047.1:0-14135 GCA_044350215.1 Acidimicrobiales bacterium
CAAACGCCGACTGGCTCGCGGCGAACGATGATCTGTCCACCGAGTGCACCGTCACGACGCTCTTCGAATGGGAAGTTCAGCGTGTGCTGTGCAAAGGAATTGAGCACCATGGTTGAGGACAGAACCTGACCGAACATGGAGAAGTAGTACGGCGCACCAACTTCGCTCACGATGAGGTTGGTGAACTCTTCCTGACGAGCAGTAAGGAGCTCGGCGACCTTGGAGAGCAGAGCGGAGCGCTCTTGCGGTGTGTAGTCGGCCCACGGGCCGGTGAGTGCTGCCTTGGCGGCAGCAACGGCGCGGTCCATGTCGGCATTGGTTGCGACCGGGACAGAACCGATGATCTCTTCGGTGGTCGGTGAGAGCACTTTGAGTGTTTCGTTCCCGGCGGGTTCGACCCACTCGCCCCCGATGAAGAACTTGTCGTACGTCAGCATGACTTCCCCTTCTCGTCACCCGGATCGGCCGGGCGTTCAGGGAAGGGAATCTATCGGCCCACGGACGTCTCGGCCCACCGGGCCGGCAGGAAGTCCTACGGGGCGGAAATCGGCTGGATCTTTCCGGAATTGAGTTCGTTGACAACCTGCAGAGCATCGCCAATTTCGACAAAGTTCACCCCAACGATCGTGGGGAATTTGCCTCGTTGGGTCATGCAGTCTCGCACCCGAGGCATAAGGACGTCATAGGCATTGATCACCTTCGCTTCACCGACTGTGGGGGCCGCGCCGGCTGGAGTGATCCAGTGGTTGATTTGGAAAAGTGGTGAACTGGGGGTTCCACGGTTCGGAGCGCAACTCGGAAGGCCAGCCCAGTCCTTCGTCCATTGTTCGGTTCCATCGGCGCTCGTGACGGTCGCAGGGACGGGGCCATCCACTGTTGCTGTGCCGGTGTACTTGGACGAGCCCGCGGTGTAGAGCTCGGAGTCCTTGCGGAAGGTAAACGGTGTGTCTTGAAAAACCCCGTAACCGCGAATGTTCCACGCTGGTGGTGCGCCGCTGAACTCAGAGATCATGATGATGTTGCGCTTTGCATCGATGAGTTCGCCGAGAGTGGGCATCGAGGCAGTGGGGTCGTAGTCCCAGACTCTGTCAAAGACCTTCGCCTCGCGGAGTGCCTTTTCAGTATCGGCCTTCGAGACGTAATCACCAATGAACCAAATGATGACGTTGTCGGGATTTTCGTTGAGGAACTGACGCGTGTATCCCAACGCAGTTGTGAACTTGGTTGCTCCGTATTCGCAATAGACGTGACATAAGTAGACGTCGCGAAGGTTGGGATCAACTTTTATGTTTGCTTGCAGCTCTTTAGCCTTGGCTTGTTGTGCATCCGAGTACTGGTCGACCTGCTCACTTGGATTCACCGTAAGTTCAGCAACGCTGTCGGTGATGACAGCATTTGCGCCAGTGATGTTGACGGTTGTGGGAATGCCGTAGTGGGTCTTCACGAGAAGGGCGCGCACTCCGAAATCCAATTGGGCGGGGATGCTTTTGGTTTGTTCGTAGAACAACCAGCCCGGATCGGCTGCAGTCGACATCGCATTGTGGGCGCCTAGGAAGGCGACCTCGTTCAGGGGTTTGTCGCACAGTTCGGAAAAACCGTTGCACTTACGTTGCTCGTTTGCTGTGGTCTTTGACCGAGCTCCTGAAGTTGTGAACCATGCTCCGGCGCCGATGGTGGCGAACAGCACCAGAGTGACGAGCACAACGCGAGTAGTCGGGCTGTTGAACCGAACGTTCTTGACGTCGGCCGCTATCGCGCTACGCGTTGTAGCCGGTGATCGGCGGCCAACGATGGCAAGGAGCTGCGACGCCCCGACGTAGGCAAGTACAGTGCCTACCGCAACCGCGAAAAGCGGAATGATGGTTTCGCGTCCGATGACGATGATGAACCCGATGACCATGAGTAGTACTGCGTGAACGATTTTTCCGCGCTGCGAAGTTGGTTTGTGTCGATCAATTGCATAGCGCGCTTGATCGATGACTGAGCGGACGGTGACTGCCTGGCCCGGGGTTGATGCAGTCGCAAAAGCGCACAGCACGACTCCGATTCCAACAATCCAAATGGAATAGAGCCGGTAATCACTGACAAAGAACTCTGTGGCAGAAACGAAGGCTCTTTCGGTATCGGGATCGTTTGCGTATGAGCCGGCGATGATCGGGGCGATCATCGCCAAAACAAACATGACGATTCCGCTGAATGCCGCGGAAATTCCCAGAGCAAAAGTGGACCTGTGGCGGTTGGTGTCGAGGGCGATCGTGCCGAATGCAAAGAGACCAGCCGCAAGGAGCAGGCCGGCACCTGCGAGGGTCAACCTTTCGGCGATTCTCCAAAGTCCAAGACCACGGGTCTGGTCGCCGATCTGTACGAGGAGTTCATTGGTCCCTGTTGGGATTGACGTCGCCAAGTCAGGGTTCGTCGCCTGAAGGCTTCCCGAAAGCACGTTGAGGCTTTCGCTCAGGTTAATGACTTGGGTATTGCCACTTTGGGTAAAGAGATAATCATGACTTGTGTCGAGGGCTCTTCGGAAGATTGATCGAAACGCTGGGGTCTGCAGGATGGGATCAAGCGAAGAGCGGATGATCGTGCGAAACGACGCGATATTCGACGGCCCGGTATTGATGATGGCATCGGTGATTTCGTCAGCAAGCTTTGACCGCACCGCTTGAGAGTCGAGGACTCTCTCGGCTCGTTCCGCGAATCGGGCCGAATCGAAAACCGTCATTCGGGTCCAAATGGAGGTCACGCCGAGAGTGAACGTGAGAAAGAAGAGAAAAGCGCAGACGATCGAGCCCAGGCGACGGGCGGTTGGCTTCTGCGATCGTGTGCCTGATTGTTCGCCTGCTGCAGCGGTCATTCGATACACCTTCGCCCTTGGACTCAGAAACTCTGCCACACCACTGGTTGATTTCAGTCCGTTCCGTGGCCTCTTCAGCAGGCGCGGGTGGTGTTTGGCAGGATGGTGGCCCCGCTGCTTGGCGGGATCGAAAGGATTCTGATGCAGCTCGGCATGGTCGGTCTTGGGCGAATGGGTGCAAACCTCGTTCGTCGTCTCGTTCGTGATGGCCACACCTGCGTGGTGTTTGATGTCGACACAGCAGTGGTTGCATCGCTCGCGGCCGAGAACGATGCCATTACCGGTGCCAGCGATCTTGCAGATTTTGTCTCGAAACTCGATGTTCCTCGAGCGGCATGGGTGATGGTTCCGGCTGCATATGCCGGCGGCACAGTGAACGATCTCGCAGCGCTGATGGAATCGGGCGACATCGTCATCGACGGTGGTAACACGTACTACCGAGATGATGTCGATCGTGCTGAAGCTCTCGCGCCGAAGGGCATCCACTATGTCGATGTCGGCACGAGCGGCGGCGTCTTTGGTCTTGACCGTGGTTTTTGTTTGATGATCGGTGGCGAGGACGACATCGTCACTCATCTCGAACCGATCTTCCGCACGATCGCCCCTGGCGTTGGCGATGCAGAACGTACGCCGGGTCGCACGGGCGAGTTCACTCCGGAAGAACAAGGTTGGCTGCATTGCGGTCCAGCCGGCGCCGGCCACTTCGTCAAGATGGTGCACAACGGCATCGAATATGGGCTCATGGCTGCATACGCCGAAGGCCTCAACATTCTCAAGCACGCCAATGCCGGCAAAGTTGCTCGTGAGAACGATGCAGAGACAACGCCGCTACGTGAGCCGAAGTACTACCAATACGACATTGACATTGAGTCAGTCGCTGAAGTGTGGCGCCGCGGAAGCGTCGTTGCTTCGTGGCTTCTTGACCTCACCGCAGCAGCGCTCGTTGAAGATCCGCAACTCGACACGTTTGCAGGACGCGTGAGCGATTCAGGTGAAGGACGCTGGACAAGCCTTGCCGCTATCGATATCGGTGCACCGGCTCCTATCTTGACGACTTCGCTTTATGAGCGATTCACTTCGCGCGGCGAAGCCGACTATGCCGACAAACTGCTTTCGGCGATGCGCAAGCAGTTCGGTGGCCACGACGAGAAGCCGGCGAGTGGCAACTGAACCTGTTGCTGACGGCTCGGTTGTCGTCTCGACAATTGATGACGTTGCGGCAGTCACGCTTTCTGCCGGATCAACGGTCTTCTCTGTGTTGCCCGAGGTTGGCCTGCTGGGTGCATCGCTGACACATAAAGGTCGTGAGTACCTGAACTTTCATGGTGGACCGGTTGCTGCTCGTAAAGGACACACCACCGGGATTCCGTTGTTGGCTCCTTGGGCAAACCGTTTAGCGGGATCTTCGTATCGAGTTGGTTCGAAAAGCGTTGATCTGGAGAACCTTCCTCTCCATCGAGATGCAAACGGACTTCCGATTCATGGGCTCTTTGTTGGTCGATCGGGTTGGGAACTTGTGTCGGTGAAGGGGCAGCCCGGATCGGCCTCGATGGTTGCGGCGTTCAATGCGGCTGCAGACGAAGACGTCATGGCGGCATTTCCATTTCCGCATGAGCTCACCGTTGGGTTCACCGTGACGCCCGGTCGATTGATGGTCTCCACCACGGTCACCGCCACAGGACGACGAGCAGTGCCGGTCAGCTTTGGTTGGCATCCGTATTTCCGGCTGCCCGAGGTTGATCGAGACCGGGTGAGGTTAGGGATGCCGGCGCGCACTCGACTCGTGCTGGATGAGCGTGGAATTCCCACGGGCGAGGAACGTGGTGAATCCGCTTCGATCGTGAGGCTGGCAGGTACGGACTATGACAATGCCTATCGATTAGGTCGTGACCGTCAGTTGCTATTGGCCTCGGGCCGTCGCCGCCTTACCGTTGTCTTTGATCGCAACTATCCCTACGCGCAGATCTATTCCCCAGTCGGGGCAGACTTCATAGCGCTTGAGCCGATGACGGCTCCCACGAATGCTCTCTGTCAGGGAACCACGCCCATGGTTGCTCCTGGCGAACGCTTCACTGCTCGTTTTGTTGTTTCGCTTACCTGAACTCAGGAGTTCACATGTCTGATGCACCGCAGCCGATCGAACAATCAAGTGAATGGTGGGAACTTGCTGCGCATCAGGCCGAAATCGCCGATGTGCATCTGCGCGAACTCTTTGCTTCAGACCCAACTCGTGGCGACCGCTTCAACATTGAAGTCGGTGATTTGTATGTTGATTATGCGAAACACCGCCTTAACGACGAAACATTGTCCAAGTTGTTTGCGCTTGCTCGTCGGGCCGATGTTGAAGCACTTCGAGACGCAATGTGGGCCGGCGAACACATCAATGTCACGGAAGATCGTGCGGTATTGCACATCGCACTGCGCGCGCCAAAGGGTGTTGTGTTTACCGACGAAGGTCACGACGTCGTTCCCGATGTGCATGAGGTACTTGACCGCATGGCGTCGTTCTCGAACCGGGTGCGGTCGGGCGAGTGGGTCGGCCATACCGGCAAGCGCATTCGTACCGTGATCAACATCGGAATCGGTGGCAGCGATCTTGGTCCCCGAATGGCACACGAAGCCTTGTTGCCGTATGCCCAAGAGAACATTGATGTTCGATTTGTTTCAAATGTTGATGGCAATGAGTTCTACGAACTCACACGCGATCTTGACCCGACCGAGACGCTTTTCATCATTGCATCGAAAACCTTTACGACTCTCGAAACAATGACGAACGCACAAAGCGCACGTGAATGGGCGCTGGCGGCCCTTGGTGATGAGACCGCAATTGCAAAGCACTTCGTTGCTGTCTCGACGAATGCCGCAGAGGTCGAGAAATTCGGCATTGATACCGACAACATGTTTGGTTTCTGGGACTGGGTTGGCGGCCGGTACAGCTATGACTCAGCAATTGGGTTGTCGCTCATGATCGCTATCGGTCCTGACAACTTCACCGAAATGCTTGAAGGGTTTCGTCTTGTTGACGAGCACTTCCGAACAGCCCCGATGGAACGGAACTTGCCGTTCATTCTCGGACTCATTGGTGTTTGGTATAACAACTTCTTTGGGGCACAAACGCTCGCGGTACTTCCCTATAGCCATTACCTCGCGCATCTCACACCGTACTTGCAGCAATTGGCAATGGAGAGCAACGGAAAGTCAACCGACCGCTGGGGCCGCACCGTGGGCACGCAAACCGGAGAAATTGTTTGGGGTCAGCCCGGTACGAACGGGCAGCACGCGTACTACCAACTGATTCATCAGGGCACGAAGTTGATTCCCGCTGACTTCATTGGGCTTGTGTCACCAGCGCATGAGGTTGGCGGGCATCAGGACATCTTCATGGCGAACTTCTTCGCGCAACCGGAAGCACTCGCATTCGGTCGAACCGCGGAACAGGTTCGTGCCGATGGCGTCCCTGAAGCGCAGGTTGCGGCACGAACCTTTGCGGGCAATCACCCAACCACATCAATCTTGGTTCCTGAACTTTCACCCAAAGTTCTCGGGCAACTCATTGCGACCTATGAACACAAAACGTTCGTGCAAGGCGCAGTGTGGGGAATCGACTCGTTCGATCAGTGGGGCGTCGAGTTGGGCAAGAAACTCGCACAGGCAATCATCCCCGAACTCACTGCCGACACTGCGCCCGCACTGACGCATGATTCCTCGACGAGTGCGCTGATTCGCCGCTACCGCAAGGGCCGCGGCCGGGCGTAATCCTGACCCGGGACAGCAGTCCTCGGAGCGTGGCAGACTCGTTCGTCCACGGGCGAGGAGGCTGACGGATGAAGGTTCTGGGTATCGATATCGGGGGCACTGGCATTAAGGGTGCAGTCGTCGACACCAAAAAGGGCCACCTGGTCACTGATCGCCTTCGTTTGCTTACGCCTGAGCCCGCAACGCCCGATGCCGTCGGTATGTCTGTTGCCGAGATCGCAAAGCACTTCGAGTGGACAGGTCCAATCGGGTGCACCTTCCCAGGCGTCGTAAAGGGTGGGACGGTGTTCACCGCGGCCAACGTTGACAAGTCATGGATCAATTCCGATGCATCGCGAATCATCAGCGATGCAACTGGTTGTCCGGTAACCATGGTGAACGATGCCGATGCTGCTGGTGAAGCAGAAACTCGCTTTGGCGCGGCTCGAGGAAAGTCGGGCGTCATCCTTACAATTACGTTGGGTACTGGTATCGGCTCTGCACTCATGATCGACGGAACGCTCGTGCCGAATACGGAACTTGGTCACCTGTGGCTTCGTGGTGGCGACGCAGAAAATTGGGCGGCAGCGTCGGTTCGTGAACGGCTGGAACTTGACTGGGCCGAGTGGACAGCCCGAGTCGACGAGTATCTGTGCTCGGTTGAGAAACTGTTCTGGCCTGATTTATTCATCATCGGTGGCGGCATATCGAAGAAGGCCGACAAGTTCATCCCGAACCTGACTTGTCACACCCCGGTTGTCGCCGCATCTCTTCGCAATGCTGCCGGGATTGTGGGTGGCGCACTCGCGGTGCACCGTCACCGTGACAAGCACGGAACCGATGGTCAGTCACACATCAGCAAAAAGAAGTAGTTCGCTGACTTTCAGCGAGTTTGAAGTTCTTTCGGCAAATGCGAAGTGTCGGAGAATCGAAACAAACTGAATGAAAGCGATGATGCAATGTGCATTGGTCGAACGATACTGATCGAACCGTGAAACGCAACGAATCGTTCCCATTCCCACGGGACAGGTTCGATGCCGAGCAGGTGGCCAAGGCTGACAGCATTTGCTCCCGAGTGGGCAACAAAGACTATTCGTGGTCCTTCATGGTCCATCTTCCACAGCGGTGGGAATCCGCGAGAGCGAGTGCAGCCGATGTCTGAGAGAAAATCAGTGAGTCCGCCGATAACGCGTTCATGAAACTCAAGAAATGACTCTGCGCCGGGGATTGCTTCCCATTGCTCATTGAGCGGTCGACTTCGTTGTTCGGCAAACGCTTTCTCGATCACTTCTGATGGCGTACCTTGCCAAACTGGTGCGCGGATCTCAGCGATCCAATTGTGAGTTTCCGGCTCGAGACCGAACGCGTCGATGAGTGGTTGTGCGGTTTGTTGTGCGCGAATCAGCGGCGACACGACAAGGCGGTCGATCGGAAGATCATTGAAGAACGAGGGAAGAAGCTCGGCCTGACGGTGTCCGACGTCGGTAAGCACCGGGTCATCGACGCCGCCTCCATCGAGTTCCCACTGGGGTTGTCCGTGTCGGATGAAGATCAGTTCCATATCTTTTTCTTTGTATTAATCGCGGCCGGGTCGGCGGCGATGGCGATTCGTCCAGCAGCCACGATGCCAATGGCGGCGGAGGTCGGGTGCATCTACAGGAACAGCCACAATGTGTCCGGTGCCGGAAGGAATGTCTTGGTTGCATCCGGGGCACAGGTAGCTCTTTGTTGCTTCATACGGTTGCACGCGCCGGACCTCAACCTCGAGTCCCATCGGATCGCGTTCTGGTTCCTTCGCCATATCAACCGAAGAACGCCCAGATGATCAGGCCCAGGCAGATAGCCATGGCGGCGCCGACCATGAAGTAGTCGAACGATGAACGTCGTTGTTTGCGATGCGGATTGAATCCCACTTCCCAAGTATTCCTTGTTCCGAGGCTCTTCCCGACCGTTATTCCCGCTGATTGCGCTGGTAACCTCGAAATATGCGTTCCCCCCGGATTCTCGCTGCCGGTTTGACGCTTGTTGCCAGCGTGACGCTTGTCGCTGCTTGCTCAGGTGGCACTTCCACACCCGCAGCACCTGCAGATGATGCCGGCCTTGTTCAGGGCCAGCAGGTTTATTCTCAGAATTGTGCCAGTTGCCACGGGGCTTCGGGTCAGGGCGGCTTTGGTCCGAAGCTGGCGGGCGTTGTCGCGGTGAAGTACCCGAACATCGACGATCAGATCGCATTGGTTACCAATGGTAAGGGAGCGATGCCCGCGTACTCGAAGAAGTTGAGTGCCGAGCAGATCACTTCCGTGGTGCGCTACACCCGCGAGGTTCTCGGAACGAACTAACCCCTTCCGCCGACGATGGTCGGCGGGTGCACGCATCGTGTGCACCCTGGTGTGATCTCAATGGCACTTGGTAGAGCGTCCGCGCTGACTTCGAGATGACATCTGTCCGATGTCCGATGTCAGCTGTCGGGGTGCAGTCGCTCATCGAGTTCGTCATCGAGCTGCTCTTCGAGCCTCTCGAACTCGCCCGGATCCTCGCCGGCCTCTATGGCGGCCAGCTCGCGCTCGATGGCGATGAGCTCGTCGTAGCTGCCTTGCACCTGCGGACCCTTGAACCATTTCCGCGCGGACAGCAACCACCAGCCACCGATGACGACGAAGATCGTCAGCATGAGCGGGCCGGACCAGTTGAAGTTGTTGAGGCCCACGTTCACGCCATCGATCTCGTGGCCGGGCAGCCACGGGTAGAACGCCGGGAGGAAGAACACGATGGCAATGAAGGTGACCCAGATCATTGCCATCCAACCGATCGGTCTGCTCCACCGACCGAGGTTCCATGGCCCCGGCTCGAAGTCGCGGCTGCGAAGGCGCAGGAACACCGGGATGATGTAGGCGATGAAGAGCCCCACGGTGCCGATCGACACGATGGCGAAGAAGGCCACCGAGAAACCGGCGTTCTGATAGAGCGACGGCAGTCCGAGGAGGAACGCGAGTCCCACCGCGAGCCAGACCGAGTTCGTCGGTGTCCGTGTCCGGGGGTTGATCCGGTGCCAGATCCGGTGGCCGGGCACCGCTCCATCTCTCGAGAACGCATAGATCATCCGGGAGTTGGCGGTCACCGAGGCCATGCCGCAGAACAGCTGAGCCACGATCGAAATCATGATTAGGAGCTTCCCGCCCGCCGGGCCGATGGCGTTGATGAACAGCTGAAACCCAGCCATGAGCGAGGGAGCAGTAGAGGCAATGCTTTCGTAGCCGGCCGCGCCGCCGGGGATGGCGAAGAGCATGGCCAGGTTCAGAATGAGACCAGCGATGGCCGAGATGTAGATGGCGCGCACAATGGCTTTCGAGGCGGAAACGTTCGCCTGCGTGGTTTCTTCGGTCATGTGCGCCGAGGCGTCGAAGCCGGTGATCGTGTACTGCGCGATCAGGATCCCGATGAAGAAGACGTACACCCCGACGAAGGGGAAGTCCCATCCGGTGCTGTTGTTCGAGGAGAAGATGAAGTCCACCGGTCGGTGCGTATCGGGGAGGAACACCAGTGCTCCGACGATCACGGCGACGCCGGCGACATGCCACCACACGCTGACCCGATTGAACACCGACACCAGCGACACGCGGAACGTGTTGACCATGCCATGGAGGAGGAGGACCAGGCCATAGGTGACCAGGATCCACCGGGCGGTCAGCAGGTTGTGGTCGAAGTAGGACGACAGCAGGAAGTTGATCGTGGTGGCGAGACCGAAGTCGATGCTTGCGGTGATGGCCACCTGGCCCACGAAGTTGAACCAGCCGGTGAACCAACTCCAGGCGGGGGCGTTCCGCTTGGCCAACTTGGCGGACCAGTAGTACAGACCGCCGGCAGTGGGATACGCGGAGCAGATCTCCGCCATAGAGAGGCCCACGAGCAGCGTGAAGGCGCCGACGATGATCCAACTGAACGTGACAGCTCTGGGCCCGCCTGCCAGCAGTGGCAAGTAGAAGGTCGTGATCCCGCCGGTGAGGATCGAGATGATGGTGAAACTGACGGCGAAGTTCGAGAACCAGCCCATCCCCCGCCTGAGCTCCTGGGCGTAGCCAAGCTCATGGAGGCGATCTGTGTCGGCATCGCCACTGATGGTGGTCGTTTCGCTGTCGCTCACGCGGAAGCCCCTTTCGCGTGCGGACTGGTTAGAAGGGTTGTAGCAGGAAGCATCGAAATCCGCGTGGACCTCTCGGTGCGGACCAACATCTCTGTCGACGGGTTGACGGAGAACAGTTCGGCTCATGTGGGCATCGAACAGGGCGCTTTACGGTGAGTCGCCTTCGGGAGCGTCGGCTTCCCCAATGAACTCGTCCTCGCCCACCGTGGCCAGCGACGATCACCAGGAGGTCCGATGCTCGCCACTGTCGAGTCAGCAACTCTGTCGGGTATCGATGGAGTGCCCGTCACTGTCGAAGTTCATGTTTCCAATGGTCTGCCCGCATTCACGGTGGTGGGTTTGCCTGATGCATCGTGTCGTGAAGCACGCGACCGAGTGCGCGCTGCACTGCTGACTTCAGGGTTCGCTTGGCCCGATCGTCGAACCACGGTGAACCTTGCGCCGACCTCACTTCGAAAAGTTGGTTCTTCGCTCGATCTTGCGATCGCTATGGGTGTCTTGGTCGCGAGCGAACAACTTCCACCTGAGGTCGTTGTCGATCGGGCCTTCCTTGCTGAGTTGGGGCTCGATGGTTCGCTTCGTCACGTGCCGGGAGTTCTGTCGCTCGTTGCGTCGTGTCCGCAGTCGGAAATCGTTGTAGCTCCAACATCGCACTCTGAAGCGTCTTTAGTTGAGTCATCCGTGATTCGTTGTGCACCGGACTTACGGGCGCTTGTCGATGCCCTTTCTGCAGAAGCGCCTTGGCCTCGGCCGCCCGACGAACTCTTTGTTGCGCCTGCTGCGAATGGGCCTGATATGGCCGAGGTGAGGGGACATCCACTCGCTCGATTCGCGATCGAGGTCGCTGCGGCTGGCGGACACCATCTTTTAATGGTTGGTCCTCCGGGATCAGGCAAGACGATGTTGGCCGATCGCTTGCCAGGGCTGCTGCCCGATCTGGATGACGCGACAGCATTCGATGCAACACGAGTTCATTCGGCGGCGGGGGAGCCACTCGTTGGCGGACTCGTGCGCAGACCACCATTGCGCGCACCGCATCACGGGATGAGTGCAGTAGCGATGGTCGGCGGTGGCACGCATCGAGTTCGCCCCGGCGAAATCTCGCTTGCGCACGGTGGGGTGTTATTTCTCGACGAAATGGGCGAGTTCGGCGCAGTGGTGCTTGATTCCCTTCGCCAACCACTCGAAGAGGGCGTGATCCGCCTTGCGCGCGCCGAGGCGAGGGTTCAACTTCCTGCACGATTCCTTCTTGTGGGGGCGATGAACCCCTGCCCATGCGGTGAAGGGGTTGTGCCTGCGGCGTGTCGATGTACCGAACGTTCGCTTGAGCGTTATCGGCGACGATTGTCTGGGCCCTTGCTTGATCGTTTCGACATGCGCATTGATGTTCATCGCCCCGACCCGCGTCAATTGCTCAGCGGGGAGCGCGCCGAAGCGAGTTCGATCGTTGCTGCGCGGGTTCGAGTCGCTCGCGGGCGGGCGAAGGATCGTGGTGTTCGGTGTAACGCCGAATTGTCGACCTCGGCGCTCGAACGTACTGCGCCGCTCGACGACGAAGCATCGGCGCTCGTCGAACGCTCATTGGAATCGGGTCGGCTTTCGGCCCGAGGCATGCGTCGGGTGTGGAGGGTTGCGCGCACGATCGCCGATCTCGAAGGTCACGACCACGCACTAACCGCAGAGCACATCGCCAGCGCATTGCACCTGCGCAGCGACCCCGCATTTCTTTCGCGTTCGGTGGCCAGCTAAGTGGCTACCGCGAATGTTCCGATTGAAGCATGGGTGGTAGCACTCGCTGCATTGCCTGGCGTGGGTCTATCTCGTTTGCGATGGCTGTTGACGCAGGGTGAACCAGAAGCGGTGTGGCGGCGAGTGCGAAGTGGCTCGCTAAAGAAGGTGGTGAACGACGAGTCACTCCGCCTCCCTCCGGCGTTCTTTGAGCAATGCAGTGCCGCTGCAAAGTCGATAGATCCTGTGGCGTTCTGGGATGCACACGTTGAGGCGGGCATCGGTGTGATGACGCGATGGTCGGCATCGTTTCCCAGCGAACTCGCCGATGATGACGATTCGCCTGTGGTGTTGTTCTGGTTGGGCGACATTGATCGTTTGGCTGGCACACGTGTTGCCATCGTTGGTACTCGGCGGGCAACTCGTTATGGAATTGACGTTGCGAACGAGTTGGCCCGCGAACTTTCTGTTGCTGGCGTCTCGGTGGTTTCTGGACTCGCGCTTGGAATCGACGGCGCTGCGCACGCTGGTGCCCTCGCCGTCGAAGGTGCTCCTCCGATCGCAGTTGTCGGAAGTGGCCTTGATCGCGTCTACCCGCGCGCGCATAGCGCCCTATGGCGTGCGGTAGCCGAACGCGGTGTGGTCCTCAGTGAATATCCCCTCGGAGCGCCGGCAGTCGCTTGGCAGTTTCCTGCGCGTAATCGGATCATTGCTGCGTTGTCGGATGTTGTTGTTGTCGTTGAATCGCAATCGACGGGCGGGGCATTGGGAACGGCTGTCGAAGCTGCCCGAAGAGGTCGAACCGTTCTTGCCGTACCGGGCCCGATCACCGCGCCGAGCTCGGCAGGAACCAATCAACTTCTCTTCGATGGTTGCGGACCAGCTCGCGACGTTGGCGATGTTCTTCTATCGCTTGGGCGAGAACCCGAGCGTCGTCGTGTGGCTGCCGAACATCGACCGGCGCCAACAGGAAATACAAAAGTCGTCCTTGAGTCCTTGCCGTGGCAATCAGTTCCAGTGCAACACGTAGTGCTTTCGACCGGACTCAAACTGGGCGCAGTGATGATCGAGCTCGAGAAACTTGAGGCAGACGGTTGGCTTTCGCTGCATGGCGGATGGATCGAACGCATCGGGCGAGGGGGAGCCCGATGACGATGTGCGCCACGATCGCTAAGCATCCAAGTGGAACATCAATGCGCGCCGTTACAGTTTTGTTTGTGACTGGTGAAGCAGATGCGTGGTTTCTCGACGAGTTTCAGGCGTCGCTGACGTCTGTGTCTGCCGCCACCCTGCGGGCCTATCGAAGTGATATCGATCAATTCGTCGAATGGGTTGCACGACAGGACATCGAATCGCCCGATGACGTAAGCCGTACAACATTGCGGCGTTACATCGCGGCGATGACAACACGAAACCTTGCTCGACGCACTATCGCCCGAAAGGCGTCGGCGTTACGCCGGTATTTCTCGTGGTTGGTTCGAAGCGGTCATCTGAATGCCGATCCTTCCGCAGGTCTCAGTGCTCCTGGCTCATCTGGTCGCCTTCCTCGTGTGCTGCGCGACGAAGAACTTATTCAGGTTCTCGATAATCCGCCGGGAACAACAGCGAATGATCCGCCGGCGATTCGTTCTCGTGACGATGCTGTCCTTGAACTCCTTTACGGCAGCGGCCTTCGCG
>JBILIB010000162.1:0-4489 GCA_044350215.1 Acidimicrobiales bacterium
TTCTGCCGTGGCGTTCGGGCCAGCTGTCGCGTCAATGACGCCAGCGGTGAGTGCAACATTTATGCCGATGATGTCGGCCTCGCGAGCAGCGATGCCCAGCACTTTCTTACCGCCGCCACCGATAAGGAACGGAACCTTGGGCTGCAACGGCTTCGGTGTTCCTTCGTGGCCGGCGATGTTGTAGTGCTCGCCGCGAAAATCGACTGGCCCAGCGCCAAACAAACCCTTGATGATCGTGATGGCCTCGGCCATGCGGTCGATGCGAACTCCTGGGCGGTCAAGCGGAATGCCGGACTGTTCGTAATCGGTGGTCATCCAACCGGCACCGATGCCGAATTCAAGACGGCCACCACTCAACAGGTCGATAGTCGCTGCTTCCTTAGCGAGGATCACTGGGTGGCGATAGTCGTTGCACCACACCAGGGTGCCGATCTTGAGTGTGGTCGTGGCTTCGGCCGCCGAAACGAGCGCGGGAGTAATCGCAAATTGTGAATCGAGATGATCGGCAATCGTGAGCGAGTCGTAGCCGAGTGACTCGATCTGACGTGCCAGTGCGCGCCAACGGTCGCCATCGTCGGCACTACCGGTGAAACCGCCGGGTGGTTCGCTGGCTTGGATGCTGAATCGAAATGGCTTTTGGCGGGGGAGTCGAACGCTCATATCGGTACTTTCTCTTTCGCGTGTGCGCTTCAGCGCATTGCGGCGCCGGCGTCGATGGGCAACGTGATGCCCGTGACCATGCGGGCCTCATCGGAACTGATCCACAGCAGCGCATTGGAAATGTCATCAACTTTTTGCGCGCCGCCGTCGAGGGGGCGCTGTCCGGTGTAGGCGCCAGTGGTGCGCGGATCGTCCGCGATGATGCGCTGCACATCGGGGTCGTGACCCATCACCGTGTCGACGGCGCCGGGGTGAATGGTGTTGACACGAATGTCGTACTGGCCAACCTCGAGAGTGAGTGAACGCATAAGGCCCACGAGGCCGTGCTTCGCTGCCGCGTAGTGGCCGAGATAGGAATAGCCGCGCAAGCCAGCGGCGGAACTGATGAACGTGATCGCACCACCGTTGCCGGCTTCGATCATTGCGGGCAGGCTTGCTTTCACCGTGCGCCATACGCCGGTGAGATTGACATCGAGCACAATCGCCCAATGTTCCTCAGGAACTTCCCATGTGAGGTGGTAGCTCGCGACACCCGCATTGGCGACGATGACATCGAGTCGACCGAATCGGTCGATGCCCTCGGCGACGGCGGCGTCAAGCGCGGCTTGGTTGCGAACGTCGGCCACATGGGCGACGATGCCGCGACCTTCCTGTTCAACGAGCCGTGCGGTTTCGCGCAGGTCTTCTTCGGTGGCAGCTTCATAGGCGACGTCGGGAAGGATCGGGGCGCATGCGTCGACGGCGATGATGTTGGCGCCCTCGGCGGCGAATCGGCGGGCATGTGCTCGACCCTGGCCCCGGGCCGCGCCGGTAATCAGTACAACCTTGTCCTCAAACCGGCCCCTGCCACTGCTGAGATCTCGACTCACGGTTCCCTCTTCCCCTCTTCTCGTCTGCCTCTGTCTCGTCTGCCTCGATTGCCTCGATTGCCCGTCTGTCCCTCGGACGGTCAATTCCGGCGTCCCTTTCCTACTACCTCTAGCGTTTGACCATGGCTCCTGAGACGACGCAGCACGAGGGTTTCGACCGACTCTCCGATTTCACCCGTGGATCATTCACTCACGAGGGTGAGACCCACGAGGTTTTCCGCAGTGGGACGGGACCAGCGGTCATTGTTATGGCTGAGATTCCCGGCATCACGCCGAATGTGGCGAACTTTGCGCGTCGGGTGCGTGAACTCGGATGCTCGGTCTACTTGCCCGTGCTCTTTGGAACGCCTGGTCGGGCCCCGAGTGGCGGTTACCTCGCGAAGTCGCTAGCGAAGGGATGCGTCTCGAAAGAATTTGCCGCGTTCGCGACCGGCAAGACCGAACCGTTGTCGATCTGGTTGCGCGCGCTGGCTCGTCACGCGCATGCCGAATGTGGTGGCCCCGGAGTTGGCGCGATCGGAATGTGTTTCACGGGTGGCTTCGCGTTGGGTATGACGGTCGACCCGTCGGTGATTGCTCCCGTGCTCAGCCAGCCTTCGTTGCCATTGCCGGTTTCGAAGAAGGCAAAGTCGAGCATTCACCTTTCACCCGAGGATCTGCGTGTTGTGAAAGAGCGCGTGGCCAATGACGACATCTGTGTTCTCGGTATGCGCTTCACCAATGACCGCGCAGTGCCGGCCGAACGATTCGCAACGTTGCGTCGAGAACTCGGCGATGGATTCATTGGCGTTGAGATCGATTCCTCTGGAGGCAACCAGTGGGGAATTCCGAAGAACGCACATTCGGTGGTGACCGAACATTTGGTTGATGAGCTAGGGCACCCCACTCGGGCTGCGCTTGATCAGGTGCTGGAATTCTTCCGGGAGCGATTGCTGTCGGCACGGTGATCGGCACGGTGATCGGCACGGTGATCGGCACGGTGGATCGTCACCGAACCATGGGTCACTGAACCGGTCGGATGCGTGCGTCGGCGAGCAGCATCTCGACGTGCCTGGAGTGCTTCGATGATGTCGCCAAGGTGAAACGGATCGTTCATCCACTGCGGAAGGCGTCGACGATCAGAGGTGTCGATGCCGCAATCGTGGTGTTGCTGCTCGAGTGCGTTGCTGGCCTCGCCGGCCGGAGTGGGGGGTGGAGCCCCGGGTGGTTGGGGATCGGCCGTTGCGGAAACTTCTGAGCCCTCGGGTCGCCAGAAGCGCAACTCACCGCAATCATCGCGGCCGACCGTGATGCCTCGACGGTGCACAACTCCATGATGAAAGCGGCAGAGAGGAATGAGGTTCTCGAGGTCGTCGTGACCGCCAACGGATCGATGGTGGCGGTGGTGCAACTGCACAACGGTGGAGGTGCAGCCGGGCCAGGTGCAAGTGCGATAGCGAGCGTGCACCGCACGACGGAGATGTGGAGTGATTGTGGAGGTACGGCGCCCGAGGTGAAGCGGGTCACCGTTGTTGTCTTCGAGCACTGTTTGTAATCCGGCGTCGCATGCGAGCCAACGAGCGGCTTCGCGGCGCAGCACAACACCTGCAGGTTCGAGTACGTCGGGAGGGCCGGTCTCGACGCCGGGGAGGGAAGCGGGGTGCAACAACGTGTCGACGGGGACATGAACAACGACTTGTGTGGAAAATCCTGATGCTTGAAGCTCACCAGGAACGAACCCGTTTGCCAGTTCGCACATTCGCACAAAGCCTTCGGCCCGCCATTGCTCGCGAGTCAGACGTTCGAGGGGCATTTCATTGACATCAGCAGGGAGTCCGCCAGCCTGAGAAACACCGTGAGAAACAGCGGCGTTCAGCCGTTCGGCGCGTACATGTGCAGTTACGGCATCGAGTGCGGAAAGCACAAGCGCTCCATGAACGTGGTCGAACGACGCATGTAGTTCGATGCCGTGGTCGTCATGAAACACGACAACGCGACCGGTGGAGAACGTTTTGAGATCCTCGGGCGCTGGTGTCTCTGACGTATCGGTAACCGCGCGCCACGAATTGCATACTTTCTGCAGTTGCCCCATTGATGTGTACTGAGAAAGATCAACAAGTGCGGCTTCGGAATCGGGCGCAGCAACTTTGGCGATCATCACCGCCTTATCGGCCGAAAGCCGGCCTTCGACAAGAGCGTCGCCCAACACGGGGAGCTCGTGCACGGCACGCCCGAGCGCCGCGGTGTTGCGAGCATTTGATGGCGAAAGCTGGCACTGCCACGAGGCGTAACGCTCAACGGTTCCACAGTCGAAGTCCTTGTGGAGTTCGCGAGCCTCGATTTCGGCCAGCACGAGACCGAGTTCGGCTCGAGCTGAAGAAAGTAACGAGGCAATGCGCTGCGATTCGCCTACGAGCTCGTCGTTGCTGAGTGACGACAATCGGCGAAGGAGATTTTCAGTTGGACGCGACCGCGCTCTGTCGGTAGCCAAACCAGCAGCTCTGTCAGTTGGAGTGATGTGGGTCGAGGGAACCCACTGCAAACGTGCATCGAACATATGTACGAAGATACGCTTACCCTGTGACAGCGCCCATGGGTCATTCGAACCATTTCCTCAACCGCCTAACTCGGTCAGCACGGTCGGACCTCGTCGGTAGGGTGACCGCACCATGACTTCCCTTTTTGGCGACGGCCCGTCGCATCCGAACACCGACCTTCTCGAGGGCCTCAATCCCGTCCAACACGAGGCCGTCACGCATGCCGAAGGCCCGTTGCTCATCATCGCGGGCGCCGGTTCGGGCAAGACCCGTGTGCTCACTCAGCGTATTGCCCACCTCATCCGCGATCTCGGTGTTTCGCCGTTCGAAATCCTCGCCATCACCTTCACGAATAAGGCCGCGGGCGAGATGAAAGAGCGCGTTGCCGCCCTCGTTGGTCCGGTGGCCGAGAAGATGTGGGTCTCGACCTTTCACTCCGCCTGC
>JBILIB010000163.1:0-4464 GCA_044350215.1 Acidimicrobiales bacterium
ATAGGCCTTGCCATCGATGTCGATGGTCCAGTTGGTGCCCATATGGCGCTTGACCGAACGAATGGTGCGGTCGGGGTTGGTGATGGACTGACGCTTGGCCACTTCGCCGACGAGAACCTCGCCGTTCTTTGCGAATGCGACCACTGAAGGCGTGGTGCGGCTTCCTTCTGCGTTAGGGATGACCACCGGGTCGCCCGCCTCGAGTACCGAGACGACCGAGTTGGTGGTGCCGAGGTCGATACCGACGGCCTTTGCCATGGTGATGCTCCTTCTCTCTGTGGTTCTGATGCTGATTATCGGGGGGATACTTCTCGACTGCCAAGCGGGGCTGAGTGGCCGTCGCTAAGAAAGTTGAGCGTGACACTAACAACTTTGGTCTGGGCCGTTCCATTCCCAAATTCCAAAGTTTTTTGAAAGTTCTCTGAACTACCTCTCGTCGGGGATGACCAAACCGGGCCAAGGCCCCGATCCCGTTAGGGCAGACTGGAACCATGACTTCCACCCTCGTCCTGCTGCGCCATGGTCAGAGCACCTGGAACCTCGAAAATCTCTTCACCGGCTGGTACGACGCTGATCTCACCGATCAGGGCCAGGCCGAGGCCAGTGCCGCAGGGCCCGCCATGACAGCTGCCGGTGTGGCGCCCACCGTCGTCCATACCTCGATGCAAGTCCGAGCGATCCGCACCGCCAACCTCGCCCTCGACGGCATGAACCGGCTTTGGGTTCCCGTCCGTCGTTCGTGGCGCCTCAACGAACGCCACTACGGCGCGCTGCAGGGAATGGACAAGAAGGAGACCACCGAGAAGTACGGCACAGACCAAGTCTTCGAATGGCGTCGTTCCTATGACATCGCGCCGCCCAAGCTCGAACTCGATGATCCCCGTCACCCTCGGTTCGACGAGCGCTACGCCTCACTTCCGGCCGACGTCCTGCCTGCCTCGGAATGTCTCGCCGATGTCGTCGACCGCATGCTTCCCTACTGGTACGACGACATCGTCCCCGATCTGCGTGCCGGTCACACCGTCCTTGTTGTCGCTCACGGCAACAGTCTTCGGGCGCTCATCAAACATCTCGATGCCATCAGCGACGCCGATATCGCCGATGTGAACCTTCCTACCGGCGTGCCCATTTGCTACGAACTCGACGATGCGATGGTGCCAACAAAGCCACTGGCATTGACCGATCGCTATCTCGGCGATGCCGAAGCAGCGAAGGCAGCTGCAGAAGCAGTGGCCCGTCAGGCCGGTTGAACCATCTGTAATTCGCCGGCTTCCAATAAGTAGCCACGCGACCGAACGGTTCGGATTGCCAGTCCCAATGGGGCGATCCGGCGTCGTAAGCGGAGCATGTGTACATCGAGCGCATTGCGCCCCGGCGCGCCCGAGGGCCATCCGGTTCGAGAGAGATTGTCTCGACTCACCACGGCGCCGAACCGATCGAGCAATGCCGACATGAGCCGGGCTTCAAGCGGAGGCAGCGATACCCAGCCGCCTCCGACCCGGAGCACTCCGTCGGGGTCAAGTGCTGGGCTTTCCGAGTTGTGGACCAATGAGCGGGCCGCAATCGCTCGACAGCGCGCATCGATGTCATCCTGACTGGCGGGCAAGCGAATCCAGTCCTCGAGACAATCCGTCGCCCCCGGCGCAGGGGTGTCGGCATCAACGAGCAATAGACGAGCGGCCCCCCGAGCCGCAAGGGCTTGGCGGCGGTCTTCTTCCAGCGGCCAACGAAGCAGGGCGACATCCACGAGGGCCACGCTACGGATCGCCTGTTTCCCGTGTGTTTCGTAGTCGTGAAGGATCGATGGCCGAATGGACAAGCAGAGTGCCGGCGTTCTCCCTATGCTTCGCTTTATGGCACGCGACGCATGGCTCGATCATCTGGCTCAGGTTCCGCTCTTCGCAGAGTGCGACAAGCGCCAGCTCCAGCAGGTGGCAGCAGCAGCGGTGGAGATCTCCATCGAGGCAGGAAAGGTTCTGGTGCGCGAAGGCGAGCCAGGCCACGAATGCTTCGTGATCGTCACCGGCTCAGCCACCGTTAGTCGTGACGGTGCAACCGTGGCCAACCTCGGCCCTGGTGCCGTTGTCGGCGAACTTGCACCACTGACCGGCGGCGTCCGCACCGCAACGGTTACGGCCGACTCCGCCATGGAGGTCCTCGTGATCGCCCAGCGTGAGTTCAACGGCCTCATTGAAGAGGTACCTGGCTTTGCCGTGCAGCTGCTGCGCAACCTTGCCGCACGCATGACCGACGAATCCTGAACCCCTCGTCACCCCTCTCACCGCCCTCTGGTGAGGTTTCGCGCCCATAGGCGCGAGTAGGTTTGCGACCGTATGGAACGCAAACGGATCAAAGGCCCACACATCGTTCTCGTCATCGGTCTCGCATTCGCGATGGTGACCGCCCTTTCGGGTATCGCATCGGCGGTGTTCCAACAAAATGACGACTCACCAGTCACGCGCGAGGTCTTCGGAGGCATCCCGTCTTCGCTGAAGATTGCCTTCTACGTCATGACCTCGATCCTGCTCGTGTACGGAGCAGTGCTGTTCGGTCAGCGCGTCAAGAACTGGACTCGCGGCAAACCTGACGACCGCCGCACAACAAAGAAGAACGTCAAGCGTCGCCTCGGCGATTTCCGTGCCGGCGTCTACATGCAGACCCTGCTGCGCGATCCCGCCGCAGGCATCATGCATTCGCTTATCTACTTCTCTTTCGTGGTGTTGCTTGCCGTCACCACAGTTCTTGAGATCAACCATCAGGTCCCCGAGGCCTGGAAGTTCCTGAACGGCAACGTCTACATGGGGTACTCGTTCATCGGTGATCTCGCCGGGCTTTGCATGTTTGTAGGCGTGATGTGGGCGATCATTCGTCGCTACGTCCAGCGTCCGTATCGCATCCGCATCAAGTCGAAGCCCGAACACGCCGTCATCCTCGGCGTCTTTCTCGCCATAACTGTTACCGGTTTCGGAACCGAAGCATGGCGCATCGCTGAAACGGGCATGCCTTCATTTGAGAAATGGTCGTTTGTTGGTTGGCCCCTCGCCAAGCTCATCGAGAACAGTTCCAATCTCGCTGGCGGACACCAGGTGTGGTGGATTCTCCACGTGCTTTCGTTCTTCGCATTCCTCGTGATCCTTCCGGTCACGATGCTTCGACACATGTTCACCTCACCGCTGAACATGTACTTGAAAGATCGCGAGCGCCCCAAGGGTGCGATGAAGCCGATGCCGAACCTCATGGAAACCGAACTCGAATCGTTCGGTGTCTCCACCATCGAGGACTTCACCTGGAAGCAATTGCTCGATCTCGACGCCTGCACGATGTGCGGTCGTTGCACATCAGTGTGCCCTGCACATGCAACAGGCAAGTCCCTTGACCCTCGCGAAATCGTTCTCAAGTCGGGCGAAGTTATGGCCGCAACCGGAACACCGCAGGTGTCGCCACCACTTGGTGTTGTTGCCGACATCACCATCTCCGCCAATTCTCTCTTCGAACGAGTCACACCCGAAGAGGTATGGGCCTGCACCTCGTGCAAGGCATGCGACGAAATTTGCCCAGTCAACATTGAGATTCTCGACAAGATCCTCGACATGCGTCGTTACTTGTCGCTCATGGAATCCAACTTCCCAACCGAACTCGGCAACGCGTATCGCTCAATGGAGAACTCCGGAAACCCATGGGGTATGAGCCAAGCCGACCGTGGTGATTGGGCCGAGAAGTTCGAAGGTATTGAGATCCTCGATGGTTCAAGCCCGCTCGAAGCCGAATACCTCTACTGGGTTGGTTGCGCAGGTTCGTTCGACGACAAGAACAAGAAGGTCACCCAAGCAATGGCGCAGCTTCTGCAGCGTTCGGGTATTTCCTTCTCGATTCTTGGCCCATCGGAATTGTGCACGGGCGATCCCGCACGTCGTTCGGGCAACGAATACATCTTCCAGATGCTCGCAATGCAGAACATCGAAACGCTCAACGGAATGGGCGTGAAGAAGATCATCACGCAGTGTCCGCATTGCTTCAACACACTTGCCAATGAATACCCGCAGATGGGTGGCAACTACGAAGTTGTGCATCACAGCCAGTTCCTCGAGTTCCTCATCGACAGCGGCAAGCTCGATTTGTCGAACGCCAAACTCGAAGAGCGCGTTGTGTACCACGACTCGTGTTACCTCGGTCGTCACAACGACGTCTACATGGCACCACGCAACGTCATCGGTTCACTCGGTGGTATTGAAATCGTTGAAGCCAGCCGTAACGGCACCCAGGGAATGTGCTGTGGTGCTGGTGGCGGTCGCATGTGGATGGAAGAAAGCACCGGCAAGCAGGTCAACATCGAGCGCTCGCAGGAACTGCTGCGCACCGGTGCAACAAAGATCGCGGTTGCGTGCCCCTTCTGTTACATCATGATCGACGACGGTGTGAAAGCACAGGGCGTCGAAGAAGACCAAGTGAAGGTCGCTGACATTT
>JBILIB010000164.1:0-4450 GCA_044350215.1 Acidimicrobiales bacterium
TGGTTTCATTTCCGGAAACGAAGAGGAAAACGAGTTGCGTTCTGGCTTCGATCTCGGTGAGTTTGCGCCCGTCGACCTCTGTGTTGATCAGCCGTGTAATGAAATCGTCGGTGGGCTCACGACGTCGGTCAGCGATCAATCCGTCGACGTAGGCCACAAACTCTGGATGAGCACCGGCAAGCCCTTCACCGCGATCATTGCGATTCTTTGTTGGGTACGTGCCCTGCACAACATCGTCGGACCAATTCGCCCACCGCCAAAAATCCTTTGGAGGAGCACCGAGCAAGTGAGCGATGACGTTGTTCGGCACGGGCATCACGTAGTCCGTAACTAAATCAACGGGTCCCTTCGCTTGAAGAATGCCGTCGAGTAGAGAGTGACAAAGATCGACACAAAATGGTTCGACGCGTCCAATGCGATGTGCAGCAATTGCTGAGTTAATAATTCGGCGAATCTGGCCATGCCGCGGTTCAGGAATTTCGCTGATGAGTTGCTCTTCAGGAGCAACCACAACTCCCGGTTCACGGAAGCTTGCAATGAAACGGTCGACGCTCTTTGCTCCGTCAACAGTGTCGTCATAACGCGCGAAATACCACGCCCCCATTTCGGTCTTGGAAACAGGACACTGTTGTCGCAAATCAGCGAATCCAGGATCATCGAATGCAGCAGTCAACGGATTGAACGTCATGGCTACCCCCTAGTGTCGAAACCTAGCCGTCTCGAAGCTCAAAGTCGCTCGGCTGGCGTTCGAGTTGAACTCATGAAGGCCGGAGAATGAACGTTTGAGACAATCCCGTCTCAGCAGATCCAAAACATCTACGCTCGCCGCAGGGACATCTCCGATGTCTCCACAAACCAAAAGGGGGTTCCAATGCGTCCTGTTGGAAAAATCCGCAATCCAGCCGTCGTCATTTTGCTCACCATCGTCACACTTGGCATTTATGGCATCTACTGGCATTACGAAATGTTCAAGGAAACGAACGAATTCGACAAGGAAGGCGTGAGCGGCATCGTCGGCCTGTTGATCACGATCGTCTGCGGCATCGTTGCCATCTTCCTTATCCCGTGGCAGGTTGGCGAGACCCGCAAGCGTGTCGGTATGCCCGAGCGCGTCAACGCCATCCACGGACTCTGGATTCTGCTTCCCATCGTGGGAGTTTTCATCTGGATCGTTCAAGTACAGAACGCCGCCAATGAACTGTGGGAAGCACAGGGCGCTGTCGCCGCCTGATAAACAATCCTTTGTTTCGCAAACGCCCCGGTTCGCCGGGGCGTTTGTCGTTTTCCACTGCTAACTCAAATCACGCGAATGTCGGGTTAAACGCAATGTTCCAGATCCACGAGCCGGCGACCACCACAACAACTACCGCAACGGGTATTCGAATGACAGAAACTGCACGAGTTCTCGGGATCGCCCAAAGAGCGAGGATGATCACTCCGCACAGGGAGCCAATAACCCCGAACGGCTGATACTGCAACGATGACGAAAGATCGAGACGCATGATTGCCCGTGCCGAACGAGTCATCCCACACAGCGGACAAGGAACACCAGTAAACGTTAACAACGGACACGGAGGAATGGGCGAGAACGGTAGAACGAATCCAACTGCTGCGAGACCGATGCATCCAACCACCAGCCAACGTAATGGCCCTAGAGGCAACGCCATCGTCGCGACCAGACGCGATCGCCTTGACCCGCAGTCCGAAGAATGGACGTGATCAGCAGAGTGAGCGTGCTCTGCTGCCATCATCAGCCCCGATTCAGGCCTTCTCGCAGATGACCAGCGGAATGTCGCGGTCTGTTGCGGTCTGGTAGTCGTCATACGCCGGCCATGCTGCCGTTGCAATTGACCAGTACTTGGCCTTCTCTTCAGCCGTCGCAACTCGGGCGACCAGATTGTGAACGTCGGCTCGGTCCTGCACCGTTACCGACGGATTGGCGACCATGTTGTGAAACCACTGGGGGTTATTTGGGGCACCACCCATCGACGCAACGCAGAAATACCGTTCACCGTCGGTGACCCGGATCAGGGGCGTACGACGTTCTTTGCCGGACTTTGCACCAGTCGTGGTGAGAATGATGACTTCCCCGCCCTCCCAAAGGAATCCGTCCTCGCCATTAGTGGCGATATAACGCTCGACGTGGTCTGCGATTGGTTCCCAAGGGCTTGGTTCGTACTCAGTCATGGCGGTCAGGCTACTGCTCAGTCCCCAAGATGCCGATGACAGGATCCCCATTGCAGTCGATATCTAGGAATAGCGTTGGCGATCATGGGTAGTGCAGCAGTTTTCTTCTCAGTCGTCACCGGGCTCGTCATGCTTGCGAGCGGCGCCTATGACTTCACCATGCCCCAGAAGGTTCTCATCCTTATGGACCGGCTCGGCCACCGACCCAACTTCGTTCGCACTCTGGGCCTCCTAAAGATTCTCGGCGGCTTCGGGCTTCTTATCGGATTGGTCTTCGGCGTAATCGGCGTTTTGGCGGCACTCGGATTAGTTGCCTATTTCATCTTCGCTGTTCGAGCCCACTCCAAACTCGGCGACTCGGGCGCAGAAACACTTCCAGCTGCAGCGATGTTCATTTTGAGTGCGCTCACTCTCATCACCAACTTGTTCGCCTGAACTTGCTGCAACATCAATCCCAGCGGTTGATGCACGTACCCGACTAGTGATCCCTAGAACGACGAAGGCCCCGGGGAAACCCGGGGCCTTCTTGCGTACTTCGTTCAGATGAACGAACTGGATCAACCAGCCTTCGAGAGCTGTGCGGCCGAGCGCTCAAGCGCCTGGTTCGCACCATCGGGAAGCGAGGTGAGTGGTTCGGCAATCTCAGCAACCGTGGGTCCGTACTTGTCAGCAAACGGCTGAAGTGCAGCAAGGTCGAAGTTGTAGAACTCGGCAGCATTTCCAGCGAGGATCTGCTGGATCTGCGCGGGCTCAAGATGACCAAGCACCTGACGGAGATGTTCACGCGTGAACGGATGCGTGCCCTCCTCGTGCGGGTAGTCGTTACCCCACATCATCTTTTCGATACCAAGCACATCCATGCCGGCTGCGATATCGGCCGGGGTCGGCTGGCTGATACCAACGAAGCAGCTCTGAGCGAAGTACTCCGTGGCGGAACGAGGAGGAACGGTCTCGCCTTCGAAACGCATTTCGCCAACCTTGTTGCCGCGCATCCCGTTAAGGAGGCTGTCCATCGATTCAAGCAACGGCGGAATCCAGGCACAACCAGTTTCGGTAAGTGCAAACTTGAGCTTCGGGTGACGCTCGAAAACACCAGCAAGAACCATGTGTACAAGCGGACGCTGTGAGTAGTAGGGAATCTCGATGAAGTGAACGAGCGGCATTGCCGGTGCTGGGGAGTACTTGGGTCCACCAGTTCCACTGTGAGCGTTCACCGGGATGTTGTTCTCGGCACAAGCTGCCCAAAGTTCGTCGTAGTCCGGGTGATACAGCGGCTTGATCCAATCGGCAGTCGGCGGAACCGCACCGATAAGCACGCCACCACGAAGGCCGTTCTCTTTGCACCAAATGGCATCGGCGATCGCGTCGTCAACGTCGTTCAGGAAGATCTGACCAATGCCGGCGCGACGCTCTGGTGCGCGGCTGACGTAGTCGGCTAACCAGCGATTGTGAGCCTGCACGCCTGCGTGACGGTGTTCATACTCGTCAGGAGTTGGCGGCTGAGCAAAGAGCACGAAGTTCGGGAAGAACGGAGGAACCGTGTTTGGGTAGATGACCTCGGCAATAACGCCGTCGGCAAACATGTCGCCATCACGGCGATCGTCATCCCAGTTGCGGATACGAAGATCAGTGTCCTTCAGATCCTTGAACGGGTTCTTATACTTCTCGCGCCATGCGTCGAAGTCATCGCGATACTTGGGGTCGAGAAACTCGCGGTACTGAACGTGGCTTCCACCCGCATGGGTGTCGGCCGAAATGATGATGTAGTGATCTTCCGGTCCGAGCATGGTGTCTCCTGTGGTGAATAGGCCCTTTGTGGGCGCATGACGAACCCCGAGGGGCGGGATGTGTTGACTCAATCATAGGTGACACAAGAGGTCCCGTGTGAGATCGGGGCAAATCAATTTTCCGACCTTCCAGAACCTCAGAGACCCTTGGGGCGATTGGTGAATCGCTCTTCGGTGGGCGAATAGAACCAGCCGGCCCCCGCCTTGGTTCCGCCATCAACCGGGATGTTGTGGCCTGTCACATAGGCCGAAAGGTCCGAGGCAAGAAACAGGGCAACCCGAGCCTGATCCTCGGGCCAGCCCAACCGCCCGACCGGCGCCCAGGCCTCCCAGAGATGCTCTGAGCCAACCGAGGTCGAGATGTAATCGACCTGTGGGGTTTGGGTGAGATCGGGCCCGATGCCGTTGACGCGGATTCCGTTGCGACCCATCGAGAGCGCAAGGTCGGTGCTGAACTTTGCACTGGCGGCCTTCAT
>JBILIB010000165.1:0-4448 GCA_044350215.1 Acidimicrobiales bacterium
CGAGATGGCAGCGCGAAATGGTGACGAAAGAGCTCATAGGTGCCGTCAACGAGATGTACCTGCATGCCGTCAGTCTCCTCTGAAATCCAACCCGAGTCCGCAAAACCTGCACCGATTGCAGCCCACAGATTGGCATGATGAACTAGCAGCCTACGAAAGAGGCGAGATGCCATTCCCATGCGTTCGAACTGATCTTGTTGTTTCTCCCCGACCTAACGGCGAAGGCGTCCTCATTTACGACCCGACTACCGATACCGGACATGTACTCGAAGGAGCAGCAGCAATCGTCTTTGCGGCGTGCGATGGCAAGGCCTGCAGAGAGGACCTTGCGTTTCGCGTTTCGATTGCAACGGAGACGAACTTCAGCATGGCCGAAGTCGATTCGGTGATTTCAGAGCTTTCAGAAGCGGGACTCCTCAAGGGCTCTCAAGGGATGTCGCGTCGCGTACTCATCGGCGGCCTCGTTGCGGGTGCAGCAATTGTTGCTGCAGCCCCCCTCGTCACTTCGATTGCGAAGCCTGCCTCGGCAAACAACCTCTTCCCATCGTTAGATCCGCCAGCCGTCCTTCCGGCAACAGCATCGACAACGGCAGGTGTACCTGTCCAGATCCCATTGGCATCAACCGGGTTCAACCCCGACTCTGTTGTTTATTGGAATGTCAATCAGCCAGCCCACGGAACTGTGACAGTTACGAACACCTCATCGGGCGGTGTGAACACGGGTGCCTACGCAACCTATGTACCCGACCCCGGCTACACCGGTCCTGATTCGTTCGACTACGTGGCCGGAGAATGCCAGGGCATCGGGGCCTACAGCTACCCGGCGACACCAGAGGCGCAGGCTGCCTGCCCGACAGCGTTGTACATCGGCGGCGCCGTGATCCTTTCAGCAACGGTTTCCATCACCGTCGTCGATGAACCGGCCACGACGTCGACGACAACCGTCCCAGCAGACGAGTCGACGCCGAAGTACACCGGCTGATTTCCATCCCGATGGAAGACGCCGACATTGACGCACTCGCCTCGCTTCGGGCGCAAACTTTTGCGGCACGTACACGACCAGCCCCATTCCTCGCGATCGACAACTTTCTTCCTAGAGAAGTCCACGATCGCGTTCTGGCGGACCTCATTGCCTGCCAAAGTGACTTTCAGTCGAACCGAATGACAGGACGAGACTCCCTTGTTCTCATCAACCCTCAGTCAGTGCAACCAGTTCTCGACGAGATAGAGCGTCGATTCGACGAACTCATCACGGAACTCGCCGCGCTTGGAGCTCCTGTCGAGGACGTCGCTCACTGCCGGTTGGAACTACCGTCGGCGACTGCGACTGGCCACGCAAACTTTCATGCTCCCCATATCGACAACGATCCGCTCAGCGGCATTGAGTTCGTCCTAGCCCGCCGCGTCAGTTTTGCGTGGTACGCGTTTCAGGAACCGAAGGCGTTTGAAGGCGGAGATCTTCGCCTTTGGGACTTCGCCGAAATCCCCTCGGAGCGAGGACCATGGACACCTGCGGCTACTTGGGCAGACCACGCATGCACGAACAATTCCTTGCTTGTCTTCAGTTCTTCGTCTCGTCATGAGGTGCTACCCGTGCGCATGTTTCAGGGAGAGTTTGCTGACCGAAGATTCGCCGTGATCACCGCTGCCATTGCATCCTGACCTCCACGGGCGTCTCGCCTTACGCTCTCTGTATGCCTGAAACTTCAGAACGACTCGTCAATCTCCGCAAGTGGAACATCGGAGTCGGAGGTCTGCATCTTGTGCAGGGCATCCTTATCCTCGTTCTAAGTAGCTCGTTTGCGATTCCGATCGTCGCGGCCGTGCAGACCGGACCCCCTGGGGCTGAAGGTTCACTTACGACTGCGAGTAAGACCTTCTTCAGTTTCAACTTCGCGATAGCGATCGCAATCTTTTTGTTTCTTGCAGCTGGCGATCATCTCCTTACGTCGATAACCCCAATCCGGGCCTGGTACGAACGCAACCTGCTTCGCGGAGTGAACTACGCGCGTTGGATTGAATACTCGGTAAGCGCGTCGATCATGATTCTTCTAATTTGTCTTTTGAACGGAATCAACAACTTCTACGCCCTTGTGGCGATCTTTGGCGTCAACGCAGCGATGATTTTGTTCGGGCTCGTGATGGAACAGGTCAACCAAAATCGGGAGTCCGTGAACTGGTGGCCATTTATCTTCGGCTGCATTGTCGGAATCATTCCGTGGATTGCGATTGTGATCGCGCTTTACTCAGCAGCCACGGACAACACAATGATCAATGGAATTCCTGCAAATGCTGATGGGGTACCCGTCTTCGTTTACGGAATCGTCGTTTCACTGTTCTTGTTGTTCAACTGCTTCGCCCTTAACCAGTGGCTGCAGTACCGCGGTAAAGGAAAGTTCTCCGATTACCTCTACGGCGAGAAGGTGTACCTCGTCCTCAGCCTTGTTGCGAAGAGTGCGCTTGCCTGGCAGATCTTTGCCGGCACACTTGCTAATTGAGATCTACGAGTTCGGCAACCGTCGAATAACAGCGTCAACGAATCGACGGGGAGCTTCAGAATCCGTCGGCAAGAAGAAGCAGGGCTCAAAAAGTTCTGCTTCGAGCAACGCGGGTGATCCATCGTCAAGGCGGACGACGTCATAGCGTCCGTAAAGAAGTTCCTCGTTGGCGGCGAGCCAACCGCTCTCACGAGCGATTGTCGTCGCGACTGTTGATGCAACTTCGACGACGGCAAGGACGTCATCGGACGCAACGACCCCCGAAATTTCCTCCCGATATTCGCCACCCACAAGCTCGCCGCCTTCGGCCAGAAGTGCAGCTTTGCGGAACGAATGGGACACCACGCCGTCAAAGAGGACCGTTCCCATTTCGCCCTGATCATCGATGCGTGAAGCGAAAGGTTGCACCATTACCGTTAAACCCTTAGCAAGTATCTGGCCCGCGAGTTCCTCTGCGCCAGCATCGTCCACCGCGAAGCGACCCGTGAGTCGACTCCCTGCCGAAACCGAGGGCTTCACGACAATTTCTGGGCTGCCCGCAAATGCGGCGGCCGCTTGGAATTGTTCCATTGACTCGGCGAACACCGTTGGCACAATCGGCACCCCGTGCTCGGCGAGATCGGCGAGATATCCCTTGTCCATGTTCCATTCAATGAGCGACACCGAATTATGAATTGTCGTCATGTATCGACGCTCGTCCAGCCAGTGGCGAAAGTCATCAAGACGATCTACGTAGTTCCATGTACTCCGCACCACGATGAGATCGAATGAGTCCCAGTCGATGGTCAGGTCTTCCCACGGCGCTTGGACGAGGTCAATACCCGAATCGGCAAACGCGACAATCTGCAAAGGCAGGTCGACATCGTCGTGAATCGCGTCTTGGTCGGTTGTGGTCACAAACGCAACTCGCATGTCGTCACGCTAGCGATCGAGCCGGACGCGGCAGAGCCCGGCACACGGCCGGGCTCTGCACAAACTTCAGAACTGATCAGAGGGATCAGTTGAACCAATTTTCAACACTTGTAATTTCACACTTCACCGAAGGTGATGTCACGTCTTCGAAACTCGAAATCTGGACAAGCTTCGAGTCATTCGGGGGAATCGTTTCCGGGAATGACGAGCCACTGTCGATCAATGTGCCCGAGCCGGAGCGGAACTCGTAGTTGAAGATGTAGTTCTTCTCACCCGAAGTTTTGTTCGTGACTTTGATCGTCATTTCCGGTGAATCAAACGTTTCGTCGACCGCACACTTTTCAACGGTCACGTTGTAGTCGGATGCATTCGCTTCTCCCGACCAGTTCTTTACCGAATCGGAGATTGAGTCAGATGCCTGATCAACAGCAAAGACGACGAAAACCAGAAACAGGATTGAGGCGATTGTCCCGACCAAGCCGAGCACGATGCCGGCGATAGACATGCCCTTACCGGTGCCGCCCATTTCGTTCGCCTTCTTCAGTCCCAAGAAACCAAAGATGATGGCGAGGACGCCAGCGATCGGGCCGAGACACACAAAGGTCAAGATGCCGAGCACGAGGGCAGCAATTGCTAATCCGTTGTTCGGACTAGGCGCACCACCAACCGGCGAGTCCGGTGACGCTGGCGGTGTGGGTGGAGCAGGCGGTGGTGGAGTTCCCGGTGGAGCAGGCGGTGGTGGCGGTGGTGGAGTTCCCGGTGGAGCAGGCGGTGGTGGCGGTGGTGGAGTTCCCGGTGGTGGCGGTGGTGGTGCGTCAGTCATGTGTTCTCCCCCAAGAACTCAGTCGACGCCGGCGCGCCGATCGGCGCACGATAGTTCTCTGCACTGACGCATGACGAGCAAACAGTCACACCCCTGATGCGACGAAAGAACTCAGGCGTAATCGGCCCAAAATGCAGTCCAAGACGGCCATGACGCAGGCACGGTGCCCAAACCATCGTGATTCTTTGGCCACTCTGCTGGCGCCATTGAGAGCG
>JBILIB010000166.1:0-4435 GCA_044350215.1 Acidimicrobiales bacterium
GACGCCCCTGGGCGACAGTCTTCCGACTGCTGCTAACGGATCCGTCGCTCCAATTGCCCCCGACCCCTCGGCGCAATTGCGCACGATTCGAGCACTTCGCGACGAACGCTTCGATGTCGTGAATGTCCATGAACCTCTTGCGCCGGGAGTCACCAATACGGCTCTGCTGTTTAAGTCGCAACCGATCGTTGGCACTTTTCATGCGGCGGGGGAGAGCGCTGCCTACCGATGGCTTCAGCCTGTCGTTCGGTGGTTGGCACGCAAGATCGATGTTCGTTGTGCAGTGTCTGCCGACGCTCGCGACATGGCAATCGAAGCGGTTGGCGGTTCTTACGAACTGCTCTTCAACGGTGTTGATCTTTCTCACTACGCCGGCCCGGCGATTCCGAAAGCGGAACCGCGCACGATCTTTTTTCTCGGTCGACATGAACCGCGCAAAGGTCTCGCTGTGCTGCTTGAAGCAATGGGTGACCTCCCGGCGGGCGTTCGTCTTGTCGTGGCCAGTGACGGACCTCAGACGGAGGAACTTCGTCGACGTGTTGCTGGTGATACGCGGATCGAATGGCTGGGTCGAATTTCGGAAGCGGAAAAAATTCAACGGCTTCGCTCTGCAGAGGTTTTCTGTGCGCCCTCGCTCGGCGGCGAATCATTCGGTGTCGTGCTACTCGAAGCTATGGCTGCGAAGACAGCGGTGGTCGCCAGCAATCTCCCCGGTTACGCGAATGTGGCGAGATCCAATAAAGACGCAATTCTCGTCCCACCAGGAGATCCAGCGGTTCTCGCAGGGGCATTGCGAAGAGTTCTTGACGAAGCGCCTCTGCGTGAATCGCTTGTGGCCTCGGGCTCAGAGCGAGCAGAGGGATTCTCGATGGTTCACCTTGCTGAACGCTATGAGGAGATCTTCGAGCGTGTAGCGCTTCGCCGGTAGTATCGCTATGTCCTCTTTCCCGATCGAAGGCTTTGTGTGACTTCCACTCTTGAGCAAGTGTCGCCTCGTTCCGCCAGATATGGACTCGCCGCTGCACTGCCACTCGCTCTATTGGGCCTGATCGTCGCTGCAGTTCTTGCGGGAGTTGCGGGCATCGTTGGTTTGATCGTCGGTCTTGTGATCACCGCAGTAGCCGTGGTCGTCCGGATGCGCACCTTTGCTGCCGGAATCGACGATGCGATCATTCATCAGCTTGGAGCCAAGCCGGCCGATGGTCCCGAAGCAGCCGGGTTCCGCAATCTCGCTGAGGGGCTTTCTGCCACAGCCGGAGTCCCTCTTCCAGAACTGCTGATCCTCGACACTCCCTCTGTGAATCTTCTCGTTGTCGGAACCGATGCCGAACACGCAGCCATGATCGCCACTTCTGGGCTGCTTTCCCAGTTGAGCCGTGTCGAACTTGAGGGCGTTGTCGCGCGAGCATTTGTGCAACTTCGTCAGGGAGACGTTTTCTCCGCCACGATGGGTGTCCGACTCGAAGCCGCCCCTGCGACGCGGGTCTTCGCCTCGATGCTGGGTCACAGTTCAAGTCTTGGCGATCCCGATCGCGATCTACTCCTCGATCGTTCGGCGGCGGTGCTTACTCGCTATCCACCCGGACTGATTGGTGCACTTGGAGTGTGTCTTCGAGTGGGATCCATGGTGTCGGCGGGGTCGCCTTCATTGCGCCGACTGTGGTTTGTCGATCCAATTTCTGTTGATGCAGATGCCCTTACCCATCGGATGGAAGCGCTTCGATTGCTATGACTCGCACAAAGTTGTGGATGATCATTGGTGGATCGGTCGGAGCCCTGGTCATTGTGGGCGGGATCGTGTTCGCTCTCACCCGGTCCGATTCCACTGAGTCAGCAATCCCCGAGGCAACAACCACCACGACAACAACAACAACAACCCTTCCGGTATGGCCCCTTACTGGTGTGCCCGACGCGAAAGCCAGTGGTCCTGCTCACCCTGCCATCGTGGTGAAGATCGACAACAGTCCTGCTTCTCGCCCGCAAACTGGCATCAACGAAGCCGACATTGTCTACGAAGTGCTTGTCGAAGGCATTACTCGATACGCGTTGGTCTTCCACTCGAACATCGTCGATCCTGTCGGTCCAGTCCGCTCGGCTCGATCGAGTGACATCGACCTTGTTGCCAATCTCTCAACGCCATTGTTTTCTTGGTCGGGAGGCAATGCAGGAGTTGTTGGTGAAGTTGCGGCAGCGGCCCGAAAAGGGATACTGATTGATGCTTCGCATGATGCAGCGTCTCCGGCGTATTACCGAGCGAACGATCGTCAGGCGCCACACAACTTGTATGTGCATCTTCCGCAACTTCTTGAGCTGAAGGCTCCTGCGAATCAAGGTAACCCTGCACCGATCTTCAACTTCCGCAAGGTCGTCACTTCGCCATCCAGTACAACGACGTCCTCTTCGTCAACAACAACCTCAAAAAAGTCATCGTCAACAACGACAACGACAACGATTGCGATCCCGACCACGACGACAACACTTCCGGGTTCACCGACACCCGGTTTCAGTCTCGACTTCGGTGGGGTCAATGTCGACTATGTGTGGAACCCTGCCACCAAGGGTTGGTCGCGTCTGCAGGTCGACCAGACCCATCCCCGACCAAAGAGTTCGACACTCGATGCCGCAGGTGTTCAGGTCTCTCCTGAAAATGTGATCGTGCAGTTCATCGACTACGGCCAGAGTCCGTCCGACAGCCGTTCTCCGATGGCGCTTACGGTTGGGTCGGGCAAGGTGCTCGTCTTCACCGACGGTCGGGTAGTGGCCGGAACATGGTCTCGTCCCTCGGCCGACAAACCCACGACCTACACCGCCACCGACGGCTCACCGATACTTCTGACGCCGGGTCGGACATGGGTGGCGTTGCCCAGGGCGGGCTCGGCGGTTGCAACACTCGACCAGCCCACTGCCGACGCGTTTCTTGCTATCAAGGGTTGAACCCCTTCGACTTCGTTCGGGTGGGGTCCTCGCCCGTAGACTGCCCCCATGGCTGATCTGACCAACGGGATTGTCTCCCGAGCAACCGGTACCGACCTCGTCAAGCGTGGACTCGCTGACATGCTCAAGGGCGGCGTCATCATGGACGTTGTCGATCCGGCGCAGGCCAAGATCGCTGAAGACGCCGGTGCGGTTGCGGTCATGGCGCTCGAGCGGGTGCCCTCCGACATTCGTCGCGACGGTGGCGTGGCTCGTATGAGCGACCCGGAAATGATTCAGGGCATTCAGGAAGTCGTCAGCATTCCGGTGATGGCCAAGGCTCGTATTGGCCACATCGCCGAAGCTCAGATTCTTCAGGCCCTGCGGGTCGACTACATCGACGAGTCCGAAGTTCTCACGCCGGCCGACGAAGCCCACCATATCGACAAGTGGGCTTTTGATGTTCCGTTCGTTTGTGGTGCAACCAATCTTGGCGAAGCACTCCGCCGCATTTCGGAAGGCGCGTGCATGATCCGCTCAAAGGGTGAGGCCGGCACGGGCAATGTCGTCGAAGCGGTCCGTCACCTTCGTTCGATCCTTGGCGACATTCGTAAGATCACCACCGCTGATCAGGCCGAACTGTTCGATTGGGCCAAGCGTCTGCAAGCGCCACTTCCGCTCGTGCAGGAAATCGCCGAAACCGGAACGCTTCCCGTGCCGATGTTCTGTGCTGGCGGCATTGCCACGCCGGCCGATGCATCGCTCGTGATGCAACTCGGTGCTCAGGCCGTATTTGTCGGATCGGGCATCTTCAAGAGCTCCGATCCCTCACACATGGCCAAGGCCATTGTTGAGGCCACCGCCAACTATCTCGATCCCGACATTCTTGCGAAGGTCAGTCGTGGTCTTGGCGACGCAATGCCCGGTCTCGAAATCGGTTCGCTTGAAACAAGACTCTCTGAGCGGGGTTGGTGAACCGCAACGCGGTGAACCGTTTCAAATGACTGCTCGTGGATCGGAGCCCCCAGGTGGCTCTTCCCCGTATCGGAATACTCGCGCTCCAAGGGGCAGTTGATCTGCACGTTCATGCACTTGCACGCCTGGGTGTCGAAACTGTTGAGGTGCGTCGGGCCGAGCATTTAGCTCGTGTCGACGGTTTGGTTCTGCCCGGCGGCGAATCGAGCACGATCTCGAAACTGCTCGTCATCAACGAATTGTTCGAACCGTTGGCAGAACGACTCGATGCGGGAATGCCTGCGTTCGGAACCTGTGCAGGGATGATCATGTTGGCATCGGAGATTCTCGACGGACGCGACGATCAGTTGTCGTTCAGCGCTATCGACATTTCTGTTCGACGCAACGCGTTTGGTCGTCAGATCGATTCATTTGAAACCGATTTGAATGTGATTGGTTTGGCCGAAGCCCCGGTTCATGCCGTGTTTATCCGGGCACCAGTTGTTGAACGTGTGGGTCCGGGCGTCGAGATTCTTGCTGCGGTTGAAGAAGGCAGGCCGGTGGCCTG
>JBILIB010000167.1:0-4378 GCA_044350215.1 Acidimicrobiales bacterium
ATCCCAACCGACGAATAATGAGCGACCTCGCCCGACGGCTCGGGCTGTAGTCAAACTCAACCAGCGTTGCGCTTCGTTTGAATCCAGTCCCAGCACTTATCGATATGCGCCATGAGTTCTTCTTGCGACCCATCGTTGGGAACAATGAACGCGGCTACCGCACGGCGTTCTTCGCGCGTTGCCTGAAGTTTCATACGAGCACGCGCGTCGTCAGCATTGAAACCACGAGACTCGACAAGACGCTCCACTGCAATCTCGGGATCAGTATCAACCACGATGATGCCTTCGGTTTCGTAGGCCTTTGACTCGACAAGCAATGGCACGTCGAGGATGACGACATTGTCGCTTTCGCGTTGTGCTTCGATTCGCCCATCAATTTCCTCGCCGACCTTTGGATGCACGATTGCGTTGAGCGCTTTCAATTGATCGGGATCGTTGAACACAATGTCGGCAACGGCCTGACGGTTCAGTGTTCCGTCGGCGGCAAGGATCGTGTCGCCAAAGTGTTCGACCATTGCGGCCAGCACCGCACCACCCGGGGACTGGAGCTCACGAACGACCAAATCGGCATCAATGACAACCGCTCCACGGCGAGCAAACTCCGCCGAGACCGTTGACTTTCCCGAACCGATACCACCGGTAAGACCAAGTAGAAGCATCGTCGGAACGTACCAGAGCGCATCTCATTGTTTTTCCGCGCTTTTCGCTCACACTTTTGCCAACCCTGCCGACAAGTAGTGCATGACCAACACAGCGATGCACCCAACCCGTCCCGCCCTTACCGATTGGCGGGGTTTTCCCATCACCGTCACTCGTCGGGAAGAAGAAGTCCTCCAGGCCATCTGCGACGGCTGCTCAACGCCAGAGGTGGCCTCACGGCTCTATCTCTCGCAAAAGACCGTCAAGAATCACCTCGCATCGATTTACCAAAAGCTCGACGCGCGTGACCGAACCCAAGCAGTTCTCACCGCGCTGCGTTTAGGGATCGTGCGTCTCGATTGATCACCGGCTTTGGCCGGTGAGACTCACTCGGCGGCGTCGGCCTCGGGGACAGCGACGGCGGCAGCCGCCTCAGCGGAGGTCGGCACCGGCGGGATCGAGGTATCACCCTGTTCGGCGTAGTACTCGGCCCACGCTTCCTGAGCTTCAGTGGTCTCGCCACCGATGTAGTTGCCCTCGGTGTCGTAAGCGTGCTCACCAAAGTGCTCCTGATACTCAGCAGCAACAATGCCACCTTCGGCAGCCTGCTTGATGGAGAGGCTGATGCGGCGACGCTGAAGGTCGAGGTCAATAATCTTGACCCAGAGTTCCTCGCCCGGCGTGACGACCTGCTCGGGAAGATCAACATGGTGAGCCGACATTTCCGAAATATGCACGAGGCCTTCGATACCCTCGCCAACCTGCACAAACGAACCGAACGGGACGAGCTTGGTGACACGGCCATAAACGAGTTCGCCAACCTGATGGGCCGTGGCGAATTCCTGCCACGGATCCTGCTGCGTGGCCTTGAGCGAAAGGCTGATGCGCTCGCGGTCGAGATCGACCTCGAGGACCTGAACGTCGATTTCGTCGCCAACCTGCACAACAGAACCGGGATGGTCGACATGCTTCCATGACAGCTCGGAAACGTGGACGAGGCCGTCCATGCCGCCGAGATCGACGAATGCACCGAAATTCACGACTGAAGACACAACACCGCGACGGTTCTCGCCGGGCTTGAGGTTGGCAAGGAAGTCCTCGCGCTGTTCTTTCTGGGTCTCTTCGAGCCATCCACGACGCGAGAGCACAACGTTGTTGCGGTTCTTGTCGAGTTCAATGATCTTGGCTTCGAGAGTGCGGCCGACGTATGGCGCAAGGTCACGAACTCGACGCAGCTCGACAAGGGATGCGGGAAGGAAACCACGAAGGCCGATGTCGATGATGAGACCGCCCTTGACGACCTCGATAACCGGACCGCTGACGACGCCGTCTTCTTCCTTGAGCTTTTCGATCGTTCCCCAGGCACGCTCGTACTGTGCGCGCTTTTTGGAGAGAACGAGACGACCTTCTTTGTCTTCCTTCTGAAGAACTAATGCCTCGATGACTTCGCCCATTGAAACGATTTCGGAGGGATCGACGTCATTGCGAATCGAAAGTTCGCGAGAAGGGATCACACCTTCAGACTTGTAACCAATGTCGAGAAGAACTTCGTCGCGGTCAACCTTGACCACGGTGCCTTCGACAATCTGTCCGTCTTCAACCTGCACCATTGATGCGGTGTACGCATCGTCGAGTGACATTCCACCAAGATCGTCTTCGATCACCTGACGCGGAACGTAGGTGCCGTCGGCAGCGAAACTCCCCATATCTGCGGGGGCTTCGACGACGGGGGCGGCGGCCGGTGTGGCCTCTTCAACGGTGGACTGCTCGGACACGGGTGTTCTCTCTTCGGTGGACAGGAAGTAGGGGATGGGACAACTCCCTCACAGGCGCGAGGAAGAACGGCAAGGCTAGACCCCTGTCCACAGGGGCCGCCAGCCCGCAAATGACGGGTCAGACCGGGGGTCGAGTGGCCACGAGGAGAAACTCGGGCCGATTGATCTCGGGAATCCGACGGGCGTAGTCCCCCGGGGTCACCGACCAAACCGCATCGACCTCCAATCCGGCCCGATCAGCGAGTAATCGCAGCTCACGGGGCGTGAAACAGGTCGTCCAAAGATCTCGATTGGTTTCGGTGCCATCAGGGGCCCGAAGCGGGGCCGATTCATGATTCACGCCAGCATCGGCATCGAAGGTGTCGATATCTTCAAGCCAACGGATCTGAAAATAAGAAGAGAAGGCCGAAACGGCAATACGGCCACCGGGCCGAAGGGCACGAGCCATGCCATCGAGCACGACGCCATCGGGGTCGGGACCAACCGCAGCCGCTCCCCCGGCAAGGCCAAAGGCACCTTGGCAGAGTGAGATCACCGCATCGAACTCAGCGTTGAACGGCAGGGCTCGGGCATCGAGCCGCTCGAAGGTTGCTCCTTCAGGCGCTCCGCCACGAGCGAGATCGACGAAGGTCTGGGCAATGTCGACGCCGTGAACCGTAATGCCGTACTCGGCCAGTGCATAGGCATGACGTCCAGGACCACAACCAACATCGAGAACTCGCATGCCGGGCTTCAAACCAAGTTCATCGACAAGGAAGTCGACCTCGTTGGCCGTACCCATCGTGAACGAATAGCGAAGGTAGGAGGTGCCGAGGTGATCGGCAATGCCTTCGAACCAATGACCTTCAGCAGCGTCGGTCACATCAGCCCTTGGCTGCAGCCCACGAGTCGCCGTGTGAAAGATTCACTTCAAGTGGAACCCGAAGATCGAATGCACCCGACATTGCTTCGAGGACGGTTGCAGTAACCGTGTCGAGATCAGCGGGCGGCACTTCACAAATGACTTCGTCGTGAACCTGCAAGATGAGACGACTGGTTGCGCCAGCAGCGTCGAGTGCGCGATCAAGGCGAATGAGTGCGACTTTAAAGATGTCAGCAGCAAGACCTTGAATGCCGGCATTCATTGCTTGACGCTCTCCCGCTTGGCGAATTCGGAAATTGTCCGAAGCAAGTTCAGGAATCTGACGACGACGACCGAAAAGCGTTTCGGTGTAGCCCTTTTCGCGGGCCTCAGCGACCGTTCGTTCCATGTAATCGTGCACAGCGGGGAAGGCCACGAAGTACGCGTCGAGAATCTGCTGCGCTTCACTAATGGGAACACCCAAGCGTTGCGCGAGGCCAAACGCTTCCATGCCGTAGGCCAACCCGTAACTGACCATCTTTGCCTTGGAGCGTTGCTCGATAGTGACCGTAGTTGGATCGACGTCGAACACGCGAGCGGCGGTTGCGTTATGAATGTCTTGGCCCGATTCAAACGCACCGATCAAACCCGGATCTTCCGCCAAGTGCGCGATGCACCGGAGTTCGATCTGGTTGTAGTCGGCGATGAGAAGCGTGTAGCCCTTCGCCGGAACAAATGCCTTGCGAAATTCGCGCCCGAGTTCGCTTCGCACCGGAATGTTGTGAAGGTTCGGGGCGTCGGAACTGAGACGACCAGTTCTGGCAACAGTTTGGTTGAAGGTCGCATGAATGCGGCCATCGGCTGCGATTTCGGTAAGGAGTCCTTCGCCATAGGTCGAGCGAAGCTTCTCGACCTCGCGATAGGCCAGGAGGTGTTCGATGATCGGATGCTCACCCAACAACTTCTCTAGCGATGCTGCGTCGGTCGAGTAACCGGTCTTCGTTTTCTTCTGTGGTGTGAGTTCCAACTTTTCGAAAAGGATCTCGCGCAACTTCACGGTGGAATTCACGTTGAACTCTTCGCCGGCGTCGGCCCAGATCAATGCTCGCAGTTCATCGCAACG
>JBILIB010000048.1:0-13644 GCA_044350215.1 Acidimicrobiales bacterium
TGAATGCAATCGACGCGCTCTTGGCGCCAGATGGTCGATTGCTTGCCATTGAACCAGTGGTTCGTCCCGGCACACTTCGCGTGTTGGGTCTTGCGCCGTGGTCGGCAACCCGTTCGGTGCGCGGATTTCATGTCGGCCGCGATATCGCTGCTGCATTGCGTACAACACAGCTTGTTAATGATGATATTGATCGTTTCACTTTGCCGACAGCCGTTGTCCCACTCCGACACTTCGTGTCGGTGGGTGCTCGCCGTGTCGTCACCGTCTCGGAGGTAGAACAATGACCGGACCACTTGCGCTTGTTGGCGGAGGAGAATTTTCGGAAGGTTGCACATTCGACGCGGAACTTCTTGCCGCTGTTGGTGCAACTGAAGTGACACTGCTTGCGACGGGTTGGGCCTATGAAAACCCACAGAAGTGTGTTGCTGCTGCGCGCGAATGGTTTGCGGAGCTTGGCGCAACCGTTCGCGAGGTTCCTGTCTATACGCGCACCGACGCGCTCGATGCCGACAACATCTCTGCAGTCGCAAACGCGAAGTTCTTGTATCTCACCGGCGTCTCACCGATGCACATCAGATCGGTCTTGAAAGACACCCCGACGTACGACGCGCTTCTTTCCTCGTGGCGTGGCGGTGCAGCGCTTGTAGGCAGTGGTGCCGGCGCTGATGTGCTGTGCGACCCAATGGTCGACACCCGCGGTGGCGCCTTCACCGTTGGGCTTGGACTACTGCCCGGCGTTGCGGTTATTTCGCGCAGCGACGAATGGTCGCTCGACAAAGTTCGACGCACGATTGACCTTGCATCTGCTGGTGTCGTTCTGCTTGAACTGCCGACATGCACCGCTGTTATTGATGACATCGGAACTGGCGGTTGGCGCGTCGCAGGTAAAAGCAACGTGATCGTTCACCGAGACGGAAAACTCTCCGACATCTCTGCGCTCCCTGAGGCCGTCAGCTGAGCAAATGTGTTTGCGTTAGTTCGGTGTTGTTAGTTCGGTGTTGTGCCTGGGGTAGCCGATGTGGATGCCGAAAGAAGGTCAACGACAAAGATCAGCGATTCATCAGGAGCAATGCCGCCTTGGCCAGTTGAGCCATAGCCAAGGTCAGGCGGGATGACGAGAAGTCGGCGACCATTGGGCTGCATGCCAATCAGGCCTTGGGACCAGCCACTGATGACCTGGTTCAACGGGAACGTGATTGGCTTTCCGTTTGCCCACGAGGAATCGAAGATCTTTCCGGTTGAGCAGGACACGCCGATGTAGTTCACGGTAACGGAATCTCCAGCGACGACTGGCGTGCCGGTTCCCGTGACGAGGTCGGTCACAACAAGTGACGTGGGTACGTCACCAACCGGCATGGTCACCTCAGGAGCTCCCGCAGGAAGTGTGTCGTTGAACGCGACACACGGTTTCCCTGCTGCTGAGGGGAGAGTTGCGTCGGAAACGGTGGTTGAGGTGGCAAGCGTGGTCGTCGTGGTGCTTGCCGCAGTTGTCGACGTCGAAGTGTTATCGCTCAGCCCAATGAATAGCGCTGCGGTAGCAACCAGAACAACGGCGGCTCCAACGATCGAAAAAAGTCGTCGTCGTCGCTGATCGCGTCGATCCAATGATCGTTCAACATTGAGGCGGGCCTGATGTCCGGCCTTTTGGCGTTCACGCTTTGCGGTTCCCATCGGGCGGCGACGCTAGCAAGTCGGGGGCGCTGACGGCGATCGCGCCAATGAATCGGCGGAGCCATACCCACCACAACGGAGCGGCTCAGCTCGGGATCGCTCCGCTTCGAACGACAGAGATGGAGGTGATCGTGACCAGGGCAGTGGGCTCTCCGGACTGGCTCGCGAGTTGGTTCATTGCCGTGAGTGTCGCGTCGCCACTGAGCATGATGCCGAGAGGGGTCACTTGTTGATTGTTGTCGGCGGCCTGATCAAACGTGGCAAAGACCAGTTGGCCTCCGATGCCATTGGACGCAGAAGCTGGCGCCATCGAAAGAGCCCCGGGGGTGAATACGGTTCCCTTTTCCGGGATCTCACCCGGAATGGCAAATCCAGGTTGTGTTGATCCGTCGATGAATTCCATGCCTGCGGTGAACGAAGCCCGGCTGCGTACATCGGTGATTGGTTGCCCGTCGTAATAGTGATAGCGAGCGAGCACTACAAAAGTGTTGACTGTTTGTGGTGACACTTTTGGATTGAGTTGCACCGTCAGTACACCGATCGTGGTCGTGATGGTGGCGGTGTAGAAGTAGTTGTTGTCGATACACGTGGGTGGCGCGGTTTCAAACGTTGTGGTTCGAGCGGAAGAGCCGTCCTCGGCGGGACACGGGGTTGCCCCGGTGAGCGTTGCCCCGAGTGCGACTGCTGGTGGGGTAATTCCCGACTTCTGCAACGTGGTTGATGTAGGCACGGTTGTGGTTGATGTCGATGATGTCGATGTTGAACTCATAGAACCGAGGAAGGCCCCGAGGGTCGAGAGTAAGACGACGGCTACGACTCCACCCGCGGCGATCTGCGTACGCCGACGAGCCTTCCGCTGTCGAGCGGTCGCTGCGGTTTGCGCCTTTTGGCGGGCTAATTGTCGCTGACGACGGTCCGAGGTACGAGCCATGGTCGGAGAACCTACAAGTGATTCGAAGCGGAGTCGGGGCGGCCGGTAGCGTTGCACCCTGTGGCTCTCCTTGTTCAGAAGTTCGGTGGCACCTCGGTTGGTGATCCAGAGCGCATGCGTGCTGTGGCAGCCCACGTGGCGCGCACAGTGCGCGAGGGCAATCAGGTGGTGGTCGTGATTTCGGCCATGGGCAAGGAAACCGACGATCTGCTTCGCATCGCTGTTGAAGTTTCCGACACCCGACCCGGTCGCGAGATGGACATGCTCGTGACTGCAGGTGAACGCAAGGCGATGGCTCTGCTGTGCATGGCCATCGCCGACACGGGTATCGAGGCTGAATCATTCACCGGGTCACAAGCTGGATTCCTCACCGACTCCACCTACCGCAACGCCAAGATCGTCGACGTCAAGCCCGCTCGCGTGATTGAAGCGTTGGCAGCAGGTCGAGTTGCGGTGGTCGGCGGCGCGCAAGGCGTATCGCCTGAAGCCAATGTGACGTTCCTTGGCCGGGGAGGATCTGACACAACTGCAGTTGCGCTCGCGCACGCGTTGGGCGCAGATTCCTGCGAGCTCTACACCGATGTCACCGGCGTGTTCACCACCGATCCGCGCATCGTGCCGAACGCCCGCAAGATGGAAAAAATCAGTTTCGATGAATTGCTCGAGATGACGGCAAACGGTTGTCCCAAACCTGCAATGCGTTGCGTGGAGTTCGCCCGCACCCACGGTGTCGATCTTCATATTCGCTCGGCATTTTCTTGGGAAATCGGAACGATCGTCACCAAGGAGGACGACACTATGGAACAGGCAATCGTTTCTGCCGTTGTGCACGATGCCGATGAAGCAAAAGTCACGATCGGCGGTGTTGCCGACCGTCCTGGTATCGCAGCACTGATGTTCCGCGCTCTTGCCGATTCCAACATCAATGTCGATCTCATCGTGCAGAACACCTCTGATCATGGTGTCACCGACATTTCGTTCACTGTTCCGCACAGCGAACTTGAGGCAGCAATTGCAATCTGCGAACAGCACACCGCTGATATTGGTGCGACGCGCGTTAACGGTGATTCTGCAATTGCGCGCGTCAGTGTTGTCGGTGCGGGTATGAAATCGCACCCAGGCGTTGCTGCGACAGTGTTTGAAACGCTTGCGGCCAACAACATCAACATCGAGATGATCGCTACGTCGGCGATTCGCGTGAGCTGCGTGGTGGCCGAGGCGGATGTCCAGCGTGCGGTAGTGGCCTTGCACGATGCTTTCGGCCTCGCCGACGGGCCCGTCTACGTCGACTAACCCCAACCGGGGTTTGAGGCTCTATTTCGGGAATTTGCGGCAACTCGCGAAATTCGTTGGTGGACCCTTGCGGGGCGACCACTAGGGTTTGCGCCCTTATGCGTATCGGTATCGTCGGAGCAACCGGTCAGGTGGGTGGCGTCATGCGCGCCGTTCTCGCTGAGCGTCAGTTCCCAGTTTCTCAACTTCGTTTGTTCGCTTCGGCCCGCTCTGCTGGTCGTCGTTTGCCATGGGCCGATGGTGAGGTCGTCGTCGAAGACGCGGACAGCGCCGATTACTCCGGCCTCGACATTGTGTTGTTCTCTGCGGGTGGCGGAACTGCGTTGGCGTTGGCCCCGCGGGTCGCTGAATCCGGTGCCGTTGTCGTCGACAACTCCTCTGCATGGCGCATGGATCCCGACGTTCCGCTCGTAGTGCCCGAGGTCAATGCGCACGCGCTCGATTCCATTTCGAAGAACATCGTGGCGAATCCCAATTGCACGACCATGGTCGCAATGCCGGTGCTTAAGCCGCTCGATATCGAAGCGGGATTGCGCGCCCTTACCGTCACGACCTTCCAGGCAGTGTCGGGAGGCGGACTCGCCGGTACAGCGGAACTCGACGATCAGATTCGCAAGATCGGTGAAGGTGCGCCCGCACTCACGATGTCGGGAACTGCGATCGAGATGCCGATTCCCGAGAAGTTCGCGGCCCCGATCGCGTACAACGTGATTCCCTTCTGCGGAAAATTGGTCGACGACGGGCGCGGCGAAACCGACGAAGAACAAAAACTCCGCAATGAATCGCGCAAGATTTTGGAACTCCCCGACCTGGAGGTCACCGTGACCTGCGTTCGGGTGCCGGTCTACACCGGTCATTCGCTGTCGATTTCGGCCTCGTTTGCTAACTCCATCACCCCGGAAGATGCACGCCGTCTGTTGGTGAAGGCCCCAGGTGTGGAACTGGCTGACATTCCGACCCCGCTTATGGCCGCCGGCGTCGACCCCACCTTTGTGGGTCGCATCCGTACCGACCGCACCGTCGAGCACGGGCTTTCACTTTTCCTTTCCGGTGACAACCTCCGAAAGGGAGCGGCGCTCAACGCCGTGCAGATCGCAGAAGAACTACTGGCCCGCCGGGGCTGAAGCGAGTGAGTCGTAGCGACTGATAAAAGAGCCCCGGCCAGTGGCCGAGGCTCTTTTCGTTGTGGTCGGGCTGGCGGGATTCGAACCCACGACCTCTTCGTCCCGAACGAAGCGCGCTACCAAGCTGCGCTACAGCCCGTAAGGAGAGGTCACCCTATCGGACGACCTCGGTTGCTAGGAAAGCCAGATTTCAGGCTTGAACGGCCAGATTGGCAGCGTCGTCGGACCCAAGGCTGATGGGGTCGGCGTAGGCATCGCCGGCCAAAAGTGCGCTTGTAGCCTTGCGTAAACGAAGCGAATCGAGCGGCTTCACGAGGTAACCGTCGGCATCGCAACGCTGCACCTGAAACACATCGTGGGCCCGGTCGAGCAGCATGAGCACCGCGGTGATCGGGATGGCGTCCATGCCTTCTGCATTGCGAATGGCCATGCACGCAGCAATGCCGCCCATATTGCCGATCTGCTCATCGAGGATGACGAGATCTGGAGTCAACTGGGTGATGGCCTGAAGCACATCGATGCCTGCTCGGACTCGGTAGACGTTGGTCGAATCATCGGCCAAAGCGGCATCGACTTCTTCGAGGATCCAATCGGCGTCGGTGGCGAGCAGGATGGTGGGCACGGCGCAGACAGTACCGGCTGGCTCCGGTTTCGCCCAACCATCGGGTCAGGGCTTGCCTTCGGGGGTGAGCCACTGGGCAAGGGACGCGAGGCCATCGAGGTCGTGGACGTCGGTGTCGAGGAAGGGGATCTTCACCACAGCGCCGGCCGGTACTTCATCGGTGAGTGCTGCGAGAACTGCGTCCTGACCCATGGCCACAGTTTGTGATTCGTGCAGCACGGTGATGAAGGGGGCGAGAGGTCCGTCGCCAAGTTCGTCGAGACGCTCCGATCCGAAGAAGGGGTGCACTCGGTTCACCACGATTGCGTCGACGGCAATGTCGGCATCGGCGAGTGTCTTGATGAAGGTGGCCGCATCGTCGACGGTGTCATTGCGAGGAACGGTCACGAGAACAAATCCGGTGTCATCAGCAATAAGGAGATCGTGAACGGCAACCGCCCGGCCTCGGAAACCCTCTTCCATTCCATCGAAGGTTGCGAAGAACTCGATTGCATCATCAACGACTGACGCGCTCACAATACGCGCGACCGTGCGAAGGAATCCTTGGGCTGCGAAGTTCACGACCCGTGCAAGTCCACCGGTTGGGGTCACGAGAATTTTGTAGAGCCGATGATCAAGAAAGCTCGTGATGCGATCGGGGGCTTCGAGGAAGTCGATCGCGTTGCTGGTTGGGGGAGTGTCGACAACCACGAGATCGAACCGTTCGTCATTGTGAAGCTCATACAGCTTCTCCATCGCCATGTATTCGTGCGCACCTGACATCGAATCGGCGATGTTTCGATAGAAGTCGTTGGTGAGAATGTTTTGGGCTTGTTCTTCGCTGGGCGCGTAGGTGCGAATCAGGGCATCAAACGTGGTCGATGTATCGAGCATGACGGCCCACAGTTCGCCCTTTGCTGCGAAGTCAATTTGTTGGGGCTCATTGCCGATTGCGCGATCGGGGTCGAAGCCCATTGCATCGGAAAGTCGACGCGCTGGGTCGATGGTGACAACGCACACTCGACGTCCCCGTCGTGCCGCTTCAAGTGCGAGTGCGGCCGCGGTTGTTGTCTTTCCCACGCCGCCGGCTCCGACGCAAACGATCACTGTTTGCTGTTCAAGAAGTGTTGCGAGCGAGGTCATGCGTCGTCCTCGCTAAGTGCGTCGATGCCGAGAGAAAGAGCATTCGACAACGTTTCAAGTTCGGCAGGACCAGGTTCGGTCGTGAACACATACGGCGTATGAAGCTGAGAGAGCGGCAAGGACTGTGAGAGACGCGCGACTTGTTCGTTCTGGCGAGCGGCCCATTGCAGTCGGAACCCTGCGGCATCGCGCAGATTGGCAAGATCGGCTGCAGAGATTTTCGCCGTGCTGGCCGTGATGCTTGCGTCGAAGTCGTTTGCAAGCCCTTCGGGAACCGGAACAAGACCGTTCACGATCACGGGCCCGAGGGCGACGCCAATTTCTTCTTCAAGCGCGAACGCCGTCTCAATAACCTCGTTCACTGGCGTTTCCTCGGCGAGAGTGACGAGCATTACGCGGCATCGTTCTGGGTCAGCAAGCATCTCAAGAACGTCGTCGGCCTGCGTCGCTATAGGGCCGGCCCCGACTGCGGAGCGCAGGCCGGTGGGCGATTGCAGGAAAGAGACTGCGTGGCCAGCAGCCGGGGCATCGAGGACGATGAGATCGGCTGTTCTCGAGACCTCGAACGCCTTGACCCGGCCCAGCACTAATAGATCCCGAATGCCCGGGGCAGCGGTGGTCACCACATCGATGGCACCGGTGGACATCAAGCGCCGGGTGATGCGAGCCAAGCCATGGTCGGCCAAATACTGGGTCAGAGCCTCGTCAGGGGTAACCAGACGGCCTCGGACATCGGCGTCGCCGGCTGGTCCACCTCCGGCATGGAGGGTCTGTTCAAGGCCTGTGAGCTCAGAGGTGGCAAAGAGGCGGCTGATAGGTCCACCAGGGGTGAGGCGGACCAGCAAGGTGGACACTCCCGCCCGAGCGGCGGTCCGAGCCAGAGCTGCGGACATCGTGCTTTTGCCCACGCCTCCCTTCCCGGCCACGATGAGTACCCGTGATGCTGCGAAAAATCGTGCAGGGTCCATATTCCCCTCGGAGGCTCGAGATGCGCAGACTACCTAGCTTCGCCGCCGTCACCGCTGTCGTGGCGTTGATGCTCGGTGTCATCGGGTTTGTGGTGAGCGCGGTGTCGAGCCCAGTCTCGGCCGAGACCTCCACCACGATCATCAACGAAGGTGGCCCCGACGGATTCGTCGCCGTCGTCAAGGTCAGTGGTCTTCTCGATCCTGTAATGGTCGATTTCATTCGCACGTCGATTGTTGAAGCGAATGACGAAGGCGCGGTCGCTCTCATTCTTCAAACCGATTCAAATGGTGTTGTTGTCAAAGATGCGGTCTTTGCATCGTTGTTGAACGAGATGCTTGCGTCGTCAGTTCCGATTGACGTGTGGGTGGGCCCATCGGGCTCGGATCTCACAGGCCAAGCCGCGCAACTTATTGGTGCTGCGAATCAAGTTGGTATGGCCCCTGGTTCCCGACTCGGTAATGCCGGACAACCGGTGATTGATGGCCTTGATACAAAACGGTTGTCGCCAATTACCGACAAGACGGTGAGCGCGCAAGAAGCAGCAGACCTTGGCATCACAACAGTTGCGGCACCAACGATTGGCGATTTCCTTGTGAACTTGCCCGGTGTTGCGACTCGTGAGGTCACCGCCGAAAACGGGGAAACTCGACGTGAACCAATTACGCAAGTCCGTTTCGGTCAACTCTCACTGGCATCGAATCTCATGCACACCGTTGCAAGTCCCGCAGTGGCGTATCTGCTGATTACCGTTGGTCTCGCGTTACTGCTTTTTGAACTCTTCACCGCTGGCGTTGGAGTTGCTGGCGTTGTTGGTGCAGGCGCATTTATCTTGGCTGGCTACGGAATGTGGGTTCTGCCGACAAATTGGTGGGCATTTGTCGTACTTGCAGCTTCGATGTTCGCATTCGCAGTTGATGTGCAAACCGGCGTGCCGAGGGTGTGGACCGGTATCGGCATCGTTTTGTTTGCCGTATTTTCGTTTACCGTCTTCGACGGAATGTCGCTGTCATGGATCACGTTGCTCGTCGCGATCTTGGGCATGGTTCTGACCTTCCTTGCCGGTATGCCATCGATGGTTCGTACTCGCTTCTCGACTCCAACAATCGGGCGTGAGTGGATGATCGGGGAAATGGGCCGAGCCGTCACGGGCATTAACCCCGATGGTGTTGTCCAGATCCGTGAGGCCCTTTGGCGGGCGTCGACCAATCGCTCCACTCCGATCGAAGAACTCGAACGAGTGCGGGTTGTGAGCATCGACGGACTGGTTCTCGAGGTAGAGCCCGAAGTGGGGGCAGCCAAGGACTACCGGGATCGTTCCCCTCGCTCCGATGCCAAGGCAGACAACGAATCTCCCGCGGTCATAGGCCCTGAGTCAGACCCGGTTCAGGACCCCGACTGACCCCGTTTTCGTCCCATTCACCGGGATGTGACATTCGTCGCATTTTTTCTTGCATTTGGCGCGGGAGCCGTTGTACGTTCGCCATTCGGAGTAGGGAGGCAGTACTGCAATGAGCGTTCAGCGAATTGAAGACGATTGGCAGATGAAGGCGGAATGTCGTGGGCCACAGGCTGTGGTCTTTTTCCCGCCCTCACAGTTCGAGCGCAAGGAAGACAAGCTCCAGCGCGAGAACCGGGCCAAAGAGATCTGCACCGATTGTTCGGTGCGTACCGATTGTCTTGACTACGCCCTGTCGATCCGTGAACCGCACGGCATCTGGGGTGGACTCAACGAACTTGAACGAAAGGCCCTGCTCACGCAGCACGCGGTCTGAAGGCCTGCGACGTTGGTTCGGGGGGACCAATGCTCGCTGCAGACCCAGCGTCGGGTTCGGTTCGTCCGGCCCGGCGCTGGGGCATTTTTGCGGTGATGGTGTTTCGCAGCCGCGATAGCGACGGTGGTTGAAAGGTCTTCACCGGTACGCTTCGGACGTGTTCTTGTTTCTGTTCTGCGTGTTCGTCGTGTTCCCGCTGATTGAGCTGGGTGTTGTGGTCGCGGTCGCAGGCTGGATCGGAATCCTTCCGACGATTGCTGCTCTCATCGCGATGAGCGCCGTTGGCGTGTGGCTCGTAAAGCGCGAGGGTCTCGGTGTTATGCGGCGCACGCGTGAATCGGTGAATCGGGGAGAGACCCCCGGCGGAGAAATGCTCGATGCCGCCATGCTCTCGATCGCCGGATTTCTCTGCATCGTCCCGGGATTCATTTCAGGAACGATCGGACTTCTGTTGCTTATCGGGCCGCTACGACGCCCGATCGGCCGTCGCCTTGTGCGTCGTTGGACACGTATCGGTTCGTTCGTCGGCATGTCTCGCCGCCGCAGCACGGTCAACGTCCAGTGGATTGGTGACGTAACGCCGACAACTCCTTCGGCAACTGCGCCAATTGAAATCGGTCCGGTCCGTGACTGACACAAGCACAACGTTTACCTCCGAACCGCCGTTGGTGCACGACAAGCCACAAGTGATTTCGCCGCTCGTGCGTCGAATTACCGCGGCGAATCCCGGCCACATGACGGGCCCCGGCACCAATACGTATCTCGTTGGAAATGACAGAGTGCTCGTGATTGACCCGGGTCCTGAAGACGACGCCCACACCAAAGCAATTTTGAAAGCGGCCAAGGGCCGCATTCGTTGGATCATGTGCACGCATACGCATCCCGATCATTCGCCGGGTGTCCCCGCACTTAAGGCCGAAACCGGCGCTGAAGTGATGGCCTGGAGCAATCGTGGAGGCCTTCGCACTGATCGTCGTCTTCGCGACGGCGATCAACTTGTCACCGACGAGTTCACAATCACTGCTGTGCATACGCCAGGGCATGCGGGCAATCACTTGTGCTTCTTTCTCGATGACGAACGCATGCTGTTTTCTGGCGACCACATCATGCAGGGCTCGACAGTTGTGATCACGCCACCGGACGGCGATATGGGGGCCTATCTCGAGTCGTTGGGGAAGGTGCGGGCATTGAAGTTGAAGACGATTGCTCCGGCCCATGGACATGTCATCACTGATCCAAACGCAGTCATCGACTGGTATGTCACCCATCGGCTCGAACGCGAAGCGCAACTCCATGGCTTGCTGATCGACATGGGTAGCGCGCGTATTGCGCAACTCGTCGAAGCGGCATATGTGCAGCTCGATCCTGTGCTCATCCCGATGGCCAAGCGCTCGGTGCATGCGCACCTACGCAAACTTGCCGATGAAGGCAAAGTCGAAGGCAGCGGCGCTCGCGGTGTGTGGTCGGTTGTCTGACCGCTGTTGACGAAATGATCAATCCGGCGGACGGTCGGGGAAGCGGTCATAACGCCACAACACCGGGAACAACATGATCCAGCAGATCACGACACCGATTGTGGCAACACCGCCAAAGACGACAGCGCGTCCAGTGCCGAGTAACTGACCAGCTACTCCAGATTCGAAGGCTCCGAGCTCATTCGATGCTCCAATAAAGACACCTTCGACCGCCATGACTCGACCGCGAGTCGACGACGGGGTAACCAACGGAACGAGTGTGCTTCGGATGAACACGCTTACCGAATCAGCTGCGCTCAACAACATCACACTGAGGAATGCGATCGCAAAATTGTGCGTCAATCCAAGCGTGATTGTGAACACGCCGAAGAGTGCGACAGAAATGAACATCACCGGCCCAGTGCGTCGCTGAATCGGTTTAAGGCTCAGCGCAATCGTGACAGCTGCTGCACCGATACCACCCGCAGCGCGCAGCCAACCCAGTCCCACAGCACCAACGCCCAGTCGGTTTTCTGCGATTGCGGGTAGTAGCGCAACTGCGCCGCCGAACAACACGGCGAAGAGGTCGAGCGAAATCGCGCCCAGCAGTGCTGGATTACGTCGAATGACGCGGAAGCCTTCGAATGCTTCGTGGATTGTCCGTTTCTTCTTCTTATTAACGGCATTCGAGGTGAGGTCGGGAGCGAGCGATTTGTGAGCGATCTTGTCAGCGTTTTGCTCGCCGAGAACATCGAGCATTTCTGCAGGGCGCATCTCATCGCTGAGATCAATCATCGAGGCTTCATGTTCGCTGGACAGCGAGTTCCCTGGGGTAATGCGATCGGCACGAGGCCGAGCGAATTGAATGAGAATCGCACCGACTGCGGTCAAAATCATGCACGCAATGAATGGCCAAGTTGGTGAAACGACAAAGAGAAAGCCAGCGATTACGGGGCCAATGATGGCGCTGGCTTGCCAGCAACCCACATGAAATGCCGTGAGTCGGGGGATGCTGCCATCGGGTGCAATGTCGGCGGGCATGGAACGGGTTGCGGGGCTTACAAAGGCGCGACCGATTCCAAAGATGATCACGATGACAAAAATCGGCAAGGTGGCTGTGGGTTTTGTGGCGATGTACCAGGCGAGCATGCCGGAGGCGAGGACTTCGAGACCCAGCCCGAACGATGCGACATGACGGCGGTCGAAACGATCGGCAACTGCGCCAGTCACTGCCATTAAAAGGAATGCTGGTGCGAATTCGGCAAGACCGAGAAGACCAAGATCAAGATCTCGTCCGGTCATGTCGTAGATCTGTTTGCCGAGTGCAGTGATCTGGATCATCGTGGCGACGGTCGATGCCACCGAGGCCAACAAGAACGGCGTGACCGAACGCGTGCGCAGCAGTTGTTTGGCCGAGATCGCTTCGGGCATGAACGTCAGTACTCGACGCGGTAGTCGAAACCTTCTTCGGCGGCGCGACGTTCGGCCTTGCCCGCTAGGCGAAGATTCTCGAGGTGGGCAGAGGTTTCGCTATCGGCCATAGGGCCACGGCTGCGTGGGGAGAACAAGTACTCGGACCACTTCGTGATGGGAGCCCAACCAACCTCGGGTGCCGCGTCAACAAGAAGTTGAAGGCGAGTGGCGTGGTGGTCCTTGATGGCCTCACAGCGACCAGGAAGATCGCCAAATGGATGGCCATGGGCCGGCAAGACGGTGGTGATCCCTTCAAGCCCAGCAACCTTGTCGAGGTTCTTCAGATAATTCGAGAGCGGATCGCCACCCATGAAACCAGCGATATGTGGTGTGATCGTGGGCAGCACATGATCACCCGAAAGCAAGACGCCATCTTCGGGGTTCCACATGCACAAATGGTCGTGCGTGTGGCCCGGAGTGAACACTGCGACCCAATCGCGATCGCCCATACGAACTCGTTGCGAATCATCAACAACGATTGTCGGGCGCGGAGCTTTCATCCAGGAGACTTCTTCGATACGACCGTCGGCGATGGCGGCGCGAATGCGATCGCGGAATGCCTTGAAGCCCGGAAAGGCTTCTTCCATCTCGGCCTCATCGGTGTTGCCGATTGCATCGAGAATGGTTGCAGCTTCAACAGCATCGGCCGGATCAAGCGGCTCAAGCGGTGTTTCATCGAGGTCAAGAAGATCAGTCCACTTGCGAAACATGGTTGATGTCAGCACATCGGCGTGACTGGCTTCGACAATTCGATGTGCGCCGCCGAAATGATCGGGATGCGAATGGGTGATGTAAACGGTGTGTACTCGCGCTAGGGGGATATTTGCGTCGCGCATGCGATCTTGCAACGCAGCCCAAGATTCATCACTTGGCAGACCGGGATCGACAAGTGTGAAGCCACGTGAGTCTTCGATTGCGTAGGTATTCACATGGCCTAGGCCCGTGAAGTCGGTGGGAAGTTGGAGGCGCAGGATGCCGCGCGCCACTTCAGTGATTTCGGTGGACGCATCTTCTTGTTCCTGACGCGGCACGCGCGGCGCTTCAGCGCTGTGTGCATGCCCGTTGTGATCGTGTGCATCCCCCATAACATTCCGACACTACCGCCCGACGGCGGCGTGCCAATCAGTCGTTGGATTCGGGGGTGGGGCCTGTCGCATCGAGCAGACAGAACGTGTCTCGGTAGTAGCGGAGTTCCAAAACGCTCTCCCGGATG
>JBILIB010000168.1:0-4299 GCA_044350215.1 Acidimicrobiales bacterium
CACCCGCACCCGCGCGTTCTCAATTTTCCTCATGTTTGCTGGCGCCGGTTTCATGGTCGGACAGCTCAGTGCAGGTGCGCTTACGAACGCGGATCTGTTCGGTGCCGGTTGGCGCTGGGCCTATCTGCCGTTCATTCCGATTGGTCTGGTGGTGTGGCTCATCGCCGCGAAGGTCTTGCCCGCAACACAACCAGGAACCGCAGGCCGACTCGACATAACGGGCGCAGCAGTTCTTGCCGTTGTTGCCTTCTTCTTCATGTTCCCGCTCATCCAAGGACGAAATGCCGGATGGCCGGTATGGATTCTGCTCATGTTGGCCTGCACGTTGCCGCTTTTCTTTGCGTTCATTCGCTATGAGAAAAACCTTGTTCGCAAAGGCGGCGACCCTCTCGTTAATCCGATTCTGTTTGCCATTCGCAGTTTCCGCATTGGCAACATCGTTACGTTGCTCGTCGGTCTGCTTTCAGCAGCCGGACCGATTTATCTCATTCTCACGATTCAGCTCGGGTTCGATAATGACCCCCTCCGAGCGGCGATCCTCACCTGTCCCATGCCGTTCGCCAACATGTTTGGTTCGATGGCTGCAGCGCCGCTTCTGCGTCGTTATGGACGCGGAGCACTGGTCATCGGTGCCGTACTAAATGCGCTTTCCGCTGTTGCCGTTCTCTACGCCGCGCGCGTCGGCTCCTCGGAATTTGAAGCAATTCACTTAGTGCCGGCTGTTTCACTCCTTGGCTTCGCGCTAGGAATTTCTATTGCCGCAACGATTGCATTCGTCTTGTCTGAGGTTCCGCATGAGTACGCCGGAGCGGCATCGGGCGTGCAAGCGACTGGCCTTCAACTCGCTGGCGCAATCGGCATCGCCGTCATCGGTTTGGCCTACTGGGGTCGCATCGGAGATTCGGAAACCGAAAGCGCCTACATCGACGGAATCAACGCCGTCATGTGGATCACCATCGGGCTTGCAGCAGTTCAGGCCCTGTTGGTGCTGTTGCTTCCGAAACATACGGCGGTGCCAGACGAGGAGTTTCCCCTCGCCGACCCCGAACTACTTGTACTACCTGACCTCCGTCGCGACAACGTTTGACACGTTGTTCCTCCGCCGGTGAAGTTGGGGACCACAACAAACGCGTCCGCGACGAGTATCGGTGCGCCACTGTGCCTATCGTTAGCCACGCATGAGCGACGTTCCCCACAGCCCTGGATGGTGGAAAGCCGGCGATGGCCGTTGGTATCCGCCACCTCCCGGCCTCACCGACGAAATGCCGTCGCGAGCTCCAACGCCCGCTCCTGATCATCCTCCGTACCAGTTCGACCCAAGTTCGCAAGGTCCGCTCGCTCCCGTTCCGAGACCTCAACGTTCACCGCGACGTCCGCTCTTCCTCGCCATCCTCGCCATCTTCGTCATTGGTGCTCTCCTGTTCGGAATTGGCGTTTCCATCGTGCCGGACTCGTCCACGACCGCGAAAGCAAACGACGCCGAGTACCAAATGGCAATTGAGGATCTGCTGGATTCGGAACTGACAAACCTCATCTTTATTGAAACCTTCTGGGAAAGCTACGGCCGGTTCCGAGAGGAATGGATTGCATCTCCCGACACGGAGCGCCCTGCAGTTACTGAACGGTGGCTTGTCGAGATCGATTCCGAAGTTGCGCAATTCCAACTCGACCTTGAGCAGATCCAAGCTGACTACGCAGCGCGCGACTACCCCGACGGATCGATACCAGATTCCGTTCGCGACCTTGCGATGATCCATTACAACGCCTGGCAACGGTGGGCCGACGAAATTCTCACGGTCGCCAACGAATGGCTTCAAGATCGCACGTCGACACTCAGTCTGTATGGCTATGCCACTGAGGTGCGGCCCGAACTTGATACAAACATCGAGACCACATTCAACGATTTGTGCGCAACACTCAGAGCCACCCAGCCAACTGATGGTTCCTACATACTCACAATCGATGACATCTGTGCCGATTCATGAGTGAACAACAGTCCGCAGATACGTCAAGCAACAGTAGGAAACCTGACGATGCAGCACTCGATGTGAATGGGCGGTGCATGTCGTGTGGTTCACCAAATGCGCGCAGTTGGCAAACAACCGACGGCCCGGCTCGTTTGTGTCCTCCGTGTGCAACGCTCAACGGAATTGGTTGCCCGTAGCAACAAGTGTGCGTTCAGTGCGTTCAGTGCGTTCAGTGCGTTCAGTGCGTTCAGTGCGTCCCCGCGCTGGATCCAAGGCTGACTTCAATGACTTGGCCCGTCATGCTGCTTGCCGCATCGGCGGCAACGAACAACACCGCTCGTGAAACTTCCTCGGGATCCATCCACGCGACACCAAGGCGGTTCATGGCTTGATAGCGCGGCGTGACGTCCTCGCGAGTTGGTGCGTCCATATCGGGACAAAAGAGTTTGTACATCGCATCGTTATGCAACATTGGCGTGTCGACTGCAGCAGGGGCAATGGCATTGACGGTGATTCCCTTGTTCGCGACCTCCATTGCCAATGACTTCACCATGCCAATGACGCCCCACTTAGCGGCGACGTAATGCGCGAGGTTCGCGTTACCCATGCGACCCGCCATCGATGACGTTGCGATGATTCGCCCGTATCGACGATCGAGCATGTGGGGAAGAACGGCTCGGATTGTCTTGAACGTTCCGGTGAGGTCGACATCGATCATGTCGTTCCAAGTGTCGTCATCGAGTTCGTGAAATTTCCCGTACCCGGTGACACCCGCATTCGCGACACAAATGTCGATCTGGCCGAAGGCTTCAACGCCAGCCTCAACCACCAGGCCGATACCGGCGGTGTCACGGATATCGGCGGGCATCGACAGGCATCGTTGTCCCGTGGCCTCTACTAGGGCGACGGTCTCGGCCAGTTCTGCAGCTGTCCCCAATGCATAGGGAACGGTGGCGATATCGGCACAGAGATCGGTGACGACGATGTCGGCCCCTTCAGCGGCCAAGGCAATGGCATGCGCCCGACCCTGACCCCTTGCTGCTCCCGTGACCAGAGCGACTCTTCCCTCAACGGCCCCCATGGCTCCCCTTCTCCCCTGATACTTCGACCCTCGCTGACGACGCTAGTTGTCGACGGCCTAGCATCTCTCCCGCAGCAGCAGGCCAATAGCCTGTTCAGATTGAGGGGGAACACCATGCCGGTAGCAGGTCAGCGCGATCCAGATCAGATTCGAGGCGTACTTACCGAATGGATGGCGCGGCAGATGCCCGACGCCACCGAGGTGACCATCACCAACTTGGTGGTTCCCCAGTCGAGTGGTTTCTCAAACGAAACGTTCCTACTCGACGCCAGTTGGGTCGAGAACGGCGAGAAGGTCGACGCCGAACTTGTTCTGCGTAGTCAGCCAGTCATGAGTTTGTTGTTCCCCGAGATTGATCTCGTGACCCAGCAGTACCTGTCAATGAAGTTGCTCGGTGAGCATTCGAACGTTCCCGTTCCCAACACGCGTTGGGCCGAGCGTGACACCTCCATCATTGGTGGTCCCTTCTTCATGATGGATCGCTTGAACGGCCTTGTTCCTGGCGATGCGCCGCCGTATACCGAGACTGGTTTCGTCGTCGATATGAACGATGAACAGCGCGCGCGTTGGGCCTATAATGGCGTTGAAGCATTGACGCGAGTTGCCAAGGTTGATTGGAAGGCCGCTGGCTTCGAACATCTCGACCAAAAACATCACGGCAAACTCGGTCCCGAACAACGCCGCGGGTATTTCCAGAACTACAAGAACTGGGCAATGAAAGGTGAAGCGCACCCGGTTATTGATCCAGCCTGGGACTGGCTCGTGACGAACTGGCCCGAAGACGGTGAACACATCGAACTGTGTTGGGGTGATTCACGTCCTGGCAATCAGATGTACGGCGGCGCCGATAACACCGAAGTCATTGGTGTGTTCGACTGGGAAATGGTGTCGCTCGGCAATAGCGAAAGCGACCTTGGTTGGTGGGTGTTCCTGCAGCAGTTCTCGATTGAAAGCGCGGGCGCAACATTGCTGCCCGGCATGCTCGATCGTGCGCAAACCGTTGCGCTGTGGCAAGAACTGATGGGCCGCCCCGCGACACATGTCGACTTCTACGAAATCCTTGCTGGCTTCCAGTTCTGTCTCGTCATGGTGAAGTTGGCCGAGATGTTTGTTGCAGAATCTGGAGATCCGGCTGTCGGCGCCATGGCGACCTACAACCCCGTGGCCGCAATCACCGCAAGGCTGCTGGGTCTTGAGGTTCCGGGACTCGCCGACGTGCTGAAGCGCCCAGAGGCGTAACCAACTCAGTCT
>JBILIB010000169.1:0-4257 GCA_044350215.1 Acidimicrobiales bacterium
GAACATACGCGCTCGTTGCCGATCTACGAGCAAGACACCCAGCGGCTCGAGTTGATGGACGATGGCTTCAAGAGGCGCAACCACTGGGGACTGATTCACAGAAAGTCGATTCGCCACGGCGACTGGCAACCGGATCACTTTCCAATACTTCTTCTCTGCGCATGAAAACATCGCGAGACCACGAACTCCATGGCGGTCAAGTTGCGTTGCGACGTAATCGGAAATGAGGGCAAAGTCAGCATCGAAGTTCTGACCAGGATGTGAAGCAAGCAGTCGTTTCTTCAACGACTCGAGTTCAAGTTGGTAATCCTTAGGCCGAATGTGTCGGCGCCCATCAACATCGAGGTAGCAGCTCACAACGGGTGTGTCGGCGCTTTTGAAACCCGCCAATTCCTTGATCGTTGCCTCGGTGATCACGGTCATGGAGCCTCCTCAATTGTCAAACCTCTTCAACCGAGCGTATGCCTCAGAACCCCGATGTGCTCAAGTTCCTTCGTCGGCGCTCTCGGGGCCTCGAGTCATATCTTTGGCCACGTCAGCAGCGACGCGTTGTGCCTGTTGCGCAATGACCGAAACAATTCCAACAACCCGTTCGGTTGCAGATGGGTCATCAAGCAGCGCTTCGGCTGCATCAAGAAATGATCGACCTGCAGCAATCAGTTCACGAGCTGCTGCCCGCATTGCGTCTTCATCTGGCGTCATTGACCGGACGAATCAGTCGTCTTCACTCGGACGAGGAGAACCTTCGACCCGAGCTTTGAGTTCTCCGAGTGCGGTCTTGATGATCCGGCCTTCAGCACGACGCTTCACGAATCCTGGGATTGGATACACCAAATCGATTGCCAGTTCGTAAACAACATCGGTGGCCGCACCATCTTCGGCCGGAGTCAGCACGTAGACGCCGTCGAGCTCGCGAGGAAGATCGCCTTCAACGAGTTCCCAACCCAAACGGTTCGGGGCCGAGGCGTAGTCGTAGCGGAGTTGGTAGGTGGTGCTGCGGCCCATGGCGGCGGCACGGAACTCAACAACGATCGCCCGGCCATCGGAATCGGACTCGACGACGGTGACCTCTTTGAGGTCACCCGCCCATTCGGGGTAGGAAGAAAAGTCGACCAACGTCGCGAAACAACGATCAACCGGGGCTGCAATACGGATTTGCTCTTTGGCCTGTTCGGACATGCCCGTACCCTACTCCGCTGCTACTCGGCGTCGTCTGCCGGCTGCTTCGGTGCTGATTGTTTGTGAACACGCCGAGCTTCTTCCCGACGACCCACCCGACTGAGCTCTGGTGTTCGTTCCGGGAAGGTCCCGTATGCAGCGACCCACAAACCGGTAAATCCGAGGGCCCACATCGGTGCGAGAACCCCGAACGCCAGTGCCGTGTAGAGATGAAGTGACGCGACAACGATCGATGCGACCACCTGCACCGTCAGCGAAACCATCAGGGTGGTCTGCACACGTTTAGGTGCAGATCCCGAAGCAAAGAAGAGGCCGCCAATTCCAATCGCTTCAGTGCGGCTTCGATCGATAGCACGAAAGAACGCGAGTACAAACACAATCATTCCAACCGAGAACTCAAACAGAGAGAGTGCGACATAAACGCCAGTGAGCGCTCCTTGAACAATCGCAGCAACGAACCCAACCACCACAAAAACAGCCGTGCCAACAACCGTTGCCCGAACGATTCCTGTTCCGGCAATGGGTTGTGAAGAGTCCACATTCATCGGAATCTCGCCCTCGTTCTCGTCGTCAGTCACGTCAGGACCCAATCCGTTTCAGTTCTTCGTGCAGCAATGTTGCCAGTCGATCATGAGTGAACTCCACATCTGCCCTCTGTCGCCCAGCATCACCCAATTGCCGAGCAAGGGCAGCGTCCTCAAGCAGAAGTTCTAACGCTTTCACCACCGAAGCACTATCGCGTGGCTGCTCGACAACAAACCCCGTCTGACCGTCGATAACCGCCTCAGCAGAGCCACCACTCCGACCAGCAACCACGGGTACTCCGCAAGCTGCCGCTTCAAGAAACACGATGCCAAACCCTTCTTGTTCGAGCCCGGCCCACCGATTCCGACACAACATCGCAAACGCGTCGGCGGAACCAAGAAGAGGAATGAGGTCGGCGTCGTCGACACGACCCAAAAATCTTACTGGCGCGCTGCGACGCTTTGCTCGTCGTTCAAGTCGAGCACGGTCGCGACCCGACCCTGCGATCGCAACCTGCAATGTGGGCCATCGGTGAGCCAACTCGGCGCTTGCCTCAATCAACACGTCGAAACCTTTGCGAGGAACCAGCCGACTCATGCCCACTACGAGCGGCGCGTCGGGATCGAAACCAAGTCGGTGTCGAATCTCACTGCGCTCGCTCTCCCCTGCGGGAACGAATCGGTTGGTGTCGACACCTGGCGGAACGATGATCGTCGGAAGGTCTTTCCCCGCGCATCGGCGCGCTTCAGCAGCGGGATACCCGCCGGCGGCAATGACGACCTCGGCCCCCCGCAGGACGCGACGCAAAATCGAACCAGCAATCGGCAACCGTCCGGGAACGGTCACTTCGGCACCATGAACGACAACCCCATAGGGCCGTTCGAGCCAAGGCCCAACAATGCCGAGGGGAACTGCGGGATCGAGCAGCACAAGATCAGCATCGATCTCTGCAGCCAAGCGGTCGATACGTCGGGCTAGCGCGCGGGTGGGCAGCAACACCTTCGAAGGGTCGCGTTCAATACGAAGAGGTTGCTGCGCGTCGAAAGCTTTTGCTCCGCGATACGGAGTCGTGAGCACAGTTGTTGACTCAGGTGGAAGTCGACGCCACAACTCCCACAGATAATTCTGAATACCGCCAACCTTGGGCGGGAAATCATTGGTGACTAGCAGGTGCTTCATACTTTTGCCTGCAGTCGCTCGTCGAGTCGACGCAATGCCCACTGTGCATGTTCCTGCAACATCTCATCGTTAGCATCGCTCGCAACAAATTTTTGGATCTCGGAGCGAACGCCTCCAGAGCTCGGATCAGCGGTATTGCCCAGAGCAATTAGCGCGTTCCGACGCAAATACCGGGGATCTCGACGCGGGATGTACCAGCGCCCGAGTTGCGCAAGAAGTTCACTGTCTTCAGCTTGCAACATCCACAACAGATCAACCCAGGATGATGGCGCGTCGATAGATTCCTTCGCCTGCGGACTGCGTCTCGCTGGCGGACACACTTCCTGACATTCATCACATCCGTAGATGCGATCACCGAGTGCCTCACGGAACTCCATCGGGAACGCGCCTTCAGCCTGAACTAACCACGCAAGACAACGTCGGGCATCAACGATGCCAGGGGCGACGATTGCTCCGGTCGGACATCCGTCAAGACACCGTCGACACGTTCCACATCCGTCGGGTACCGATTCAGACGGAGCCAGTTCTGCATCGGTGACGATTGAGCCAAGCACGACCCAACTTCCGTAACCGGGCACTAGGAGGTTGGCATTGTGTCCGAACCACCCCAACCCCGCGCGCGGCGCTGCAGCGCGATCGACAAGCGCATTGTCATCGAGCACGACACGAGTGCGATGGCCTGCGTCTTCAAGGACGGTTGCAACCTGGTCAAGAGCGGCGCGCAATGCTGCGTAGTGATCGGTGATGGCATAGCGAGCAACACGACCAGCAGGACCATCGAATGAAGGTTCGCGCACTGGCCCTGCGGAATACGGAAACGCTCCGACAACGAGTGAACGAGCACCGGCAAGAATTCGCGCCGGATCAGTTGAACGCTCCGGATCGCGATAGGTGAATGCCATACCTCCGTGGAGGCCCTCGGCTTTGCGAGTTTCGAGAACTTCGCGAGTGTCAGTAAAGGGTTCGACCGCCGCAACACCGATGGCGACGAGTCCCGCACGCTGGGCAGCATCGTTGAGTTGGTCGATGAGGCCGGGCGCGTTCACCGGCCCATTGTCTCAGGTGAAACGATCAGCCCGTGCGGTGGCGGTGCTGCGGGGAGTCACCCGGGCGCCCACGATGACGAAGTTCCGGGACCAGCCCTGACTCCGCCAGCATTTCGAGTGCCCGATACTCGTTGAGGTCGACCACGACGGCATCGCCCGGCTCTCGGGAGCAGATGAATGAAACGACACAGTCGCTGCAGGCATCGGTGTGCTGCATGACGCAGGTATCGCAATCGATGGTGAAGGAAGGGGAAGGTGTGTCCATGCCGAAAGACTGCCGAACGGGTGAGACAGTCCCCCGGTCTACGCTCTGAACGTTCCAACGCAC
>JBILIB010000049.1:0-13164 GCA_044350215.1 Acidimicrobiales bacterium
GCGCTCGGCATTGTTAATCCGTAGAAGATGTCGCGTGACCACTGCACATATTGAGCGATAGGACTCAACTCCAATATTCGTGCCAACGTCATGCTCTTCTCTTGAACAAGCGTGATCGGGTAAATAATCGGTGTGGCGTAAAAAAGAACGTTCATTCCGATTGTCACTAAGTAATTCACATCGCGGTAGAAGACGTTGTAAACGCTGAGAGCGAGTCCGACGCCTACCGAGAAAAGAGTGATGCAGAGTATGAGTAGTGGGAAAAGTAGGAGCACCCAGCCCACGTTGCCAAGCAAAATCATGATGACAAGAAGAATTGCCGCTTCGATCATCGCCTGAAGCAAGACCGTGACGGTATTAGCCAGAGCGGGACACGCTGGAGGGAAATAGACCTTGTTAAGCAGCGGTCCTGCAGACTGCAACGCAGTAATTGCTCCCAAGACCGTGCCATTAAAGAGGTTCCACACCCACAGTCCAGCGAATAGGTAGAGGGCGAACACATCCGTGCGACCATTGCCTGCAAGCGGAGCTTTCGCACTAAAGAAATACCCGAAGACGAGCGTATACACCGCCAAAATCGCCGCCGGATTGAGAAGTGACCACAGCCAGCCGAGCAAACTCTTCTTATACCGAGACCGCAGCTCACGCTGGGCGAGGTTGTAGGTCAGGTTGCGGTAGGCCCAGAGTTCGCTAACTGACTTCAACGCTTGGCTCTTCCGCTCTTGGGACTTTCGACAAAACGATGGTGTGCTGAGGAAAAAAGGCTAGCAGGCACATTCTCGGCCTCACCGCACCGTCCAACCTTCGTCTGAAGGGGCACCTACCGGACTCCGCTCGTAGAAGTACGCCGGAACACCCTCAGGTCCGACGACCTCCGATGGCGCGCTAAGGCACGAGCCCTGCATCCGGCGCGGAGTCACAAGGTGGCGCACATTGAACTTGTCGAGTACTGGATCACAGGGGTTTACCGAAACCTCGATCATGTCGGCCTGCACAAGACGCACAACAGGAGCCTTTGAAGATACGTCGAAGACCCACACTGCCTGCGCATAGCGATTCCATACATTCTCGTACTCGTGCTCCGGATCAATCACCTCCCAAGCCGGAACATTCGGATACAAGTTCACACCGCTCAAGTTCTGCACACCGGCAGTGGTGAGCAGGGACGCGATCACATAGGTCTCCCCCACCCATGCACCAGTTTCACCTGGTTCAGTGGCAATAGTTCGGGCCGTTGACACAACTGCTGAGTCCCGCGTTTGGGACAACCCGTTGATCAACGGATTTACCGGTAGCGCTACCAAGAGCCCGAATGCGGCAAGGAGGACAACCGAAACAAGTGGACGCCAGAAGTACAAGGCAGCAGTGCTAACAGCAGCCAGGAGAGCTACGGCGATCATCCTGTTTCCGACAGGAGCATCCACTGCACGAAAGTCCTGAGCGAGACCCATCACGCCAGCCGCAGATGCCGCCACCAGAACTACGCCAGCCAACCTTCGGGCAAGAGTCGGAACTGTCGATCGTTCGAGCGAAGCGCCAACCGCAACGACCAACACCATGGACGCGAAACCGAGCCCAATCAACGCTCGCCGCTCAGGAACAATCGAAAGGAATGTCAACTTTGCGACGATCGAGGGAAGTCCAACGAACATGTGAGTGAGAAAAAGTGACATCGCAACAGTCGCAGCGATGATTACCCCACGAAGACGATCACCCAATGGGGCGATAAATCTCCAGACCAACGGGAGCGCAACGAGGAGCATGACACCCAGAAGGAGAAACGAGGATCCCTCTGACTCATTCGGAAATATGACACCGCGAAGGTTCGAGTCGTTCGTAATGTAATTCAGCCCAAACCAACTCGAAAACAACTGACCCCAAGGAAGTTCCCCACCTGACACGACTCGAGCCCCGGGGTAGACGGTTTGCGAGATCGCATTCATGGCAGGCGCACGAGTGACCAAATACGCTCCGATAGGAACGAGTGCAGCTCCGCCCGCAATGGCTCCAGAAATGACGACGGACCTAGGCGTCGCCAAACCTTCGCGCCATCGTGGCCAAAGTGCCCCAGCGGTGACAATTCCCACCCCGATCCCTGCCGGAATCTGAAATGGCGGATAGATGGTCAGAGCGAAACAGGCCAAGAAAAACGATCCCAAAAGCGAGAACACCACGAGCCTTCGACCAGATGACGTCACCGCAAGCAGGAGGCACGCCCCCGCAAATGCCATCCAGCCAATCGAGCCAAAGACCGAGCCTGTGTACCACCAATGAAAGAAGGGCGACCCATAAAGAAGGATGGCTCCAACGATTGACCAGCGAAGCGAGCCAAGCACGACCAGCAGGAATGCATAGGTGCCAAGAAGCAAGATCGCAGCAACTGACCACCAATCGAACGCGTAAGCGTTATCGATGGGAAGAATCCCATACGCCCAATGGTTCGGATGAAAGATTCGGGTCCAGTCAGCAACAGGCAAGTCGGAAAGAACAGACATGTCGTGTGAGCCCACGCCAATATCTCCATAGCGCGGCATCCCGTTCTCGACCTGCGAGATCACCATGGGAGTGTGGACGATCCACTCATCAGATCGAATCGCCCGCGGAATGCCGACGGTGACGGTGTCACTGCTTCCAGCGTCCTTAGCGAGCAACGGACTTGAGGTACCTGAGATTCCAAGGGCAGTGAACACGAGAAGTGCAATCAAAACTGCTGCAGGAAAGATCAGATAGCGGCGCTTATGACTTATGAGTTCGAGAGCCATCGTGGCCTGTAGCTGGATTCTCGACCACATCGAACCACTTCTCGCTCCTGCATCGGAGATGTCCGATGTTTGATCGTTCTGCGGCGTCACGGGCTTAATTGTAGTCCAGCGTCCCCATCGCTCTCGGGAGAGACCTTGGCAGATCCACGTGCGATTTGGAGGCGTAATTCGCTGCGCGAGAGGTAACGATCCGCAGAGATTCGATGCCTTACTGAAAGCGATGACGGCAGTAATTGCAGCGCGGCAACATACGAACGCAATCGACGAACAACCTTCTTCAAATCTGGCCTCTGCCGACGCTTAACCGCTTCAATGAACGCCGCACGCGCGTAAGAAGCGGTGATGAGCAAGTAGCGAGCGAACTCTCGGAACACTTCGGAGCCAGATCCGTGACGGGCCACAAGTAGTAGCCGGTTGCGCTCAATGAAGTGGGCCGCAAGTGCTGAACCCTCAACGGTCGACGCCGAATGGATATGGCGAACAACGCTGGTGGGCTCAACAACAAATCGCCAGCCTCTCTCGCGACCCCGAACGGCGAGGTCGGTGTCTTCATAATAGAGAAAGAAGTTCTCCTCAAACAGACCAACATCAAAGAGGTGGCGCGCCCGTAGCAAAACAGCCGCACCGCACCACGTACCGATCTCTTGCGATTCGTCATATTGACCCTGATCGACTTCATACAGACCGCGCTCATGGCCAACCCACGACTCATCAAGCCATGACCCCACATTGTTCACGACATCAACTGGCTCTTGGGTCACCGTGAGAACAATCGACGCTCGCTCTCCCGCCGCAAGAGCTCGTTCAATCTCAACTGACTCGTTCAGTGTGACGACACAACTCGCAAGCCCCTCAATTTCTAAGGTGATCACTGCCGACGCACTGGCACCAGCAGCCGCTCCAACGGGAATACGCACCACCGATCCATCAGAAAGCCATTCGAAGATGCCCGAACGGTCGGAGGTGCGTCCGCCCCCTTTGGCCACGTGCGAGCGAGTGAAGACATCTTCGCCATCCGAAAAAACTGCCCGAAGCTTCGACAACGGAGCCTTATTGTCTCCTGCGCCCTTGATCGAGACACTCACCTCGACGAATTGGCTAGCGAACAGAATCTTTGGACAAACTGCCCCGATTCCGCTATCAGCAGAGGCTCGTTCGACGAGCGGTGCGAGCCAACTTGGTTCAACAAATACGTCACTATTCACTAGCGCGACGTAATCGACTCCATCCAGATCACGCATCGCCACGTTGTTTCCTGGAAAACCTAGGTTCTGGCCATTTCTCATTGTGACGACGGATGGGAATCGCCGCTCAATTTCCTCGAGACTTCCATCGGTTGAACCGTTATCGACGCAGACAATCTCGAGCCGATCAGTAGGCCATTGTGTTTTCGTAACAGCATCAACAGCGTCAACGATGGTGCTGCCACCGTTGAAATCCAGGAGGACGATCCGAACGAACGGGAGGGTTTCCGACGACACCATGAGAGGCAAAGGCTAGACCGGACGGCTCAGGGGTCCGCCGAGCCTTAGTTCCGGCGCTCCTTTGCCGCATCCACTGCGGCGAAAAGAGACCCAACCGACGCTGTCGCATGAGCCATCTCATCGCTGTTCAGGACGATGTCTGCGAGACGTACAACGCGGCTTTGCATCACCATGTTCCGAGGATCGGTTTGGTCGCCACCTTCGGAGATAAACACCAATGGAACGTCTCCGAGATGTTCAAGCAGGAAACTGGCCCATCGCACCCCAACGACTGGATCGGTGACGAGTACAAAGTCGATCCTGCCCTCGAGGGATGCAACGAGAGCGAGAAGCTCATCCGATCCGAGCGGGGCATCAACAACTTCGATGCCTCCCCTCTCAAATTGCTCCGTCCACGGCTGCGACCGTTGTGCATCGGCCGGAAGCAGGTGCACAATTCGACCCGAGGCAACGAGCGCTTGAAGCATGTCGTATGCAAGGGCATCGTCTGCGCGACCTGTCGACCGTTCAACGCTCGGAGCGATCACTAAGACATGCGACTCGGAACGGCGGTCTCTCTGACGCAGTCTCTCAACTAGTGGAGTTACGGATGTGCGGTCGTTGAAGGTGATATCAAAGCGTTCAACGAGCACCGCTCGCGTTGCGACCACAACCTTTGCTCCCGCATTCCAGACAAATGACGAAAGCGACTCGCCAGCTTCTTCACAGGAAGCCGCAGGCGTCGTCGAGAGCCAGTCGCCAAGAAGCGAGCGACGCACCAACGCGCCGTATGGCGAACATGAATAGATTTCACGGTCGGTCCCGTACATCCACCTCCCAACACGATCGTCGGCGCCAAAGCGGACAACCAATCCATCATCGAGAACAAACCGGCCCGATTCCTGAAGACTCAACTCGTCGCCCACAACCGTTGACGCGACCATCCCGACGTCTGCACCTACACAATCAACCAACTCGTTAAGCCATCCAGCGGCCACATCGATCAAGCCGTCTAAAACAACCACGTGCGGAGCGGTCGATACTGAGAGCCCAGCGGTCCAGACAGCGTGCATGTCAATTGGGTTTGCTGTCGCGATGACGACACCCGGTACCGAAGGAAGATCAGTTTCATTGCCCACCAAGACAACTTCGAAAGGAACAGTCGTCTTCGACAAGGTCAAACTTTCAAGAGTGCGAACTACATCGTGGCCTCGACCAGCGATAACGACTGCAACCTGAGGATCGGGGGTTGAAGACAATGCGACAGCGCGTTCGCGCGCCAACCAATCGATACTCGCCGAGGACTTCCCATCGTCACCTGAGCGGAGAAAGCGTTCGGCGCGTTCCTCGAGTGCGACTCGAAGGCGCCCAACTTTGTCGATTGCTGGAGCTTCCACGATGTCTCTACCACCGGGTACGACAACTTCGCGGAAGTGACCAAGCGAACCAAGCCGTTGCACCAGAACATCATCGGCAAACCATTTGCGATACTCAGCCTCGGACCAAAGGCTGGTCCCTTGCCGTCCTTCCGCGATTCCGAACTTCAGATAGTGGACGAATGGATTGACTCCTCCGGCTGCGACATCGGGGTTGCGATGGAGATACCCGTTCGCGCTGAACAGCGCACACGGATCGAGATTTTTTCGCCATCCGAATGCAAGGTAGTGCTCAACGGGGGTTAGGCCATCGAGTCCACCTTCAACTTGCTGGAGATACCACGCAGTGGAAAAGAGTGGGTGCGGATCTATCGCCATTGCCCCACCGACAGTCAGGTAATGCTCAAGTGGAGTTCGACCTTCGGGAAGATCACCGACATGACGCAAGTACCACGTGGAATCAAACACTGGACTTGGGTCCAGCCCCATCGATGCACCAACAGTGAGGTAGTGATCAAGAGGGTCTGCAACAGCATGAAGTCCGTGCACGGTGCGATACCAATGGCCATCGAAAAGTGGCGTCGGATCTACAAGATCGTTGCTGTTGTATTGAACGAAGTGCGCAAGCGGATCTTGAGTTGTATCGCCACCGACGATGTAGGTCTCGCTATACCAAGGGGCACAAATGAGAGCAGCCTGTCGAGCTGATGTTCCCGAATTCGGGGGTCGTGATACGCGACGAGTCAAGCGATTCCCCACGACCTCAACCACCCCCTGCTTCTCCAGAAGCATTCGCACTAACGGACAGAGCCTCGACTCTATCGGGCGAACAACAATTCATTTCTGTAGTCCGGTCTACTATTCCAACATGCTCCCAAGTTGCGCGCTGTGCGGCCATCGCGATGAGGCTTTAGCGCAGCCAATCCGAGAGGGAGAAACCTGCCCCCGTTGCGGTTCGAGTTGGCGAACTCGCGCAACAGCGCTCCTCATTATGCGAGGACTCGGTATCGAGCCTCGCCCCATGCTTGAGCTCCACCCTGACAACCGCCGTCACGGCCTTGGGATTAGCGATAACCCTGAAATGGCTCGCTTCTTCCACCGATGTTTCAACTATTCGAATTCAGAGCTCGATGTAGATCCAATTGTCGACCTCCTGAATCCCAGGTCATCGATGGAAGGCCTCTACGACTTCGTAATTTGCTCCGACGTACTTGAACATGTTCCGCTGTCTGCAGAGCGCGCAATCGCGTCGCTTGCGTCGTTCCTTCGTCCCGGCGGCATTGCGATGGTTTCCGTACCCGTGAGCGGTGGCGGTACCGACGAGTACTACCCCGACATCACCGACTGGTCGATGCAGGACGGTGAACTCCACTGGACAGACGCCAGCGGAGAATCGCACATTGACAACAACCCCGAGATTCACGGCGGAGACGGCCTCACGATCGCGTTTCGTACCTGGGGTGCTGAAGATTTCGAGCGGGCCGTGCTGGCCAATGGATTCTCTTCTATAGAGCGACTCGTGCCCTGCCCCGAGCTCGGCGTACCCGAGATGCCTTGGAGCGGTGAGCCAGTTGTGCTTCCACCCTTAATGTCAGGCATGTGGCTAGCCCGTCGCTAACTCATCGCCACAACAAACCTTCGTTGTTCGCTTAACGAAGTGAGGAGACAAGCCGTCGCAACGGTTCACGGAAATCGGCCATCGTGTCGATGCCCGACAATCGGAGCGCAGCGTGGTCAAGAACAGAATTGGCTGGCCGCGGCGCGGGTCGAGGTGGTTGCAGGTCGGCAGTAGAGACGGGAAGCACACGGTCAGGGTCTTGGCCGCTCGCAAGAAGCACCTCGCGAGCGAACTCGTACCAACTCACTGGTCCAGCATTCGTCACATGAAAGACACCCGTCCGACGCTCAACAACGAGTTGGGCAATCATTGCAGCAAGATCATCGGCAAATGTGGGACACCCACGTTGGTCATCAACAAACGACAAGGTGTCGTGTTCTGCGGCGAGACGAAGGATGGTCTTCACCATGTTCGGACCATGAAAGCCACATACCCACGAAGTACGAATGATCGAAGAGTTGTCACCGAGTTCGCGCTCACCGGCAAGCTTTGATGCGCCGTAGACCGATTGCGGATTCGTTTGATCCCATTCGACATAGGCCGACTCTTTGGTGCCGTCGAAGACGTAGTCGGTCGAGATGTAATGCACTGCGGCATCAGCGAGCCGAGACGCTTCGACAACGAACCGGGTTCCCATCGCATTGACGGCGAACGCACGGTTGGGATCGCTTTCGCACGCATCGACAGCAGTCCAAGCTGCGGAATGCACGATCGCATCGGGTTGGAACTCGACAACGGCGGCACGCACCGCATCGCGGTTGGTGATGTCAAGGCGTGCGTGATCGAAACCAGCAACCTCATGACCACCGGCGCCAAAAACGCTTACGAGTTCGTGGCCGACCTGACCACCAGCGCCAGTGATGAGAACTCGCATGTCAGCGAGCCTTCAATGGTTCCCACCAGGCACGATTGGCCCGGTACCACTCCACGGTTTCGGCAATAGCGACATCGAGGTCACGTGAAGGCTTCCAGCCGAGAGCATTGGCTTTCGAGCAGTCAATGGAATAGCGGCGATCATGTCCGAGTCGGTCTTGTACGTACTCAACCATTTCCTCGCCGACGCCCATATTGGAAAGGACCATCGAAGTGAGTTCACGGTTTGTGGTTTCGTTGCCACCGCCGATGTTGTAGATCTCGCCGATCGTTCCCTTACGAAGAACGGTATCGACACCAGCGCAATTGTCGAGAACATGGATCCAGTCCCGGACGTTCAGACCATCTCCGTACAGTGGAACTTTCTTGCCGTCGAGCAAGTTCGTCACGAACAGCGGAATGACCTTTTCGGGGAACTGGAATGGACCGAAGTTGTTCGATGAACGAGTGACGATCACAGGAAGGCCATAGGTCTCCTGATACGACAATGCGATGAGATCAGAGCCAGCTTTCGACGATGAGTAGGGCGATCGCGGACCAAGGCGATCAGTTTCAATAAACGATCCCTCTTCGATCGATCCGTAGACCTCGTCGGTAGAGATGTGAAGGAATCGCTCGACGCCGATAGTGCGAGCGACGTCACACATGACATTGGTGCCAAGGCAATTCGTACGAACAAAAGTGTCTGGATCGACGATTGAGCGGTCAACGTGGCTTTCAGCGGCGAAGTGGACCACCATGTCGTGACCGGCCATGGCTGCTGCGACTGCTTCACGATCGCAGATGTCGCCTTGCACAAATGAGTACCGAGTGTCATCAGCAACATCGGCAAGGCTCGAAAGATTGCCTGCATAAGTGAGCGCGTCGAACACCGTGACTTCATCGTCGGTGTTCGCCAGCACGTGGCGGACATAGTTGGAGCCGATGAATCCGGCTCCGCCGGTGATGAACAACTTCATGGGGTGCCTCTCAGGGACGCAGGCGCCAGTGCGGCTGCCATTGCGATTCGATATCGGCTCGGGCCGGATTTTTGCGATCACGATCAGACAGGATCGGATCGGCAACCCCCCAGTCGGCTGCGATCGCGGGATCGTCCCATGCCACACCTAATTCATCGGCCGGGTTGTAGTAGTTGTCGACGAGGTAGGTGATCGTCATATCGGTAAGCGCCGCAAAGCCATGCGCCACACCCGGAGGAATGAAAACACCACGATGGCTATGGGTACCGTCGGACTGGCGACCGAGATCAAGCCATTGGGTCGCTCCATCGGTGGGCGAATCGGTGCGAAGGTCGTGGAGAACGACTCGGGCGGTCCCGTAGGGCACATACCAGTAGTCGGCCTGATGTAAGTGATAATGGAGTCCAACCACGGCACCCGCTTGGCGGTCGCCACGGTTGCCCTGCAGCATCTCGCGGCCCTGGGGGAACCATTCACGGCGGTAGGTCTCAACGAAGAATCCCCGCTCATCACCGTGAATATCGGGATCGACGACGTACACGCCGCGAATGAGGTCGGATTCGGTGATCTTTGCCATAGAGGGGCGGGGCCTTCCGTCTTCGCCGAACGATCATTTTACGCTAGCCGACCGCCCACACAGCCCTAGGAAAGGTCTCGGCATCCCAGCAGTTGATGTGACCCAGGACCAGCAATGTTGAGGGCGTAGACACAAACTCGTTGGACCCCGGTTCCGATTCGTGGGGTTGCGAACGACCAGCCATGCGCCGAACCCAATCCCCACGGATTGCCAAGATCTGGTCGGTTCTGATTCGCAATGACCTCGAACCCGACGCCATTTACATAGATATGGACGATGTCAGGGCCGGCAGTATTCGGATCAATAGCCCAACCGTTGAGCGAAACGGTTCCGTTGGTGATCGAAGCACCATCTATGTGGCCTATTGGGCTTCCCATTGGGACGACGACCGTGCGACAACCGAGAAGCGAGTGGTTTCCGAGTCCGACGTTGATCCCGTAGGCGCATACCGTCTGTCGTCCTTCTGGCGCCGGAAGAAGATTGTCGAAGCCGTGCGCCGCCCCGTAGGCCGGAAGACCACCGGCAATATCAGGACGATTCCCACTAGCGGTCAACGCATAGCCCAGGCCTTGCACATACACGTGCACGGAAATTGGAGACACGGTGTCGGGATCGACTGCCCAACCCGTCACCCTCAATGATCCATTTTCATACGTAACGGTATCGAGCGCTCCAAATGGCGAGCCGCCCGGCACCTGCACCACCCGACAACCGAGCAGTGAGTGGTTTCCGACCCCAACGTTGATCCCGTACACACAAACGGTATGTGCTCCCCCGCCGACCGAGACTGAGCCGCTGTATCCGCGCGAGGGCCCGTAACCGGGGAACCCAGCAGCAACATCATTGCGAGTTCCATCGGCACGAATTGCCAAACGACCAATACCGTTGACGTAGACATGTACATCAATCGCTGCGGCGGTATCAGGGTCTACGACCCAACCGGTTACCGAAAGTGAACCGATGCCGCCGATAGCAGTGTCGATGACCCCCAAAGGCGAGCCGCCCGGCAAGGCCACTGTACGACAACCGAGTGATACCGAGCTTCCGGGCCCGATCGAATTCGCTGCACCCATACAGACCTGGACGTTGCCGCCAGTCGGCACCTGAATAGTCGCGGTGTAGCCGTGCAGATTGCCCAAGCCACCTGGATTGCCAAGGTCGGGACGGTCCTGATTCGCAGTGACGACGGTGTCGACACCATTAACGCGAGCAACGACCTGCGTCGGGGTAACACCATTGGGATCGATCGCCCACCCCGAAACTTCAATACGACCGGGACCGACAGAACGCGCAGTGTCGATAACGCCAAACGGATCGCCACCGAGCGATTTGCAACCCAACAAGGAGTTGCCGCCCGAACCAACATTGATTCCGAATGCGCAGACCTGTTTCGCCCCTAGCGGAACGGGGATGGACGTGAAGTACGCGTGAGCGCCACCAAAGCCGGGATAGGCCGTTGTAAGTCCGGGGAACTCGCCACTTGCGTCAAGGCGTCGACCGACTCCGGGTTGACCATCAGGCCCGTAGACGTAGACATCTACAGGAATTGGATCTCGTGAATCGGGATCGATCGCCCAACCAAACACGTTTGCGTACGTGGGTTCCGGTACCGAGATCGAGTGCAAAATCCCGAATGGTGAACCGGCACCCGATCCGCTCCCCGCCAACGCTTGCAGCGAAGCAAGGTCACAACAAAAGAAATTCATATCGACGTTGTCGAGAGCGTAGTTAAACGCATCCGTTTGGCGACTATTAAACGAGTTCGCGTAAATGCCAGGAACTTTTTCGATACTCGAAAACTGCCACCATGTCCATGAGGACCAACCAGTGGGAAGACGGGGCTGACGAGTATCGGTATATGGATTACACAGACGTTCACCGGTGTTGCTCTGACACAGGTAACTCGGAAGCCAAAGCCGATAATTCGCTGAGATATCCGGCGCGATAGTTCCCGGGAAAAAGTACGCCCCCATGTAAAGGACTGGCTTCTTGCCGGTAAGTAACGTGACCTCGTTCATGAACGTACGCGTCCAGTCCGACAACTGTGTCGCGTTGAGACCCCCGGTTTCCTCGAGGTCCAACATTCCCGGGAGATCTCCAGGCCCAGTCATCGAACCGGCGCGAGAGACGAAATATCGGGCTTGATCAACTGCAGTACTTAATGGCAACGCTGGCTTTGCGTAGTGATACGACCCACGGAGCAAACCGACTCCTGCGATACCCGCCCAATCTTGTGCGAAGCATGGATTCGTATAGGTCGTTGCTTCCGTTGACTTCACGTACGCAAATGAAATTCCCGAATTACGCACTTGAACCCAGTCGATGGGGCGGCCGCATGTCGATCCAGAGGTACCTGAATGCTGCCAACTAGAGACATCAATGCCCCTCAGAAGCGCGCTTGCAGGAGATGCAGTTACGGAAGACCCAACCAAAGTAAGCGCGAATGATGCGCAGATAAATGCAAGCGCCAAGACAACACGACGAAAAAACCTCGACGCGAACGGCGACGAAGTTGACGCACTCTCATACGTCGGAGCGGCGGGGGTATTGTGCAACAGAGCCATGGGGAAGATTCGGGATAGTGCCGAGCCGAAATTCTACGGCTAGGAGGTTCATCCCTACCTTCACCCTGAAATCTAGCGTGAAATGGAGGTAAACGCTCTTTGTTCGCCCAGAACTAGTTCAACTCGACGACGGAGTGATCGCCGATCATGAGCCGCGTTGCATGCGGCTCGCGTTGCGACTTCCGCACTTCCACTTGCTTGCCCACGAGTGAATCTGCGATGGAATGAATTCCCGTGATTCGTGACTGCTCAAGAATGACGGAGTTCCCGATAGTGCTGTCAGTAATTTCGCAGTCGAAATAGATCGACGCGTACGGGCCGATTGTACTGTCAACGATCTTTGCGCCTTCACCAATAATGACTGGGCCTCGAAGTTTCGAATTAATGACTTCAGCGCCAGCCTCGATGACAACAACTCCCTCGAGGACCGATGCAGCATCGACGGTTCCACTGTTCGACGGTTCGAGCATGTCGAGCACAAGACGATTGCCTTCGAGGAGTGGTTCGAGTTTGCCAGTGTCTTTCCACCAACCCTCAAGAACCTCATGACGAACCCTATGTCCGTTGTCGATCAACCACTGAATTGCATCGGTGATTTCAAGTTCGCCGCGCGGCGAAGGTTCAATCGCAGCAACGGCATCGTGAATATGGCGATCAAAGAGGTAGACACCTACAAGCGCGAGATCAGACTTTGGTTCAAGCGGCTTCTCGACAAGTTGTGTCACTTCGCCGTCAGCACCGATTTCGGCGACACCAAAACGTTGAGGATCAGCAACACGAGCAAGCAGAATTTGCGCCGAGGGAACCTTCGCATCTTCAGCGCGTGATTCAGCATGATCGGCTTCGAAACTTTGGACGAACTCGGCAATGCCTTGGCGAAGAAGATTGTCGCCGAGATACATCACGAAGTCATCGTTACCCAGAAACTCCTGAGCAATCAGAACGCAATGGGCCAAGCCCAGCGGAGCATCT
>JBILIB010000170.1:0-4229 GCA_044350215.1 Acidimicrobiales bacterium
GAAACGGTCGCCTACGGGCCCGCCGACGGGGCTGGCCGAAGACAGCGCCGCCAAAAGGCTCGAGGCAACTGCGATAGCGAGAAGGTTTATCCGATCGGCAGATGACAGTCGGCGCAGCTTCACCCGTCCACCCTGCCCGTGCGCAATCACGGACCTATTCGTAGCATTCTTCAACGTGCAACCGTCAGCGGCAGAAGCAACAGATCTCTCAACCACGTTAAGGGTCAGCGCTTGATTTGGACGATTGGAACCCAGGAGAAGAACGAAGTAACTTAAACTGTCCCTATTAATAAGGTGATCCGGCGCAAGCTCTCATCAATTATCTGTGGCGGATTTTTGTAATGAAAAAAAAGTTGAGTTCCTTTCGAGGTCAGATGTTGGGCGGTCGGCTTCTAGTTCGGCTTGCAATAGACGCTCTTGCATGGGCGATTGCACTTTTCGTTTGGATGATCCTGCGGTTCGATGGACTAGGTGGGCTGCGCGGTCCGGGCGCCGTTACCCGCGTCGTTATTGCTATGGCCGTAGCTGTTTCAGTATCCATCGCTGTGGGCCTCGTTCTTATCCGGCGAAATGGCTGGGCATTGGCTGGGAGTTTTGAAGATGTCTGGCGTCTGGCCGCGCGCAACCTCGCCGCAGGCATCGCACTTTTCATTGTCAACTTTTTGGCCTCGCCGCAACTCGTCCCTACTTCTGTGTGCATCGGCGCAACTGCTGGAGCGACGCTGATCTCTTTGGGATTCAGCGCAGCACTTCGGGGCACCCGAGAGTTTCGCTCGCCGAAGAACAACAGCGCGCAAAGAGCAATCATCTTCGGGGCGGGCGAAGGTGGTCGTCAGATCATCGACGCGATCTTCGGTGATTTCTCGAGTGGAATGACCGTCGTCGCCCTTCTTGATGACGACATCACGAAACGAAATCTCACTATTCGTCGAGTCCGCGTTGTGGGGGATCGATATTCGATGAAGAAGGTTGCTGCATCATTCGATGCTTCGCTGATCATCATTGCTATCCCGAGTGCCAGTTCCGAGACCGTTCGAGAACTTTCGGCGTTAGCTATTGAAGCCGGGCTTAGTGTGCGAGTTTTGCCCGCCGTTGCTGAACTTCTCAGGGATGGGGTGACCGTCGAAAAGGTGCGACCGCTGTCGACCGATGATCTGCTCGGTCGTCCGACAGTAGCGATGGACTCAGAAATGTACGAGCAACTTATTTCGGGTCGACGAGTTCTCATTACTGGTGCAGGTGGTTCGATCGGGTCGGAGATCTCTCGTCAAGTCTTCGCGCTGGGGCCACAATCGCTCACGCTTGTTGATCGTGACGAGTCTGCTCTCCATGCTCTTCAGTTAGAGCTTGAAGGTCGCGCGTTACTTGACTCGCGCCACATTGTGGTCGCCGATATCCGTGATCGTAAGCGAATGCATGCCATTTTTGCCGAGCACCGGCCAGACATCGTGTTTCATGCTGCGGCACTCAAACATCTTCCCTTATTGGAGATGTACCCAACAGAGGCGGTGAAGTCGAATGTGTTCGGAACAATGAACGTGCTCGATGCAGCCGGAGCAGTAGGTGCTGCTCACTTTGTCAATATTTCTACCGACAAGGCCGCGAACCCCATCAGTGCTCTGGGTTCGTCCAAAAGGCTGTCCGAAGGCCTCACAGCCTGGGCGGCCTATGCCTACGCAGGAAAATTCCTTTCTGTACGCTTTGGGAATGTTCTCGGCAGCCGTGGGACAGTTCTCGACACCTTCCGAGCGCAGATTGCCGCAGGTGGGCCACTGACAGTCACTGACCCGGACGTTATGCGCTACTTCATGACGGTCTCCGAGGCGGTGCAGTTAGTCCTGTACTCTGCCCTCATCGGCGACGCGGGAGAGGTCATGGTGCTTGATATGGGAGAGCCAGTGCGGATTGCCGATATCGCAAAGCAACTGGCTGCTCAAGCGCCAGAGCCAGTCGAGATCATCTACACAGGGCTACGTCCCGGTGAGAAATTGCACGAGGATCTGTTCAACGATGGAGAAGACCATATTCGCAGCTCCCACCCGCTGATCTCTTGCGTGCCTGTTCCTCCGCTCGACGTGCAGTTCGTGCAAGGTCTTGTCGGAGTAAGCGATACTGATGCCACCGCGGCAATGCTCGTGATTGCTGCTCAACACATGTCGGTAGATCGAGGACCCTTCACTTTCGTTGGGTGAGCAATGCCAACCTTCCCTATAACGCCGGACCCACTTTTGCTCATCGACCGGAAAGTTCCGAACCTGAAGTGATTGAACACGACGAAGATACGCTTGATTTGCGCCGTTTGTGGCTGATTGTTTGGCTGAGGTTCCCCCTCATCATTGGGCTTGTAGTTGTCGCTGTCGTCGGCACTTATACCTACTCCTCGCTCCAGACCGATCTCTATCAGTCCACCGCCAAGATCAGCGTTGTCGATCCCAACGCCCAAGCCGTATTTGATGGTGTGCAGATTCGTGTCGACCCCAAGCGCGAGGTTGACACCCAAATGCAGTTGCTTCGCGCTCCGGACTTACGCAACGCCGTCGATGAAAAGTTGGGCGACGATGCCAACAAGATCACCAGCATTACCGTCTCGTCAGTGGGGTCGACCGACCTCATCAACATCACGGTGTCGAGCCCGTCGCCAGAGGTAGCCCAAGGTGCTGCCAATGCTATGGCCGAGCTTTATGTGATCCAGCGACGTGCGCAGGTCACGAGCAGCTTCACCGAGCGTGCTGACGAATTGCGCAGCAAAGCGCTCGAGATCGACGCGCAAATCGCAACTATCGATTCGCAACTTGCCAATAGGGCCACAAGTGCCACACAGGCTGATGTCTTGCGGTCGCAGAGGTCCTCGCTGGTAGCCCAGCAGTCAGATTTGCGCACTCGTGCCACACAGTTTGACGTTGAAGCGGCGACTCGTTCCGGATCGGCCGAAGTGTCACAGACCGCGCTGTTGGCCACTTCGCCGTACTCGCCCACACCGGCGCGCGATGCCGCGCTGGCTGGTGTCCTCGCTCTTCTTGTGGGCATCGGCTTGGCGTTTCTGCTTGATCGTCTTTCCAATGCGGTGAGAACCGTGGAGGACGTCGACAACCTCAGTGGTGGCGTGCCGGTGATCGGTGGCATTCCCATCTTCGGCGAGGGAGCGAACACCGCTCGTCACGTCAACCGCCACGGGAAACGTTTGCTCGTGCCGCTTGATTCCATCGCCGCCGAGGCCTTTCGAGGCCTGGCATCGAACCTTCGCTTTTCGGCACTCGGTGACAAACGCACGCGCGTACTTGTGACGTCTGCTGAAGGTTCTGAAGGCAAGTCCACTTTGGTCGCAAACCTGGCCATGGTTCTTGCCGAGAGCGGACAGCGAGTTGTCATCGTGTCTGGCGATCTTCGTAAGCCGGCGATCGAATTGTTCTTCGACGTCAAGACAGTTGACTCTGGTCTCACCCGCGTACTGCTCGGAGATCAGAGTCTTGATGACGCGATCACTCCCGTTGTGTTGCCATCTGGCCGTCGTCTTGCCGTGTTGTCAGCAGGTCCGCTTCCGCAAAACCCCGCTGAGGTCGTTGGTTCGGCAGCAATGGGTGCGCTTCTTGACCGTCTCGAATCCGCGGGAGCCGACTTCATTTTCATTGACTCTCCGCCCTTGCTGCCGGTCGCCGATGCTTTGGCACTCTCGCAGTTCGCCAACGGGGCCATGGTGGTGGCATTGGTGGGTGAAACCCCACGCGATCACTTGCGCGAAACCCTTGAACGGTTGCGTCAGGTGAACACCCCCATCATTGGTGTGGTGCTCAACGGAGTGCCGACCAAGGGTCGTTATTCTCGCTATTACGGAACCTACAGCTACGGGGCCTATAGCTATCGAAACAAGTACTCCCAGACTGAAAGCAAAGACAAAGAGGCTGACTCAGCCAGTTTCGAACAGTCGCGATCGGCTCAACGGGGGAGCGTTACTGGTCCGGTGTGAACCGGGCTTCAGATTCGAACGTCGCAGGTGTTGGTCGAGAGCTCGTTTGAGGTCTTGGTGAACGGAAGTGGTGGACATGACCGAGCAATCCAAGCTCGCAATCGTTGCGGTTTGTACCGGCAACGTGTGTCGTTCGCCCATGGCCGAAGCGCTGCTTCGCCATGACTTGGCGGTTCGAGGAATTGTCGCAGACGTTTCGTCGGTGGGGATGCTTGATTTGTTTTCGGGCGCCGACCCACTTGCGGTGCGGGCGCTGGCTGAACGG
>JBILIB010000083.1:0-8728 GCA_044350215.1 Acidimicrobiales bacterium
TCATCTCGGACGATCTCGAGGTTGTCTTTGGCGGTCTTACCGTCCTCGCCGATCATTTTCACTGACGACTTCGTTCCGAACGGCGGGTTCGCCAGCACTACCGACCAGCGCTTGCCGGGATCGGCAGTGAGTGCATCTTTCACATCGATGGGGCTGGGGCCGTCGGCACGGCCCATGCCGTGCAAGATCATGTTCATCGCAGCAAGACGAGCAGTGCCATCAACGAGTTCAACACCGTGCACGAACCCTTCACGCAGATGGTCTCGCTGATCAGGAGTCATGTCCTCAGCGTCACGGCTCGCATACTCATAAGCGGCCAACAAGAAACCGCCGGTGCCACATGCCGGATCAACCACGGTGTCGGCCACGGTGGGCTGCACGCAATCAACCATTGCCGCAATCAACGGGCGAGGAGTGAAGTACTGACCGGCACCGGACTTCACATCTTCAGCGCCCTTGGCCAGCAAACCCTCATAGGCATCGCCCTTGATATCGACGCCGGTCGCTGACCAGTTCTCTTTGTCAATGAAATCGGTGATCAGGCGCTTCAACTTTGCCGGGTCCTGAATCTTGTTCTGCGCCTTACGGAAAATCACACCCAACGTGCCCGGCTGCTTACCTAGCGTTTCAAGGATGGTCCGGTAGGTGACTTCGAGTTCGTCTCCGTCAGTGTCGAGGAGGCGCTGCCATGAACAGTCAGCAGGAACGATCTGTTCAGGATTCAGCGGCCGGGTCTCCCGCTCGTGGGCCATTTTCAAGAACAAGAGATACGTGAGTTGCTCGGTGTAGTCGATCGTCGACACACCGTCATCACGAAGCAGATTGCAGAAGTTCCAAAGTTTGTCGACTAACTGGCGTGCATCAGACATGAACAGACTCTCTCCATTGTTCGGTCAAGCGACCGGTGAACGCAGCGTGTAACAACGATCGACGTAAGGCAGCGGAACGTTTCTCGATCGCATCAGCAACCGCTAAGGCAGCATCAAGACGTGACAGTTGCTCCTCAAGGATCTCAACAATCCGCTCCTGCTCAGCACGGGTGGGGATCGGAACGGAGTCATATGCGAGTCGGATCACACTTGGGTGGGCTTTCCTTGACCAGTCGAAAACTGTTTGGGAGTGTGCGTAGGTCAGAGCGAAGTAGAGGTACTTGTAATCAAAGACCTGAAAATCAAGGATTCGGATCCATCCGCCGACGTTGGTCACCGAAAATCGATGTTTGGGCCGATAGAAAAGATGACCGCCGCCGTCAACGGACCATGTAATGAGTTCCTCGTCGAAAAGGAATTCCCCGTATCTGCCGAATTCCCCGCCGTTTAGGCCCGCAGATGAGTAGATCGGGTAGTCACCCGGGTTCGCAGCAATATCTCGTTTGGAAATCACTTTTCCTCGTCCGAGTTTGATCCACTTGAGACTTTCGATTTCGCCAAGCGAATATGAATTCCAACCTTCGGGGAGTTGACCGTCTGAGGGGTTGTGGCCGGTGAGGGTTCCGGTGAAGGCGGCGTGGAGGAGCGAGCGACGGAACTGTGCTGCTTTCTCCCGCACCACACGAACACTCTCTAACGCAGCATCAAGTCGTGACAGTTGCTCCTCAAGGATCTCAACGATCTGTTCCTGCTCGGCGAGGGGTGGTGTTAGCACCGGAATTCCATTCATCGCTGCCTGAGTCAATTTGAGCCGGGTTGTGCCGTTTGCGCGGTTTCGGTAATCGAACTGATTCAGATAGTGAACGAGGAGTCTTTGTTTGTATGCCTCACTACGACATCGAAGAACGTGGGCATGATTGTTGACCCACGAGGGGCCGGAAATCTCGTATGCCTTGGGTTTGTCTACATCGAAGAATTGGACACCGTCTTCGCCAAGAAGAACTAGGTCCTCGTTGAATAGTGCAACATCGATTGTCCCTACTTGGCCTGCTGCGCCGTAATACGGAACTTGTCCTTCACGAGAAGCACGCTCCTTCGAGTTGATCGGCTTCCGAATTGAGTCGAGGACATCAACCAAATCGCGAAGTTCCCGAACTTTCCAGCCTTCGGGGAGTTGACCGTCTTCGGGGTTGTTACTGGTTGGTTCTGTGTCGCTCATGCTGCGAGTGAGTTGTTGAGATCATCGATGATGGCTTGGGCGTTGGCGCCGAGTGCGTTGCCTGCTCCGTCGATTCCGCCGCGCTCGGTGAAGGGGGCTTTGGCGAGATCTTCGACATCGATGTGGGTGCTTTGAATGATGGTGTCCTTGATGCGGTCGAGCCACCAAAGTTGGTCGTCGTTGAAGGTGACGCCGCTTTGGGTTTGTTGGGCGAGCCAGTTCACGTAGCGCTCTTCGACGGTGACGGCGTAGGGCACGAGTTCGTTCTGTTGTTCGAGTGTGTAGCGGATGAGGGTGATGAGGTCGGTGGCTGTGTGTTTGTCGGTGCGCTTTACGTGTTCGCCGTCGAGGGCTTGGTAGGCGTTCCAAATGAGATCGATCGTCCATGATCGTGGGGGAGCGGCGATCTTGTCGGCGAGGTCCCGAAGTTCAGCGAACGTGATTGCTGCGCTCTTGTCTTGGCGGTAGAGAACGTCGATGAGGGTGATCTCGTTTTTGTGTTCCTCAAGGAAGCCTTTCCATGAGGTGATGACTTCTTTGCATTTGTCGAAGTCAACGACTCCACCGGCTCCTAGGAGTATGTCGATTGAGACCTCGTCGATGATGCGGTCGTGTGAGGCACGGATCTCTAGTAGGCGCGCTCTTAGTGGTGCGTTCCCTGCGAGTGGTTCAACGACGGTATTGAGGTGTTGGCGAACGGATTTGGCGATATCGGGGGTTCCGTCGGCTTTGAGCGGTGCGTTCTGTTCGATCTGTGCGATCACGTCCGGATCGATGATCGTCATTAAGCCTTTAGTGATTGCAGTGAGCGGTACTCCGGCCAAGTTTGCGAGTTCTTTGTCTTCTTTGGGGGTGAGTTCCCGCTCGAGGCGTGAGAGCCGAGAGGCGAGGGTGGCAGTCTCATCGGCAGTGATTGTGAGGGTCGCTGCACGCTCAAGGAGTTGCTTTAACGAGAGCGCTTTGGTCCGTTCCAATGGTGCAGCATCAACGAAAGGATGTTCGGTCACGCCAACGGCATCGACAATGACAAAGCGTTCCTTGAATTTCGCATCAGGCGTGATTGCTTGAAAGTCGGCGTTGTTGATTGTGCGGGCGCCTCGTCCCTTCATCTGCTCGAAATAGGTGCGAGAGCGAACGTCACGCATAAAGAACACGCACTCGATCGCTTTGACGTCGGTGCCGGTGGCGATCATGTCGACAGTGACAGCAATACGCAGTGTGGGGGAGTTACGAAACTTTTGAAGCAACCCTTTCGGGTCCTTGGCGTTGTAGGTGATTTTGGCGGCGAAATCATTGCCCTCACCAAACACTTCACGAACGGTATTCACGATCTCTTCGGCGTGATTGTCGTCCTTGGCAAAGATCAGCGTCTTCGGGACAACTGATCGGCCGGGAAAGATCTCGGTATAGAGACGATCACGGAAAGTTTCCAACACAAGACGAATTTGGGCCTTGCTGGTTACATCGCGATCGAGTTGCTTTGCCGTGTACTCGAACTCTTCTTCAAGTTCCTCGTACCGTTCTTGGCGAGTACGCCGGTCCTGTTTCGGAACCGTCGTTCCCGCTTCGATCTTTGAGCCGTCTTTCGAGATCTGCGTCTCAATCCGATAGACCTCGAAATCAACATTCACACCATCAGCAACTGACTGCGGATAGGTGTACTCACTCACAAGGTTCTGCTGAAAGAACCCATAGGTCTGCTTCGTGGGTGTTGCGGTGAGACCCAGTAGATGGGCATCGAAATACTCAAGCACGCCACGCCACAACCCATAAATCGAACGGTGACATTCATCAACGATGATCAGATCAAATGACTCCGGAGGCAAATGAGGCGTGTACTCAACCGTTACCGGCGCCGGAGGCGTGTACTCATCAATATTCGGATCGTCGTCTTCAGTGACCTCAATCCCACGAAGCACAGAAAACACACGCTGGATGGTCGAAATCACGACTTTGCTGGAGCCGACCATCCCGGCGGAGGTGAGTTTGTCGACGTTGTACAACTCGGTGAACTTCCGACCATCGTCCGGAGTCGTGTAGTCACGAAACTCCCGAAGAGTTTGCTCGCCAAGGTTGTTGCGATCAACGAGAAACAGAATCCGGTTGAAGCCGCCGTCTTTGATGAGTCGGTAGGACTCGGTGACTGCCATACGGGTCTTGCCCGCACCCGTGGCCATTTGCACGAGCGAGCGTGAGAACTTTTGATCGGCGAGGGACTTTTCGATTGCACCCACAGCGATTTTCGACGCCGGACGTAGGTCGTAATCGTCGTAGGACGGCATTGAACGAACTCGGCTGCGCCACGTCGGAGCGTCAGGGTTGTTTTCAGCGTCTCGAAGAATGCGAGCCAACGTTTCCGGCTTCGGAAAGTTGAAGATCTTGCGGGCGCGGGGATTCGGATCGAACCCGTTCGTGTACTGGGTTTCACTGCCCGACGCCTCAAACACAAACGGCAGACGGTCATCGCGCAGAACGGCCGAATCCCGATAACCGGCGGGAAGCCCGACCGCATACATCGCCGACTGCCATTGCACGCCAGCCAACGGAGTGCCGACCGGTTTCGCTTCGATAACCCCAACGACCTGTTTGTCTACGTATAAGAGGTAATCGCAACGACCGTGCCCGGTCTCCATGATGACCTCACGAACAGCGTTTCCCTGATGATTGAACAGGTCAATCTCGTTGCGATCACAGACATGCCAGCCCGCACTCGTGAGTTGCTCGTCAATGAGGACCCTTGCCTGATCCTCAGGCTTTCGATTATCCGCCATCAAGAATCTCGCTGATCTAAGTGACAAGAAAGGTGTCGGGCCCACCCGGGGGGCTCCGAGCCCGCTCCCACAGTCTGCCCGAAGCGCCCCATATAAGTAGAAACAGCCGAAACCGCTGCTTTCTAGACCCTGACATTTGATCTAGGGCAGACTCGGCCAGCGGAAACAAGCGGTGGGAGCCGAAATGCCGATCTATGAACTAAGCGACACCGGACTCGTGCCGTTCCAGCGCCTCAACCCCGGCCCGGACCTCTACGAATCCGAGATCGAGGCCCTCGTATGGGATGACCTCGAAGCGTTCACCGGCATGGTCCTTTTCCCTGTCGCTCGACAACCAAAAATAAGTGCTGGCGGAATCCCTGACGTGCTCGCGTTAGATAAATCGGGATGCGTTGTCATCATCGAAGTGAAGCGAGACATCGACCGAGGTCAATTAGCGCAATGCCTTGAATATGCGGGCTGGGCTCGAACAACCAGCCTCGACGAAATCGCAAGTCTCTACAACCGAAATGCAGACGGCCACGCTGGTCAACAAGCGTTCTTCAGCGACTGGCAAGAGTTCACCGAAACATCAACACCCGTAGTCATCTCCGCATCTCCGTCGCTGGTCCTCATTGCACGTGACTTTCACGGACGAACCCGATCAGCACTTGAGTTCCTTCAACAAAACAGCGTTCCCGTAACAGTGATTCCGGTAACCCTGTATCAGGACGACTTAGGACGAAAGATCGTCGATATCGACGCCGACCATGAACCACCGGCCCCTGTCGCCTCCGCTTTGGCTCCAAGCACCACAGCGAAAGCCCCGTATAAAACAAAAGACGCCAGCGGTCGAAGAGTCACCGTCAAAGATCTCATCGACATCGGCTCACTTACGGCGAACGAACCGGTCGAATTCAGACGCCCGAAACTAGGAGAGGTGCACCACGCAACGATTCTTCTCGACGGCAGATTCCAACTCGCAGACGGAACGATTTGGAACTCACCGTCCCGAGCAGCCGTTGTTGCGGCCGATGTCGTTGCCCAAGACGGCTGGGAATCGTGGCTAGTAGTCCGGACCGGAAAGAAACTCCATCAACACCGGGAAGAAGCCGTAGACGAATCCTTCGTCGACGCATCCTGACTTAGCGACTAGGTGAAAGCCCCTCCAGTTGCCCCCCAAATTGCCCCCCACAAGCAAGAAGCCGACCCTGTAGGATCGGCTTCAGCGTTCTGAACTGCACTTATGTGGCGCGCTCGGAGGGACTCGAACCCCCAACCTTCTGATCCGTAGTCAGATGCTCTATCCAATTGAGCTACGAGCGCATCATGAGCGATTGTAGTGCTCGCCCTCGGTAGGGAGAAATCCGCTGGCTGGTACCGTCACCGACATCGCCGGGGGTCGGCGGGAGGGGCAGCAGCGCATGAAACTGGAACATCCTGAACCGTTCGCTGGCCGTTGGCAGGCGAAATGGATGTGGAATGCCCGTCCGGCGCTGCAGCTCGATACGGCCACGCGCATGGTGCTGGCCGATCCAACCGACAAAGTTGCGATGTTTCGTCGCGAACTCGAACTAGCCAGCGTTCCTGCTTCGGTGCCTGCTCGTATTTGGGCCGACGGTCGTTACATCCTCCGGGTCAATGGTGCCGAGGTTGGTCGGGGGCCGGTGCGCAGTGATCCTCGAGCCGCGCATTATGACGTCACCGATCTCGCACCGTTTCTCGTCGAGGGCGCCAACGTCATTTCGATCATCGCCCGCCACTTTGGAACGGCAACGTCCTGGTGGATGCCAGCGCCGCCTACCTATTCAATGGGCGCTGGCTCAATCGTGTTTGAAGCATTGGTGGGCGATGAGTGGGTGATTTCTGATCGATCGTGGTCATGCGCGCCAGTTTCGCCGTGGACTCCCGTTCCGGTTCCCGGTGATGTCGCGTGTTTGCCGCTTGAGTCCTTCGATGCACGGGTGTTTGACGCAGGCTGGGATGAGCCCGGTTTCGATGCGTCGGAATGGAAGCACGCGTTCGAAATCACTCCGTTCAGCACTGGCGGTCACGGCGATCCTCATCCACCAAGCGAACCGTTTGGAATGTTGCGGCCCCCGGTGCGCACTGCGTTCCCCGGGGGGTTGGTGCACGACGCGGTGTTGGTGTCATCTTCGGAACATGTTGGCTCACCGTTGGGTGAGGATCCCGTTCGTCAGGTGTTGAACGATGAAACCTGTGTGCGCGAGGCGCGTGGCTCAGAACCGTTCATGCTGCATCGCTTCGATCTCGGTCGTATTGCGGCTGGCACGTTGCGATTGCGCGTGACTGGGGCGGCAGAGGGAACGATTATTGACATCGCCGCGTCGGAACACGTTGACGCCGACGGCTTTCTTGTCACGCTGGGTCAGCACGCCGGGCTTCGTTATGTGTGTGCGGGTGATGATGCATTGTTCGAATCTCTCGACATCATCGGCACACGCTTCTTGCACGCAAGTGTGCGCGTGCCGGCTGGCGCAGAACAGCCGAACATTGCGCTGTCGATTGCCGACCGCCATCGGCCTCGTCCCGCTGGCGCGTCGTTTGAATGTTCTGATCCGTTGCTCAACGAGATCTATTCCGTTGGCCTGCGCACAGTGGATTTGAGCGCGCTCGATGCCTATGTCGATTGTCCCACCCGTGAACAACGCGCATGGACGGGCGATTCGGTCGTTCATCAAATGGTCGATCTCGTCGCCAACCCCGATTGGTCGATGCCCATTTGGCATCCGCAGCTTGCAACCATGGCGCGAACCGACGGCATGTTGCATATGGCGGTGGCCTCAGACTTCGCCGACGACGACCGCACGTTTGTTCCCGACTGGTCGCTCATGTGGGTGCATTCGGTGTGGAACTTGTATCGCTACACCGGCGATCGCGATGTGGTCGCAGAGTTATTGCCCGTGGCCGAGCGCACACTGCGGTGGTTTGAATCGTTCCTTGGCGACGACGGTCTGTTGCGCGATGTCACCGGTTGGGTGCTCATCGACTGGGCCAGTTTTTACACTCGAGGATGTTCGTCGACACTGAATGCCGTGTGGGCAAAAGCACTTGAAGACTTTGCCGAAATGAGCGAATGGATCGGCAACAACGCTTCGGCGGCGTGGGCTCGCAACCGTTACGAAGGCGTGCGCAGCGCGTTTGATTTGTTCTGGGACGAAGAGCGCGGCGTGTACATCGACCATGTGCTCGGCGGCGTTCCGCAACGCCCGGCTGCGCAACACGGTGGCGCTGCGGCACTGTGGGCGGGGATCGTGCCGGCCGAACGCGTCGATCGCGTGGCGTCAGTCCTCACCGATCGTTCGCGCCTCATCCGCCATTCGTTCGTAATGGATCCGGTCACGCCCACCGGCGGCTCCACCGGATATGGCTACATGCTCACTGGCTATCCCGAACCGGAATGGGACGTTGAAAACCAGATGGTCGAAGCCGAACCGTTCTTCCGGTTTGTGGTGCACGACGGACTGGCGAGGGCTGGCCGGGCCGACCTCATTGCTGATTTGTGCCGTGACTGGAAGGTGTTCCTCGACGCGGGTGAAACAACGTGGCCGGAATGTTGGACTGGCGGCACGCGCTGTCACGGTTGGTCGTCAACGCCAACGCGAGATCTCATTCAACATGTGCTTGGCATCACACCGGCCGAACCGGGCTATGCCTCAGTGCGGGTTGTACCCAACCTTGGCGATCTGGAATGGGCGCGCGCAACTGTTCCGAGTCCGCACGGATTCATCACTGTCGAAGTACGCGCCGACGGGACCGTCACCATTGACAGCCCCGTCCCGGTTGTGCGCGACTAATCACGTTCGGAGCGCTGAAGCCACTGCGTAGTAGAGCGGAATACCGATGGTGATGTTGATTGGGAATGTGAT
>JBILIB010000002.1:0-41469 GCA_044350215.1 Acidimicrobiales bacterium
CGATGTCGACAACTCCTCCAACAACTCGGGCGTAGCCAGCGCCGCGCTGATCAAACTCGTTTCCGATGAAGGTGGCCACGGGGTTGGGGCCGGCATTGATGGCTGGTGACCCGGTAAGGAGGGCCATGGTCTTGGTCGGTCCACCGTTGTCGGCAAGCGCACCGAGCATCGGGTTGGTCGACATGATGTTGTTGGTCCCGTTGGCGGTGAGTCGGGGATCAACCTCACCAATGATCGAGTTCGTGGCGGTGAATGAGCCGGTGTCAGATGGATCGTTTGAGTAGAGCCCGAAATCGGCGGCGCCAGCGAAGGCAGAGGCGTTGCCCGAAACGATCGAACCTGAAAGCGTCACCATAGGTGACCCCGAGCCGATGGAGATGCCTCCTCCGCTGTATCTCGCGGTGGTTCCGGCGGAAGTATTCGCAGAAATCGTCGACTGATTGATGGTGAGGGTTGAAGAAGCCTGGATGTAGATGCCTCCGCCACCGCCGATAGAGGCATTGGCAGTGATTGTGGAGTTGTTGATCGTCGCGTTACTGCCTGCACCATCGAAGTCCAAACCCGCTCCGCCAGTGGCAGAATTGTTCGACACCGTCGAATTGCTGATCAGGACAGTGATCCCATCACTGAAACTCGCACCGCCGCCATATTCCCCTGCAGTATTCGAGTCGATCGTGGAGTCAGTGATTGACGCGTTGCCAACCGAAGGACCAAAGTACACCCCGCCGCCACTTTCCTGTGCGGTGTTCCCGGTGACCAGGGTGCGGGTAAGCGTCAGATCCACGCCATAGCTATAAATCGCGCCACCTGCGCGCTCGGCGTCGTTGTCTTTGAAAACAGAGTCGCTGATTGTGGCGTCGCCGCCGTTGTAGACGTAGACCGCTCCGCCGTTCGACGAGGCCTCGTTGTTTCCAAACGTCGAATTCTTGACCTCAAGATCGCCGGTATTCCCTGCATATAAGGCACCGCCGTACGTGCTGGTTGAACCGGAAACTGTCACGCCGTCAAGGGTGAAGTTGCCAACATTGAGCGACTTCACTCGGTTTTTTGTGAGTGTGACGCCGCTGATCAGGGCGTCGCCGGTTCCGCTGACACGGAACATGGTGTATGCGCCCGATGCTCCCGTCGTGGTGATGGTGAGCGCCGAGGCACCAGGTCCAATGATGGACACGGCTGGTGTCGCAATCTCTCCATTGGTGAGGGCGATCGCCGAAATTGCTGCATCGAAAACGATGACATCGCCGTTGACCGCTGCGGCCACTGCATCGCGAAGTGTGCAGTTGCCGGCGGTGATGTCGGTGCAGTTGGCGGCGTTCGCAGCGCCATCGCCGCTGCTGTCGACGGTGATGGTCGCACTTGCCCCCGCTGAACCGGCGAACGCGGTCAGTAGCGCGGCGGCGCTACCGGCGACAAAGACACCAGCGCCTCCGAGGGCAATGGCCGGCCCAGTACGCGACCGGCGAGACGCTCGGTTACCTGAGGATGATGATGGGGCTGAGCGAAGGGTCACCGTTCTCCGAATCCATTACGAGGTGACTGAAGCACGCTAGCCGAGGCATGATCCACGCCAAGTTGACGGAGAGGAAAACGAAGAAGGCCCGGCCAATCGGCCGGGCCTTCTGTGTTCTCTATGGAGGCGGCGGGCGGAATCGAACCGCCGTACGGGGCTTTGCAGGCCCCTGCCTAAGCCACTCGGCCACGCCGCCATGGGCGGCCCACCCTAGCCGTCTCCGGGAAGGGGCAAATAGTCCTCGATCGGAGCAATGGTCAGGCCCTGAATAGCGCTCTGCCAGATCAACGCCCGAATGTTGTCGTAGAGGTCGTCTCGGAAATGGGTGAGGATAATGTCGCCAGGCTGCAACTGATTGCCCTGCTGATATTGCACGCGTCCGTCGTTCAATGTTGCGTGCCACAACAGCACAGCGTTGATGCCACAACTGCTTGCCGCAGTTTGTGTCGCTGTGTTACTCAGACCAAAGGGGGCGCGAAAAAAGTGTCCGGGAACGAAGACGTGCCGGCCGATGATGTCGCGCATCCCGCAGATTTCAGCGCGCTGTGCTGAGGGGGAAAGTTTTGTCAACAATTGGTGCGACTTCGTATGCGAATTAATCGAACCGCCTGAAGCAGTGACCCGCGCGAAGTAGTCGGGATCAGCAAGGTACGGGCCCTGATTGACAAACAATGTGGCCGGAATCTTGAACTGAGCAAGAAGTTCGGGTACCCGCGGGTCTCGAATGAAGCCATCGTCGATGGTAAGAAAGACGACGGGGTCCGCAGTTGCGATTCTGGAAATGACAGGAACCGCACCGGCAGCGGGAATCGCGGGCACGGGAGCTTTGGGCCATGCTTTCGTCGTCGTGGTTGTCGGCGCCGGTGTGGTTGTGGTTGCGAGTGTCGTCGGCACCAGTGTCGTGGTTTCGGCCACGGTGGTAGCGGTGATGAGTTCTAAAGAGCCCGCCGAATCAGCGCTGCCAAATGATGAATCTGCACGTGACGTAATGAACACGGCCCCAGCGGTCAAAGTAGCCACGCCGACGAGTGCGACGATGGCGGCGCGAGATCGCTTCATAGGTCTCTGAGAGGACATCGGATACATACCGTAGGCGGCCCACTTGGAAGATTGGGGTCAGGGTGCTGCTAGGGTTCGGGGCCTTGTAAGGACCCGTAGCTCAGTTGGCTAGAGCACTTCCTCGACACGGAAGGGGTCGCTGGTTCGAGTCCAGTCGGGTCCACTCTCAAGCACTACGGCCGCCCGTGGGCGGCCGTTGGCGCATCGGAACCAGCCTCAGGGGGAAGCACCATGATCACGCCGTTCGACGATTTCCCGATCCACCAAACGGGCGATCCAATCGTCCAGACCGTCAGTGCCGATCCCAACCATTACGACCGTTACTTCTTCAACGGTTGCGATCGCGACGGGGCGTTCTTTATCGGTGGCGCCATGGGGCACTACCCGAACCGTGGTGTGATCGATGCCGCATTCAGCGTTGTTGTCGATGGAATCGAGCATTCGATTTTCGCTTCCGGCGCAATGCCGCTCGGACGAGAAACAACGATTGGTCCAATCTCGATTTCCGTACCTGAGCCATTGAAAGAAATCCGTTTTACTGTTGCGCCAAACGACGAAGACATCTCGTGTGACTTGTTGTTCCGTGCTCGTACCGCAGCAATCGAAGAGCCCAAGCAAACGATCGTGCGCAATAACGTCAAAATCATGGACTACACGCGCCTCACGCAGTGGGGCACGTGGGAAGGCACGATCAACGTCAAGGGTCAGATCATCGACGTGAAAGCCGAATCAACCTTCGGCGTTCGTGATCGTTCATGGGGTGTTCGTGGTGTGGGTGTGCAGACGCCAACAAACTTTGCCCCCGGCGAAATGCAGATCTTCTGGCTTTGGGCTCCGTTGCACTTCGACGATATGTGCACGCATCTCGCGATGTTCGAACGGGCCGACGGAACCCGGTGGATGGAATCAGCGCTTGTCGTTCCGATTCTTGAGTCGCCCGATGCCCCCACGTGGGGTGACGACATTGTCGAGCCTGAAGAAGTGAGCAACATTCGCTACGAACTGCAGTGGCAAAAGGGTCGGCGCGAAATGGAATCGGCTGCCATTGAAGTCAGTCATTCTGACGGCACTGTTGATCGCATCGAATTCGAGCCGATGTACACCTTCCGTATGCGTGGCATTGGCTACATGCATCCGCATTGGTCCCATGGTTCACTGCACGGACCGCTTGAGGTCGGAAGTGAATCGATTCCTCTTGGTGACTTCGACCCGCAGGATCCTTCATGCATTCACATCCAGACGCTATGTAGGGTGCGTATGGGTGATCGTGTCGGTGTCGGCGTACTTGAGCAGTTGTCGTTTGGTCCGCACGGGCCCACCGGACTCACGGGCATGGTCGACGGTTGGAATCCGGCCTGACCACTGATGTGGTCGCTGCTTCGACGTAATCCCGTATTTCGAAAACTGTTCACCGCTCAGGTGATCAGCTACGGCGGCGACTGGTTCGCCGCTGTGGCGGCGATTGGCCTATTGCTCGACGCAACTGGTTCGGATTTTCTCGCGTCTGCGTTCTGGGTTGCGCAAACCTTGCCCACGTTCATGATGGGTCCGATTGCGGGGCCAGTGGCCGACCGTTTCGATCGTCGCAAGGTTTTGATCCTCGCGTCATCGGCACAAGCAGCCGCTGCACTCCTGTTCTTGTTAGCCGGACACGGAATGCCATGGATTGTGTTCGTTGCGCAGGGCGGTGTGACGGCGCTGGGTTCGTTCTTTGGTCCTGCGGCACAAGCGGGTATTCCGAACATCGTCGATGAAGAAGATCTCGCCACCGCAACATCGATGATGGGGGCAACCTGGGGAGCGATGCTCGCGATTGGCGCAGGGCTCGGCGCTCTGTTCACGGTTGCCTTTGGGCGTGATGCTGCGTTTCTCGCTAATGCTGCAAGTTTTGTCGTTGCTGCGCTGCTCATCGTGACGATCCGTGAATCGCTGCAGGCAGATGGACCCGCAAAAGTTCGTACCGAGCGCATGCATCCATTGCGCGATACGCGTGAGGTGCTTGCCCATGCTCGACGCCATCGCGCGATCATGGCGCTCATCGGTTCGCATATCGGATTCGGTTTCGGCGCTGGTGTTGTCGGCATGTTGGCAGTGCTAGCGACAGTGAAGTTCGGCGGCAGCGATGGCGCGATCGGGCTTCTTCTCGCTGGTCGAGGGATCGGCGTTGTGCTTGGACCACTTTTGATCATTCGCTTAGTGAAGCGAGGAATTCACGGGGTACTGCTTGCCAGTGGGTTCGCGGCCATTGGCTATGGGGCGATGTATCTCGGCGTTGCGTTTGCTCCTTTTCTGTTTCTCGCTGTTCTTGGCGTCACGATCGCTCACATGGGTGGCGGTGCGCAGTGGGCGCTTACGACCTATGGATTACAAGTGCTCACGCCCGATGAGCTCAGAGGTCGAATCTTCGCGGTCGATGCATCATTGGTGACGCTCGCTATGAGTCTCTCGCTGCTCTTCGCTGGCGCAATCAGCGGACTCGTCGGAGTCTCGGCCACGATCGCAATTATTGGCGGTGGAAGCCTTCTATGGGGTGTCGTGTTCTTGTTCTTGACTCGGGCACTCCGAGCAGATGCTGAGGCTGAAGCGAACGCAGTGCATTCGCCGTCGATAGAAACTCCGCTGATCTAACGGGGTCAGGCGGGCACAACGGTGACGGGAATGCCGTTCAGTACGGCATTGCCCGACAACGGATCAAGGAGTTCAGGGTCGGTCAGAAGGTTCGAGTTCACACCAGGCCGCTTGGACGCGACCTGTGACCGCGTGCCAGCCATGTCATGGCCCCAACCGTGAGGAAGGCTTACGACGCCGACCGGAACTTCTTCGGTGACCTCAACCGGTGCAGTCACCGAACCAACTCGCGAGGCAATAACTGCATCAGAACCATTGGTAAGCGAAAGTCGCGTTGCGTCGGTGGGGTGTACAAGAAGTGTGCAACGCACTTTGCCCTTCACGAGCGCTTCGACGTTATGCATCCACGAGTTATTCGATTGCAAGTGTCGACGGCTAATGAGCACAAGGCCATTGGTGTCGACGGGCTCGTTGAGAGTGTTAGCTAAACGGGCGAGTTCGTCAATGATGATCTGCGGCGCGAGTTCGATTGTGCCCGATTCGGTACGCAGCGCTTCGGGCAGGCGTGGTTCAAGCGCGCCTAAGTCGATGCCATGAGGGTTGGCCTCGAAGACATCAAGAGAGAGGCCGTCGGGAACAGCGCCAAACCAATCGCCACTCGAACCAGTTCGGATCATCACGTCGAGAATTTGGTCGACGCCGGTGCGCGACGGGTCTGACTGGACAATTGCTCGCAACTCGTCGATGGAGCGATTGGCAAGGGGGGAGTTGGCTCCGTCGATCGCGGCCTGAAGAGCGCCATCAAGCAGCATTGTGTCGAGGACGGTGGGATCGGTGCCCGCATCTGGACCAGTGAAAATGAGCGCGAGGCGTCCGATGATTTCGTGCTCTTGTAAACATTCGCTGTCGAACATCGGCGGTGCCCATTGGGCGAAGTTGCGCACGGCTAATCCGATGAACGCCATTTGGTATTCGCTGCGCTCAAGCGCTGTCGGTGGCGGAAGGATTACGTTCGCATGGCGAGTGGTTTCGTTGAGATACGGATCGACACTCACCATGAATTCGAGCTCGCGCAGTGCGGCGTCGAGCGCAGCGGAATGCGGTGTCGAAAGCACAGGGTTACCGCCAACGGTGACCATTGCTCGGATCTGGCCATCGCCCGGAGTTGTGATTTCTTCGGCAAGGCCAGCCACCGGGTACTCGCTACGCACTTCGGGATACCCACGCACACGACTGTGGCGTCGACCGATGCGGAAACCGCGTCCACGACCTTTGCCGCGGCCACTTTCGTGCGGAGTGAGCGGGAACATTGCCCCGCCGGGTGAATCGAGATTTCCGGTGACCAGGTTGAGAGCGTCGACAGCCCACGTCGCAAGTGTTCCGAAGCCAACGGTTTGTGTGCCGATACGCCCGTAGACAACTGCAGTGGGCGCGGCAGCAAGTTCGCGGGCCATGCGCGCGATGGTGTCGGCGTCGATGCCGATGCGGTCGGCGACAACGGATGGGGCAAATGGTTCGACGGCATCGGCGATGTCGCGCAGGCCGCTGGCCATTGCTGGGCCGCGGCCTGCATCAATGAGGTCTTCGGCGAATAACACATGCAACATCGCGCACAGCAGCAGCGCGTCGCCGCCGGGGCGAATCGAATGCCACTCGTCGGCATTCGTCGCGGTTTTGGTGTGCCGGGGGTCAATGACGACGACCTTGCCACCTCGTTCGCGAATGGCCTGAATGCGACCGGGCCAATCGGGAGCGGTTGCGAGCGAACCATTTGACTCGTAGGGGTTAGCCCCAAGAATCAGCAGGTGATCGGTGCGATCAATATCGGGAACCGCAATGAGGATCGGATTGCCGAACAGAAGACCGCTGGAAACATGCTTCGGCATCTGATCGACGGTTGAGGCCGAATAGATCTGCGGACTCGCCATTGCTTGGATGAGGACTCGATTGAAAATGACGGTGCCGAGCGAGTGCACGCTCGGGTTTCCGAAATAGGCACCGACTGCATGACGGCCGTGGCGGTCGATGACGCCCTGAATTCCGTCAGCGATGATGGCGAACGCGTCGTCCCACGAGACCTGGTCCCAGGTTGCGGTTTCGGGGTCGCTACCACGTCGGACAATCGGCGCGCGTAGGCGATCGGGATCAGCGTGCAACTTGTGCAGCACCGATCCCTTCGGGCAGATGAAACCTTTGGAGAATTCGTTGTCGCGATCGCCACGAATACGAACGACAGTTCCTTCACGCACGGTTAACTCAAGACCGCAGGTTGCTTCGCACAGTGGGCAGGTGCGGAAGTGTGTTGTGTCCGTCGTCATGGCACGAGCGTAGGCTGCGGCGATGAAAGCTGTCGTTCTAAATGGCTATGGCGAACTTGATGTCTTGCAGTTGATCGACGTGGTCGATCCCGTTCCTGGTCCCGAGGAAGTGCTCATCGACATCGTGGCGACAGCACTCAATCGTGCTGACCTCTTGCAACGCCGCGGGTTGTATCCCAGTCCGCCCTTGGCTGGGTTTGCCCCGCCGGCACCGGAGATCCCCGGCATGGAGTTCTCTGGCCGGGTGGCTGCTCTCGGTGAACGAGTCACGTCATGGGCTGTTGGTGACGAGGTCATGGGAATCGTCAGTGGAGGCTCCTACGCCGAACAACTGGTGATACACGAGCACCAACTCATGCGAATTCCGGCCACGGTTTCGGTCGAAGACGCTGCGGCTCTTCCCGAGGTTTGGATCACGGCATTCGATGCGCTTGTTGTACAGGGTGGACTCACTGCTGGCCGAACCGCACTCGTTCATGCGGGCGCTTCGGGTGTGGGTACTGCAGCGATTCAGATTTGTAAGGCGATTGGCGCACGCGTGATCGTTACCGCCTCGGCCGGAAAGCTTGCTGCATGTCGCGCGCTCGGTGCGGATCTCGCAGTCGATTATGCGACGCAGGATTTCGTTGCCGAATGCGCGTCATTCACCAATGGCTCGGGTGTCGATGTTGTGCTTGATGTCATCGGTGGCGATTACGTCAACATGAACATTGCCGCCGTGCGCGTGGGCGGTCGCATTGTGCAGGTTGGCACCATGAGCGCTGGGCGCACCGAGGTGAATATCGGAATGATGTTGCCCAAACGCGCCAGCCTCATCGGCACTGTGCTTCGGGCTCGGCCTCTCGCCGAAAAGATTGCCATCACGCAGCGATTCGCTGCAGAGATCCTGCCGCTATTTGATGCCGGCGTTGTGGGGCCTGTGATTGATTCGCGCTATTCACTGTCAGCAATTGCCGATGCGCACGCGTACATGGAAACCAATGCGAACGTTGGCAAGATCCTGATCGACGTTTGATCAGAAGTTGTTGGTTAGCGCTGGGCGATCGGCACGTAGTCGCGGACGCCGGAACCCGTGTAGAGCTGACGGGGGCGAGCGATACGTGAGTTTTGATCGAGCATTTCGCTCCAGTGCGCAAGCCAACCAGCCATGCGGGGGATAGCGAAGAGCACGGTGTACATCTCGATCGGGAAGCCCATGGCTTGATAGATGAGGCCCGAGTAGAAGTCGACGTTCGGGTAGAGCTTGCGGCTCACGAAGTAGTCATCGGCGAGTGCGGTTTCTTCGAGCTTGAGGGCAATATCGAGAAGTTCGTTCTTGCCGGTCTCCTCGAATACGTCGTAGGCGATCTTCTTGATGATCTTGGCCCGCGGGTCGTAGTTCTTGTACACGCGATGGCCAAAGCCCTGAAGGACCATCTTGCCTTCGCGAACGTCTTTCACGTAGGCGTCGACGTTGTCGAGGGTGCCGATGGTGTTGAGCATGCGAAGCACAGCTTCGTTGGCGCCACCATGGCGAGGGCCATAAAGAGCGGCAGCGGCGGCGGCAGCCGATGAATACGGATCGGCGTGCGAAGAGCCGACAACACGCATGGCCGTGGTCGAGCAGTTCTGCTCATGGTCGGCATGCAGGATGAAGAGAACGTCGAGGGCCTTGGCCAGAACCGGGTTGGGCTCGTAGTTCGGCTCGGCGACTCGCCACATCATCGAAAGGAAGTTCGAGGTGAAGTCGAGGCTGTTGTCTGGGTAGACGAACGGCATGCCAACGCTGTGGCGGTGAGCGCCAGCGGCAATGGTCGGCATCTTGGCGATCAGGCGAATGATCTGCTTCTGACGACTTTCGAGGTCGAAGATGTCCTTCGCGTCGGGGTAGAAGGTGGAAAGCGCGGCAAGGGTAGAAACAAGGATGCCCATGGGGTGAGCGTCGTGGTGGAAGCCCTCCATGAAGCGCTTGCGCACGTTTTCGTGAATGAACGTGTGGTAGGTGATCTCGTGGGACCAATCGGCCATCTGCGTCTCGGTAGGGAGTTCGCCGTTGAGGAGCAGATAGGCAACTTCGAGAAAGGTCGACTGTTCGGCCAACTGCTCAATGGGGTAACCGCGATATCGGAGGATGCCGGCGCCGCCATCGAGTTCGGTGATGGAACTTTCCGCTGCGGCGGTAGTGGAGAAGGAGGGGTCGTAGAACCAGGTGCCCGGCATGAGTTTCGACCATGCCGCGGAATCGACGCCACCGTTGACGATCGGAACTTCGACCGACTCTCCGGTGCGGTTATCGGTAATGGTCACACTCTCGGCCACTCGTCGAACTCCTGTACATCGTTGTTGTTGGGATCCCCTGCAGGCGCAGCCTAGTGGCCCCAGCGAGGCGCTCGTTCGGTTGGGGGTGAACGATTCGTAAACAACATCCGACGACCAATGCGGAATCGGACCGGCCTGGTTAGAGGGGGGTGTTGTCGTGCGAGCGGGGTTGAATTCGCTCACGTTTGTCCTCGAGTGCAACGAGGGCAGCGGCGACCTCGGCGCGGGTCTCGGCCGGGTCAATCACTGCGTCAATAAAGCCGCGATCGGCAGCGATGTAGGGGTTGAGGAGTCGTTCCTCGTAGGCATCTTCGAGGGCCTGACGATCTTCATCGGCAATGCCGCGATTGAGGATCTCCACCGCCCCCTTGGCACCCATGACTGCGATTTCGGCTGACGGCCAGGCCAGTGCGAGGTCGTTACCCATTCGCTTGGAGTCCATCACGATGTAGGCACCGCCGTAGCTCTTGCGCAGGGTGACGTTGATACGAGGAACGGTGGCTCGGGCATAGGCGAATGCCATCTGTGCGCCATGACGAATCATGCCGCGCCATTCAAGATCTTTGCCCGGGTAGAAGCCGGGAGTATCGACGAGTGTGATCAGTGGGATGTTGAACGCATCGCAGAATGCAACAAAGCGTGCGCCTTTTTGTGAGGCGGGAATATCAAGCGTTCCCGCAAGTGCACAGGGTTGATTTGCGACGAACCCGACTGGTCGACCGGCGATTGACGCAAAGGCGGTCACGAGATTGGCGGCCCATGCGGCACGCAGTTCAAACAACTCGCCGTCATCGGCAATCGCTCGAATCACGGTACGGATGTCATAGGAGCCGGTTGGAGTCGCAGGAATGATTTCACCGGCTTCTGGCGTGGGTCGATCAACGGGATCGTCGCTTGAAAGTCGGGGCGAAAGTTCGTCGTTATGGCCGGGCAAGTAATCGAAAAGGTTCGTCACCCATTCCATTGCGGCTTCGGCATCAGCCACGACTGCCGAGGCAACGCCAGTGTTGCGACTGTGGGCGTTGGCGCCACCGAGATCCATCTTGTCGATAGGAACGCCGGTGAATTGGCGAACCATATGCGGGCCACTTACGAATGCGTAGGCGTCTTCGGTCATCACGACGTGATCGGCCAAACCAAGAAGAAGCGCAGGACCTGACACCGCAGGACCAGAAACAGCTATCACCGTTGGAACAATTCCCGAACATGAACTGAGGGCTTTGGCAGCTTGGCCCCAACCGTGGAGCGCTGCGAGTCCTTCGCTGATATCGGCGCCAGTCGATGAGAGTTCAACGACAACAGGAAGCCGTTCGGCGAGGGCGACATGCGCCGCGTTCGCAATGCTTTCGCCGTCGCGTGGAGAAAGCGCGCCACCTTTTCCGTCTTCGTACGCATCGCCGCCGATGCGAACGCGAACAATGCGGCGTGGGCCACTCATCGTGTCGAGGACGTCAATGTCTGCGTGAACGACGCCGGGAACCTTGGCTCGCAACTGCACTGCGCGGCCGGTGTTAGACGCGAACCTTCCGCCTTTGGGGTTGGAGGCGGAAGGAGGAGTCATCAATCGGGGGAAAGGTGCTGAGGCGAAGCGGGGTGAATGCCGGGTTGGCGTTCACCACGGGAACTCACGACATCTCGGAGGACATCGGCAAGTGCTCGTGCAGGTGCTGAGAGTAACGCCTGCCGACGGGTCGCGAGCCCGACAGCCCGACTGGGTAGCCCTTCGACTGGAGCGGTGTGCCACCCGAGGTCGGATCGGGCCGATACGGCACTAGCCGGAAGAATCGCGGCGCCAAACCCTTCGAAAGCGAGCGAGGCCATGAGGCGGGTGCCATCGACCTCGGCTTTCACCGTCAGCGTGTAATCACGTTCAGCGAAAAGTGCGTCGAGTTGTTCTCGGAATGGGCGGCCGGGCGGTTCGACGATGAGCTCAATGCCGTCGAGGTCGGCGAGTGTGATGCGACTTTTCCCGAACAATAAATGCCCTGCTGGCGTGGCCAGAATGCGGTCTTCGGTGAACAATGCCGTGGCCACAACCTCTGGGTCGTTCGTGGGGGTTGTAAGAACAGCCAAGTCCACGGCACCGGAATTGAGTTTGAGTAGAAGTGATGCCGTGGTGGCGTCGTGAACCTCGACCCGCACGAGGGGGTGCTGTATCGACATGACGTCGATCAACACAGGAGCCAGCCACCGAGCCGTCGTGCCGATGATCCCAATACGGGCCGTGCCGCTGATTTCGGACCGGACCGAGTGGACATCGGCAGTGAGGGCCGAGAGTTCCGTTTGGATGCGGCGAGCCCGTTCGACGACGACTTGGCCTTCGGCGGTGGGGAGTCCTGTGGCTCGGTCGATGAGCGTTGCCCCGAGTTCCTTTTCGAGTCGAGAGATATGGGCCGAAACGTTGGATTGCACTGTGTGCAGCGATCGGGAGGCCGCCGTGAACCCGCCGTTATCGACAACGGCGAGGAGAGTGGCGAGCTGGCGGAGGTCCATCACAAATAATGATGGCATAGATCACCATAAACAGTTGGACCGATGGGTAACATGGGGTCATACTTGCGAAAGCAAAAGTCGAACTCATAAAGCGGATCCCCCTCTGCAGAGTTCGTAGAAGGTGTTGAGACTGTCCCCCCGGTTTCCACCTCGCTCCGAAGCCGACCCAAAGGGTCGGCTTCGGTCGTTTTCGACCTACTGTTCGCGGCTATGAACCGGGGACCAGTCATCATCGAAACTGCCATCAATGGCAATCGCACGAAGGAACACAATCCGAACGTTCCGCAATCGCATGAAGAGCTGGTCGCCGACACGCTTGAGGTATTGGCCGCGGGCGCATCGATCGTTCACAACCATGGTTCGGTCTTTGGCGATCCCCGGGCGGTTGCCGACGACTACCTCGCTGGTTGGATGCCGGTGCTTGCTGATCGCCCCGACGCACTTTTGTATCCAACCGCGAATTACGGGCCGAACGGGTTGAACTTCGAACACTTGCATCTGCTCGCAGAGACCGGACTCATGAAAGTGAGTTTGTGTGATCCAGGTTCAACGAACCTTGGTGGCATCGACGCTGATGGTCTTCCATCCGCGGGCATCGTGTACTCAAACAGTTACGACTCTATTCGCGTGCAGATGGAACAGGCCACAGCCGATCGTGTTGGCCCGAGTCTTGCAATTTACGAGCCTGCATTCATGCGCACGACAATGCTGTATTGGAAGGCCGGCAAACTTCCTGCCGGAACCATGATCAAGTTTTATTTGTCAACTGACCGCGGTTATCTCGGAGCGCCTTTTGGGCTGCCTCCGACAAAGCTTGCACTTGATGCATATCTCGAAATGCTCGGCGATTGCCCAGTTCCGTGGGCGCTCTCTGTTGTCGGTGGTGATCCGGTTGAAAGTGGACTGGCACAGTACGCAATCGAACGAGGTGGCCACCTTCATGTTGGACTCGAGTTCTATGGTGGCGACCGTCAACCGACGAATGCGGAACTCACGCGCAATGCTGCCGAAGTGTGTGAACGCATGAGTGTTGCCGTCGCAACATGCGAAGAGGCAGCCGAGATTCTCGGACTGCCTCGTCGATAATTCTCTGAAATTTTAGAGTGCTGAAGTGCTGAGCGTTCAGACGCCTTGGCGTTGACGAATGATGTTGAGCGCGCCGCCGGCTTTGAACCAACCGATCTGCTCTTCGTTCATCGTGTGGATGCCTTCGAAGTCGATGGTGGTTCCGTCGGGCTTCACGATCTGGCACTTGACCGGAACATCGGGCGTGAGATTGGCGAGGCCGAGCACGTTGATGCGGTCGTCTTGTTCGATGAGGTCGTAGACCTTTGGGTCGGCAAAGACGAGCGGGAGGACGCCCTGCTTCTTCAAGTTCGTTTCGTGGATGCGAGCGAACGAGCGAGTGAGAACAACCTTGGCGCCGCGGAATCGAGGCTCCATTGCTGCGTGCTCTCGTGACGAACCTTCGCCGTAGTTCTCGTCGCCGATGGCGATCCAACCTTGGCCGGCAGCGTGGTAGCTCTTGCCAATATCGGGGAACGACTTGGTGGTGCCATCGAGTTGGTCTTTGCCCTGGCCAACTTCATCGGTGAAGGCATTGACTGCGCCGATGAACATGTTGCCCGAGATGTTTTCGAGGTGACCGCGGTACTTCAGCCACGGGCCTGCGGCAGAAATATGATCGGTGGTGCACTTGCCCTTGGCCTTCATGAGGATGGGAAGGTCGAGGAAATCTTTGCCGTCCCACGCGTCGAACGGTTCAAGAAGTTGCAAGCGGTCTGAGGTGGGCGACACCTTGACGACAACCTTCGAGGAATCGGCGGGGGGAGCAATGAAGGTGTTTTCGCCTGGGGTAAAGCCCTTTGGTGGAAGCTCGACACCGACGGGAACCGGAATGGTGACCTGTTCGCCGGAGGCGTTGGTAAGCGAGTCGGTCGTGGGGTCGAAGTCGACGCGTCCAGAAAGGGCCATAGCCACAACTGTTTCCGGTGACGTTACGAAGGCAAGCGTGGAAGCAAGACCGTCGTTGCGCTTCGGGAAGTTGCGGTTATAGGAGGTGATGATGACGTTTTCGGTTCCTTCTTCAACATCGCTACGCGACCACTGACCGATGCATGGACCACATGCATTAGCGAGAACGGTCGCACCAATTTGTTCAAGGTCGGCAAGAAGGCCGTCGCGTTCGATGGTGGCGCGCACCTGTTCCGAACCGGGGGTAACGAGGAGCGGGGTCTTGGTGCTGAGTCCGTTCTGGTGCGCGAACCGAGCAATGGCAGCAGCGCGACTGATGTCTTCGTAGGAAGAGTTCGTGCACGAACCAATGAGTGCCGAAGAAATCTCCATCGGCCAACCTTCGGCCTTCGCTTCAGCACCAAGCTCGCTGACCTTGCGTGCACGGTCGGGTGTGTGCGGGCCGTTGATGAGGGGCTTGAGGGAGGAAAGGTCGATTTCGATGACCTGGTCGAAGTACGAGGAGGGATCGGCAAGTACTTCATCGTCGGCACGAAGATCGCTAGCAACCGCGTCGGCGGCAGCGGCAACATCGGCTCGGCCAGTTGAGTTGAGGTAACGCGACATCGCCGGGTCGTAGGCGAACAACGACGTAGTCGCGCCAATTTCTGCACCCATGTTGCAGATGGTCGCCTTGCCAGTACACGAGATGGATTCGGCGCCAGGACCGAAGTATTCGACGATGGCGCCAGTTCCGCCCTTCACAGTGAGGATGCGGGCAACCTCGAGGATGATGTCCTTCGGGGCAGACCAGCCGGCAAGGGTGCCAGTGAGTTTCACGCCGATGAGCTTTGGCCAACGAACGTTGAAGGGGTAACCGGTCATGACGTCGACGGCGTCGGCGCCACCGACACCAATTGCGACCATGCCGAGCCCACCAGCGTTGGGGGTGTGGCTATCGGTGCCGATCATCATTCCGCCCGGGAATGCGTACTGCTCGAGCACGACCTGATGAATGATGCCTGATCCTGGCTTCCAGAAACCGATGCCGTACTTCGCCGATACCGACTCGAGGAAGTCATACACCTCGGCGTTGACATCATTGGCTGTTGCAAGGTCGATGCGAGCGTTGCTCTTGGCCTGAATGAGATGGTCGCAGTGAACGGTTGACGGCACCGCTGCTTCAGGCAGACCTGCGGTCATGAACTGAAGCAACGCCATCTGAGCGGTGGCGTCCTGCATGGCGACGCGATCGGGATTGAGATCGGCATAGCTGCGGCCGCGCTCGAGTTCCTGGTTGCGCGGGTCGCGCAAGTGGTTGATGAGTACCTTCTCGGCAAAGGTGAGTGGGCGCCCAAGGCGCTCGCGACCGATGGCAACGTTCTCGGCAAGACGGCCATAGACGCCGTTGATGAGTTCAATGGGGGTATTGGCAGCAACAGCCATGAGGGGGAGCCTTTCCGATGCTCAGCGAAACACGCCGAGTCTACGGGTCAGGCGCCCTGAAGTTTTTCGTCGGTCGTAGTCGTGGTGGTGAGGTTGTCCACGAAGTCGGTGATGAAGTTGGGGTTCCTGATCAAGAAGATCAGGTACACGATGGACAAAATGATGCCGATAACACCGGTGACGATGCCGGCGATGGCCATACCGTCACCTTTCTTCCAGCCATTCGATCCCGCAATGGCCTTCCGGCCAGCGAGGCCGAGACCAAGTGCGGTCGGGCCAAGAACGATGCCGAGAAAGCCCGTGCAGGTAATCGAAAGGATGCCGCACACCATTGAGGCAATCGCCATGCCCGAGAACTTCGGCCCTTGCCAGGCCGGTTGCGGGGGAGGTGGAGTGCCCGGCCACGCTGGTGGCGATGCGGGGCTTTGGTCTCGAACCGGTATCGGCAGAGGAGGGGGAGTGGCGGCAGATACCGCAGTCTCGGGGGTCTGGGTGCCAGGCCATGCAGGATTCGGAGCGAAGTCCGGGGGGTAATCCTCGGGCTGGGGGTTGACCGGTCGCTGGTCATCAGGAGAAAGGGGGTTGCCCCACGGATCGGTCATCGTGATCGGACCCTACCGGCCAAATGCAGCGCGCCGCCGGCAACGGCAATGACTGCGAAAACGGCAAGGGCATCAAGTGGGGTGATCGCAATGGGTCGATCGGTAGCAAGACTGACGATCGCAAGTGCCATGAGCAGCAGGTTGCGGATGACATCGCGAGCGGAAATGGGTTGGGCCCGGGAGGACCCAAAACAGGCACACGGCGCGCGTACGCCAGCGCGGAGACGTCCGATCAGGAATGTTGTGAAGAATGCGAGTGAGACGAGTGCTGCAATCGCCCCTGCCGGAGGGACGATGAGGAGTAACGCAACTATCGAAAGTTCGGCGAGCGGTACGAACCGAGCGAAGAACGATGCTCGGGGAACCCCGAGTCCCACAAAGTCACGTTCGGTCGCAGAGACATCGCGAAGTTTCGCGACCGCAGCAATCGCAAAGATTGCGGCAAGTGCAACTGCTGCTGCGTACCCGAGACCCGAAACAGTCATTGACCCATTGTTGTCCGAACTTGGGTCCTAAAGTCAGCCCGTGCATCGCTTTCTCACTCTTTCCAAGCAGCCTGGGGCTGTTCTGGCCGTTTTCGCGCTGGTACTCCTCTCTGTCACTGCGTGTTCACGTTCGTCATCGGACTCGAACAAGGCATCGGGCGACCGTGGTGTCGGAACCGTGTTCCCGGTGGGAATCTCATCGTTCACGTTTGTTGACGAGTCTCGTCCAACACCAGCGAACGCAACGCAACCCGGATCTCCGACTCGAACGCTGTCGGTGCGAGTGTGGTACCCGGCTGTGGCACCCAGTGCTGATGAAGCGCGCGACGACGATTTCTCATCGGTGCCCGATCCTTCACCATCGTTCGATGCACCTCCGGCGACTGGTGCGGGTCCATTCCCCCTCATCGTCTTTGGGCACGGGCTGGGAGGTGTTCCCGCCGTGTACGGAGATCTCCTCGAATCATGGGCTGCAGCGGGTTTCGTGGTGGCTGCTCCGGCATTTCCGCTGAGCAATGAGAACTCGCCGGGTGGGCCCGATGCCGGAGACGTGTCGAATCAGCCCGGAGACGTCTCTGCGGTGATCACCGAAGCGCTTGCGCTGTCATCTAGTGCCGAAGGTCGAGTGCTTGCGGGGATGATCGACGGCGAGCACATTGGCGTCGCCGGTCATTCCAACGGTGGAATCACGACAGCAGGATTGATTGGGCAGTCATGTTGTTTCGATGACCGAGTTGATGCTGCGATCATCATCGCTGGAACATCGCAACTCTTTCCGGGTGGAACATTTGACTGGTCTCGGACGCCGCCATTGCTCGTGATGCATGGCGAGGACGACACACTCATTCCGCTTGATGAAGGCAAACGTCTTTTCAACAATGCCCGCAGTCCGAAGGGTTTGTTCACACTTCTGGGAATTGATCACGGGTCGTTTCTTGTCCGTGATTCCAAAGCATTCCCCATCACCGTGAAGACTTCGCTTGATTTTTGGAACGGTTATCTGAAACTTGATGCCTCAGCGGTAGCTGCTCTTCCCAATGACCATGAGCCTGGAGTGGCGACGATGACATTCGTGAGCGAGGACAATGATGACGTCACCGTTGAATTGTCGGAATCGAAGATGCTGTCACGTTCAGCATCGGTGGAACCCTCGACAAATTTGCGAAATGGTCAGCTAGTCCGAGTGACATGGTCGGGGTTCATCCCCGGTCGTGTTGTCAATGTGGTGCAGTGCTCCGATGGCGGTCGAGGAAGCTCAGCCTCATGCAACCTGGTGATGGGAAAAATCCTTCAGCCGAATCCGACTGGATCAGGATCGCTCGACCTTGAGATCGTGGTCGGACGGGTTGGAGATGGGCGATGTGACTCAACTGCAGCAGACTGCGTCATCGTGGTCAATGACGCATCGCTGCAAGACGAGGATGCGACCATTCGGATCCCGTTGACCTTTGCTCGTTAGTTTCGACGAGCGCTACACCTGAGGCCAACTGCGGCGGACACCTTTGGCCTTGGCGGTACGGGCCCACGAACGACGCCAAACTCCAGCATCGGGACCATCAAGGGTTGGGGTCTTTTCCGATGCAGCGTTCTTGCGGGCCTGCCACCAATCGGTTGCAGATTCATCTCCGAGTGCCGCGACGGCTTCTTGGATGCGAACGGCGAAGGATTTGGAATCTTCACCTTCGGCCGCCTGCATCGGCGATCCGAAAACGACGGTGGTGTGTGCAGGCCGTGGGATGTTCTTTCCCTTCGGAAGCACTTTGTTTGTTCCCAGTATGAAGACGGGAACGACAGGTGCACCGCTGTGTGACGAAAGAAATGCTGCGCCAGAGGTGAACGGACGGGCCCAACCATCGGGGGAGCGAGCGCCCTCGGGGAAGATGAGCATGCTCCAGTCGTCTCGCAATAACTCGAGTGACTGATCGATGGCTTTGCGCGACACCTTTGTGCGCTCCACGGGGATTGCGCCGATGACCAACGCCGAAAGCGGCGATGTCACGCGATTGGTGAACCAGTAGTCGGCAGCAGCGCCAATAAAGAGGCGATTGCGCCAGGGTTCGGGAATTACCGTCATCATCAATGGTGTGTCGGCGTGGCTGTGATGGTTGGCGGCGAAAATCACTGGACCATCAACATCGGCAAGGCGGTCGGTGCCCTGAATGGATGGTGTTGCGAGAAGATCAACGACCGGCTTCATGACGCCATTGAGAAGGAGTACGCGTGCGACGCGAGCTGGGTATGAGCGGGCCCAGTCGGTGTCGTAGTTCGCGCCGACGTTGTTCTCCTTTTTAAGGAGATCAACACCAGCAGGCACTGATGGTGATTTCAGTATGGCTTTGGCCATGCGAGTAACTCGGGAACTCGTTTGGGTCGCCGTGGACACCGAACGATTCACTGGCAGTCGTTTGATGAGGCGTGTTGCCTGTTTGCGAGTGATGGGCATCGGACGCATGACAGACCTCAGGAAACGTCGGCCATGAGGATGGGCGGATTGTGGAGATGTGTGATGGTCGCGTCGCGACCGACCACATCGCTCGCCATTTCGAGGGCGTCTTGCAGCGTTGATGCGGGCTTGAAGCCGAGTCGACGCACGGCACGCACATCGCCGCCAACAATGATGACCTGACCGACATGCTCAAGAGCATGCGCGCACCAGTACCACATGTAGAACGGGTGAACGCCGTGGTACGCGTAGCTCGTGCGATAGAGATGTCGATACCACTCGTCTTCAGCGAACGACTTTTCAAACTGTTCCGACATGACGACTGGGTCATGCGTTTGCGTCAGCACCTGATCGAAGAAGTCAATGTAGGAGGGGTGATGCACCGGATGGAATTCCCATGGCGTCGGGTGACTCATGATGACAACGCCACCTTCACGCACTGGCGGACGACCGCGATACAGGTTGAAGAAGTAGCCGAGCCCGAGGCATGCAACCAGAATCGGGTTGAGGATTGAGTTCACGTTGTAAGGGCTGATGTAGGGCAAACCCATGGTGAGAATGTCGGTCTGTCCTTCAACCGGAACGAGATGCTGGGCGTAGACATTCTCCGTAGTGAGTTTGTGAACCGCTTCAACCTCGCCAGCCTGCACTGATGTCATCGCGTGCGGCGCTTGCCAAGAGTTGAAGATGGATCGACGCGTACGTTGCGGCATGCGGTCGAGCGCAGACTTCATTCCCGCCATCGTGATGCGGTCTTTGAGCGACCATTCCCATTCGCGCTTTTGCAGCACGCTCATCGGGCCTTCGGTGCCGAACACGTTGTTATTCATCGTGGTTTCGATTTGGAAGACCTTCACCCCTGAATCACGAAGCACCTTGCCCATGCGCCAATTAGCGGAATGGAGTTCAGACTTGTGCTGATCCATGAACGACTTTGAATGACGCATCGTTTGCGGATTGTGGTGGTGGCGAAGTGAGCGATATGAAGCGAGGCCGGTTGCGGTCGACTTCCAACCGCCGTCCATCGAGACGAGGTTGATATTGACGTAGATGATGAGATCGCTCTCAGCCGCGCGCTTGTTGATCTCGACTTCTTCGCCCTTCTCGGTCTCGCCGATGAAGAGGAGGTTGTCGGGATCTTCAGCGTCGTGATTGACGAGAAGGCCGTGCGGTGCGAAAGCGTCGTAGACGCGGTCGCCAACGGCATGACGAAGTTCGTCTTCGGTCATACGGCGGTGCAACGCAAGGGCGGCGATGAGCATGACGTCGTCGACACCGGCGGTGGCAGCAAGCTCAAGAACTGCTTCGATGACTCGCTGACGAATGTCAGGACGTTTCATTGGGGGAAGCGGCAACGAAATGTCATCGAACGCGATCGTGAGCTTCATGCCCGGCTTGAGAAGCGCGCGCAACGGTTCGCTATCGCCGATCGGGTTGTCGAGCGCATCACGAATGGCGCCATCGGGGTTCTTCAGCGCCTCGATGGGCTCGGCCGGATAGATAACGCGGCTGCGCCCTGCGGGGAGCTTCTCGAGCCGGAAACCTTCTCCATGGTGAAAGAGGATTGGTGGCGTCGATCGATCGACGTCGAGGACGAATCCTGGTCTAGGCACGATTTCGTTCCTTTTCATTGCGAAGGTCAAAGGCGATACGAACTGCCCCGCGCCCGCCAGCGTTTGCGGCGTGCGTGATGGCATCTTCAAAGCGATCAAGGGGATAGGTGGCGCTCACCAGTCGACCGAGGTCAGCGGCAGCCACGAGTTCAAAGGCAAGATCGAAGGTACGGCGGCGCTCGCTGTTGGGAAGCGTTTCGGTTCCGTAGGCATAAGCACCGCTCATGGTGATCTCGCGTTGCCACAAGCCTGTGAGATCGAGATGTACATGGCCGGGCATGCCAACCATTGTGATGCGACCCTTCGGGCGAACAACGGTGAGTGCTTCAGCGATACTGCTTTCGCTGCCGACACAATCAATGACCTGATCGGCGCCGCCGGTGAGACGAACGATGTCACCGTCACCGATTGCAAGTGAGCCAGTGATGCGTCGGATTGGTCGGGAGATGTGATCAGAAGCGATGATGTGATTGGCACCGAACTCACGAGCGAGTTCCTGCTGATGCGGATGTTTCGCTACCGCAATGATCGTGCACTTGCGACCGAATCGGCGAAGTGCGGCGATGGTCAGCAGCCCAAGGGCGCCAGAGCCAAGAACTACGACGGTGTCGCCCTCGGAAACATTGGCAGCGAGAGCGCCGTGTACCGCGCATGCGGTGGGTTCGATCATGACCGCCGCCTCGTCTGACCAATCGGTGGGCACTGCATGCAATTGGCTGACGTGAGCGATCATGCTTGTGGACCAGCCGCCGCCGGTATCACAGCAGAAACCGCTTTGAAGGCCAGGGCTGATGTTTCCAAATGTGATGCGTTCACAGTTACCGAGATCGCCGCGCGCACACGCAGCACACACTGGGTCGATGCCGCGGGTGACACAACCAAGTACCGGCTCAACAACAACGCGACCGGCCGGCATACCTTCAAACTCGTGAGTGAGATCGGCGACAATCTCATGACCGGGAATGAAGGGAAAAGAAACGATTGGTTCGAAATAGCGCGAACTGTTTCCGTCGATAGTTGCAAGGTCGGAACCACAGATACCAGTAAGGCGCGGAAGGATTTCGACCCAACCGGGACCTGGTAGCGCCGGTGTGTCGACGTTGCGCAAACGAAGTGGACCGACTTTGGCTCCGCCGCCAGAACTCAGACGACCAGCAATGTTGGCGGCAGCAAAGCGCGCAATGTTGCGCTCGAAGCGGAGGGCTCTCATGCCGTGCCTCCTGGGACAAGCGGATTGGCGAGGCCACCAAGTGCGGTGCGACGCGGGCCGATTGGAAGAAGCCGACGCGGCGAACCAGGAGCCTTTGAGAAGTTCTCCACCAACCATCCGCGCTTGCGGGCAAGGGTCGCGAGGCGGGTTTCTGGATTCACGGCGACAGGAAAGCCAACTGCCTCGAGCATCGGAAGGTCAGAACTTGAATCGGCGTAGGCGACGGTTTCGCTCAGGCTGAGTCCGTGAGACTCGGCGTAGTCGCGCAAGACCTGTGCGCGAGTTTCGCCAGTGGGCGGAACATTGCGGAGTTCGCCGTCATACCGGCCATTCGTGACGCTCATCTCGGCGGCGATGATGTCGTCGAAGAGGGGCGTCAGTGGCTTTACGACGAAGTCGAGTGCACCAGTAATAAGCACGGTGCGATGGCCGGCTGCTTTGTGTTCGCGGACTCGACGGATTGCTTCGGGGAATGACTTCGACAAAATGAGTCGACTGAACATTTCGGCTGAGTCTTCGTCGATTTGTTGCAACGGCGCTCCGTCATAACGCCGATAGAAGAAACGCAGGAAGTCGGTGCGATCTTTGCGGTCAAGGGAAAGGAGCGTTGGGCCCTCGGCAATCATCTTGCCGATAAAGCGAAGACGCTGATCGGTGGGCATGCGTCGCGTTGCAAGGTACGCGTAACTGGCGACAACGTTCGAAGCGATGAGCGTGTTCTCAAGATCGAATGCGGCGAGTTGCCGTTCGGGGGCGAGGATCTGAGCGCGAAGTCGGTCGGTGCGTGTTGGGCCGATCTTCCCGCCAGGAGTGGTGCGAACTCGTGCGGCCTTAACAACTGACGGCAAATGGATCTCGTTGACGAACGAATCCCACTCGATGACTCGGGGATCGAAGCAAAAGTCGCGCTGGTCATCAGCGGTTTGGTTTTCCCACAAGGCAAGGAGTCGATCGAGTCCGTAAATGGCTTCGCATTCGGCATATGCGCCGTAGATCTCGACGTACCCAAGTGCTCGCTCGGCTTCTTCACGCTTTTCTTCAACAGAAGCGCTCCACTCGGCCTGTTTGCCGCGCAGGGGAAGCGCGTTTAAAACGCTTTCGGCGCGCCCAAGGGTCTTAGTTGCTCGTTCGAGTTGGCCTTTGACGCGACCGCGACCGGGGAACGACCAAGTGGGAACAATGATCGGCTGACCTTTGGTGTCATAAAGCGGACGCTGTTCAAACCATGCGCTGACAAGGTTGACCAGGCGGCGGTAGTGCAAAGGGTTCTGCGAACCCGAGGCAACCTGCACAACTTCTGGTTCGGGCTCGGGGCCCTTTGCGGCGACCGCAATGATCGCGGCGGATACAAGATCGACAGGAATGACGTCGACAACGCCTTCGGGAACGCCAGGGAATTCCTTGAGAAGACCGCGCGCATAACTAATGATGATTGGCTCGGCCATACGGAAGCCGCGGATCCAACCGGGAACTGGTTCGGCAAGAGCCGATTCGATGATCGAAGGACGCACGATGCTGACGGGAACGTTTCCACGAGTTTCAACAAGCGCTCGTTCGCCGAGGGCCTTCGTGTAGGCGTACGCGTCGGGCCAGCCCAATGATGCGGCCCGGGCACGACCGGCTTCGACCATGCGGTCTGCGACCCAACGGTCGCGCAATTGCTCAGTCTTTTCAGCGAGAAGCGGAGTGCCGGCAGCGCCAAGTTCACGGCGCGCTTGTTTGCGGAATTCAACGAGTTTCTCAGGGGTACGGCTGATGGCTTCAGCATCGCGACGTGCGCGACGTGCGCCTTCTACTTCGGCGCGCCATTCGACATCGATAAAGAAATGGCTTTGGTCGACGAGCTGTTCGGGTGCCGCACCTCGATGGTTGCCAGCCACATAACAGGTGGACACGGCAACCAGATGGGGGGTAATCCCAAGTTCGTTGCAAACGGCCGCAATGCGAGTGGGGCCAAGAAGGTTCACTTCGACCGCCGAATCGAGTGGGGAGTCGAAACTCACTGATGCGGCGGAATGAATAATGGTGTCGCAGCTGGCGAACGTTGCACGACCGGCATCGTCGAGACCGAGGCCATCGCGGCTCACGTCGCCAGCTACGGAGGTGATGCGACGAGCGGTCATCTCGGCGAACCCGTCTTTGCCGAGTTCGTTGCGCAATCGGTCGAATGCGTCGTTCTTCAGAATTTCGCGAGCCACTCGCTGTTCGACGGTGGAGCGCCGGCCGGGGCGAACCAGCAGCACGATCTCGCAATCGGGCACTGAGCGCAGAAGTCGCTCGAGAAGATTGGTACCCAGGAAACCGGTGGTCCCGGTGATGAACAGCCGTTTGCCGGCAAGTGCGTCACGAATCACGAGCGAATGTTTACCACTTGGTAAGTGAAACGTCTACACTTCTGGCATGGCCCTCGCCGTAACCAGTCCCCCCAAGGGATCCCGAGCCGCCCGCACCCGGGCCACCGAGGACCGCATCCTCGCGGTAGCCCTCGAATCGTTTGGGACGAAGGGCTTTGATTCGGTCTCGCTCGATGACCTAGCGGCTGATCTCGGCATCACCAAGCAAGCGATCCTCTATCACTGGTCATCGAAACGAGCCCTGCTCGACGCTGTGATCGACAGGGCAGCGCTTGAACTCATTATCGAGTTCGACGGCGCGCTCTCAGAGGATGGCTCGGGATGGAGTCGTGTCGAGTCAGTGGTGCGTCGCATTTTCCGCGTCGCCATGCGTCGGCCCGAATTGCTGGGTTTCATTCGCGAAATCAGCCGAATCGGGGGCGATGCGTCACTGCGAGTCACCGCAGACCTCGATCCATTCGTTTCACGTGCCACTGCGTATTTCCAGCGCGAAATGGACGAAGGTCGCATTCGTCGATGCGATCCAGGTTTGTTGTTGGTGTCGGCCTACTCAACTGTGCTTGGTGCCGCAACAGAAGTTGAAGTGTTGCGCGCTGTCGGCATCGAACCCACGTTGCGAAGCACCGTCGTGCGCCGTCGGGAACTGCTGTCGTTTTTATATGCGGCGATGGTTGCGCCGGAGTACGCGAGAACTCAGGCGTCGCGGTAGCGGACCACCGTGGCTCGGCGTTCAATTGCCAGACCTACGAGTTCATCAATGAGCGCTCGGTAGGGAAGGCCGCTGGCCTGCCACATTTGTGGGTACATCGAAATCGGCGTGAAGCCAGGAATCGTGTTGATCTCATTGAGTAACCAGCCACGGCCAGGGCTCTCAAAGAAAAAGTCGACTCGTGCAAGCCCCTCGGCCCGATACGCGCGAAATACTCGGCATGCAAGTTCACGAACCTGTTCAGTTTCTGCTTCGGAAAGCGGCGCAGGAATATGAAGTTGAGCAAGGCCAGCGATGTACTTGTCTTCGTAGTCGTAGAAGTCAGCGCCGGGAACGATTTCACCGGGAACTGATGCCCGCGGTGTCAGTGTGTGGCCGAGCACCGCCACTTCGATTTCGCGGGCAACAACGCCTTCTTCAAACACGATCCATTCGTCGAAGCGAAGCGCGTTGTCGACCGCAGCTCGAAGCTCAGCGCGTGTCGTCACCTTCGACACGCCGATCGACGAACCCATATTGGCGGGCTTCACGAAAATCGGATAGTTGAGCGAATCGCCAAGTCCATCAAGCGCGACTTCGCTTCCAGGACCAGTGAGTTCGTTCGCGTGCAGACCGCGCCAATTGGTCTGAGCGAATCCTTCAGCCTCGGCCACCTGCTTGGCGATGATCTTGTCCATGGACATCGATGAACCGAGAACCGCCGAGCCGACAAACGGGACACCGGCAATTTCGAGCAGACCCTGAAGGGTGCCGTCCTCGCCCATTGGTCCGTGCAGTAGGGGAAAGACCACAGAATCGGGGGTCAGGACTGAGAAAGGATCGACCGTCTCGCCAAAAATGTCTACCGCATCGCCAAAGGTTGAGACGTCAGTCGAACACTTCACCCAGGCACCGTCGCGGGTGATGCCGATGGCAACGAGGTCGTAGCGATCAGGATCGGCGGCGGTTAGGACGTGACGAGCGGTCACGCGAGAGATGTCGTGCTCAGCGGATTGGCCGCCAAACAAGACGACAAGACGGGTGCGATCCGGGCCATGCATGGGAAGAACCGTAGTTCGGCGACCGTCGACCCGATTGACGTCCCGTAGGGTGGCACCGTGGAATTTCGGGCCGCAGACATCGCCGCCGCCGTGGGCGGAACTCTTTCCGGGCCCGATGTCATCGTCGATGGCGCCAACTTCGACTCTCGCCTGATTCGACCTGGCCAACTTTTCGTTCCTGTTCGTGGCGAGCGTGACGGCCACGACTTCATTGACGCAGCCCGACAGGGTGGAGCGACGGCGACCTTCAGTTCCCGAGGAACCATCGACGGGCTCACCACGATCGAAGTCGCCAACGTCGAGGCGGCCTTTGGCGCGTTGGGGGCTGCTGCGCGGAGTCGTCTGCCGGATCGTGTCGCCGGTATCACCGGATCGGTCGGGAAGACCTCAAGTAAGGATCTTGCTGCGGCAATTCTGGCTCGTCGGTATGTCGCAACTGCTAACGAGAAAAGTTTCAATAACGAACTTGGTGTGCCACTCACGTTGGTGAACGCGTCGTCTGACACTGAAGTGACGGTTGTGGAAATGGGCGCACGCGGCGATGGCCATATTTCTGACCTGTGTGCGATCGCTCAGCCAACCGTTGCAATTGTGACGTCGATCGAATTGGCCCATTCGGAATTCATGGGTGGGCTTGATGACATCGCTCGCGCGAAGGGAGAACTTGTTGAAGCACTTCCTGCTCATGGTGTTGCACTGCTGAACGCCGACAATGCACGCGTTGTCGCGATGGCGCACCGCACCGCAGCGCGCACGATCACTTTTGGACTCTCGGGTGGCGACGTGCACGCCACTAACATCGTCATTGACGACGATCTTCTCGTGCGTTTTGATCTGCACTCCGAATGGGGAACCGCTCCGATCCGATTGGGCGTTCGTGGCGTTCATCACGTGGGTAACGCTCTCGCTGCGGCCGCACTTTCGTTGTTGTGGGATGTCCCCATGGCTGAAGTTGTGGACGGCCTCGAACAGGCTGTGCTTTCGCCCTGGCGTATGGAATTACATGTGTCGCATTCCGGTGCTCGTGTGTTGAACGATGCCTACAACGCCGGACCAGCTTCGATGGAAGCGGCGCTTCGTGCGGTGGTTCAGTTGCCGACGGCACGCCATCACGCAGTGCTCGGACCAATGGCGGAACTCGGAGACGAGAGCGCAGCAGCACACGCCCATGTGGCGGCGGTTGCTTCCGAACTCGGCATTCGATTGATTGCGTTCGGTACCGACGGTTACGGAAGTTCAGCTGCACAAACAGTGGCCACTATCGATGACGCGCTTATCGCACTCGGTGACTTGGGTGCAGAGGATTCGGTTTTGGTGAAGGGCAGTCGTATCGCTGGGCTTGAACGTCTTGCCGCAGCGTTACTCGCTGACTGAGCAGTTACCGACGAAGAGTTTCTCGTAACGGCGTTCGTTCTTCCGGGGGACGAAGGTCAGCGAACCATGCAAGGAACAAGGCGAATGCTGCGCCGAAGTAGACGACGGTGTTTACGCTCGAGTAACTCACGAGCCAGCCGGCGAGAAGTCCGGCAACCGGAACAGTTCCGCCGAAACACATCATCCACACCGCGCTGACTCGACCACGAATGGAGTGATCGAGTCGGGACTGGAAGATCGTCGAGAGCGATGTGACGAGAACGAAATAAAAGAAGCCGAGGAGAAAGCCGATGGGGAAGGCAGGCGCTGGCCCCCTGATCGTGATGTAGGCGGCGAGCGAAACACCGAAGAGGACAAAGGAGACTCGAAGTACATGTTCGATTCTGTAGCGAGAAAGAAAGGTGCCCACTGAGAGGGCGCCGATAACTGCACCCAGTCCGAAAGTGGCGTAGAGCAGTCCGTACAGCGTTGACTTCGTTGAAACGCCCCAATCAACCGATGCGATTGCCGGGTAGAGGACGACGAAGGGCATGCAAAGCATTGAGAACATGAAAACCGTGAGAACCGCGCGGAAGACGACTGGGTCTTGGCGCACATAACGGAAGCCTCCGACCAATCGGTCGAGGTTGCTTTCGCCAACTTTGCGCTCGAACGTCGGGACCTTCACATAAGTGACGCCGACCATGATGATCACGTAGGTCGCCGCATTTAGAACGAAAACCCACGATGCGCCGATCCACACGTAGAGGACTGCGCCAATTGCAGGGCCAACCACTCGAGACACGTTCATGCTTACGGAGTTCAGCGAAATTGCGCCGGCGAGGTGCTCGCGTGGAACGAGTGAAGGAGTAACGGCAAGAAACACCGGGCCTTGAAGCGCAGCGCCAGTTCCAACGGCGAAGACGGCGAGAAGAAGTGCAGGCTCAGAGAAATCAGTGGTTCGCACAATCCATGCGATAGCGAGCGACCCGATCATTTGTTCAAGCGATAACCAGAAGATCAACTTCTTGCGGTTGAACGTGTCGGCGATGATTCCACCGAAGGTCGCAAAGAGAAGTTGGGGTACGAGGTTGCAGAACCCGACGAGGCTGACCAGCCACGCGCTTTTGGTAACGGTGTAGACGAACGCCGCAAGAATGACGTTCTGCATCCAAGTTCCGATTGTGGAACCCAGACTGCTGAGCCACATCGTGCGGAAGTCGCGATTTCGAAGGACGGCCCGAACCGCGCTGATCTCCTCGGCATCGAGTGCTCGGTCGCCATCAACGAGAGCTTCCTCGGCCTCGCCGCGGAATTCCTCCTCAGATGTGAACTCATGCTCCCCAGACATTGGGAATGAACTTACGGCGAGGGAGGGGGGATTTACGAAACGATAAAGGAGAAAGGCCGGGAATTAGCGCTGTTGCACGGTGGCGGTCGCAGTCGCCCGTACAAGTTTGTCGTCCGGCGCACCTGGCAGGGCACGAGCGAAGAGATGCGGCACCCGTTTGGAAAGAGAGACCGTGACTGAACCGTCGTAGTTGATTGTGACATCGGGTCCTGACGAGAGGTTGTCGAGGATGCCTTTGGTGGCCAAAGCGTCGACTGCGACGAGCCAAACTCGAGAGGGGTCAAGTTCGAAGCCCCGTCCCGATCGAAGAGCGGCCTCATCGAGCCCTGCGGTCGCAGCGTCATTCGCTGCGTCAGTTGCAGCAGCCAAGAGATCTTGTTGCCCAGCGCGAACGGCGGTGAGGTCAACGGTGATCGCCGCTAGCACAAAAATAATGAGCACTGCGGCGGGCATGAGCATGAGCACAGTTCCATTTTCACCCCGTAACCGTGGGTGAGAAAAATTCAGCATTTGGCGTCTCCTGGTATCCCGCTTCGAAACGGATCAATGACTTCACTTGCCGATGCGACTGCAGCGAATCCTTGACCGAAGCCGCCGATGATAGGAACTCGAAGTGCGTGGACTGGGTGGCGAACAGTGACCTTGACTCGGTTGCATCGCGACCAACCACGTTCGCCTACGTAGGAAATGGAAATCGAGGTAGCGCCCGCGCTCCGGCCATGGCCAGAGAGGGCTTGTTGTGCGGCTGACTCCGCACGGAACAGCGCTGTCTCTTCATTCGGAGCCTCGACGAATGTACGGACGGCTTCACGTGCGGCACTTGTTGTTGACAGTTTGGCGTCAACAACGCCCCATGCGTTAGCGACGACGAGCATGGCGATGACGAAAGTGAGAATTCCGAATGGAATGACCTCAATGCCACCGACCTGTCCTTGGTCGCCACGAAGACGTCGGTGCCTCATTGCATTTGCTCCACTCGAACTCGGACTGTTCGTTCAATTCGTGGGGCGCCATTCCCTCTCAAGCTGTCCCAGAGGAAGCTGGGGGGACGGGCTCGAACCGTTACTGCAACGGTGTCCCATGTCGTCGTGGACCAGTCGAGCTCGATCCGACTTCCGAATGAACCAAGTTGAGAGCGAATAGTTGATTCGGCGCGGGATCGAGCTTCTTCGGGGATTGGCGATTCATCATGTGGTGTTCTGGCTCCCGCAACGAGTCGAGCTCCTTCGTAGACGGCACTTGTTGTTGCTGATCGCGCGTACAGCGCAATCAGCGTTTGTGTTGCGAAAAGTAAGAGGGAGAGGAAGACGAGGAGTCCAGCAATTGTGGAAACAAGACCAGCCCCAGTTTCGGGGCCGGTCTTGTCTGAGCGGCGCGCTCGAATCTGGCTCACTCGGAACCGATCTGCATGATCTTTTCGTTTGTCGTTGCCTCAGTCGCTTTCCACATTTGTTGGAAGCCGATCCACATCGCTGCACCCAGAAAAGCCATGATCAGCACCGCGATAGCGGCGGAAATCACACCTTCACCGTGATCACCCTTCAATCGGCGACGCTTTGGTGAGGGAGCGGTCGCTCCGTTTGCGACGGATTCTTTGTGGATGTCTTGTTGCATTACTGCTCCTTGTTTGATGGTTGGGGATCCGAATGAGGAGTTGTGGCAATCGATCACGTGGTGGTGAAAAGGCGGAGTGCTTCTGTGAAAGGGACGGCGAGAAAGAGGAGACCAGGCACCAACGTCGCGACCGTGACGGGTATCCACACCTGCTGACTGCGCTTTTCGATGATTTCGACAAGGTCTCGATGGACCTCGGAACGAACCGCGCGAGCTTCTTGGGTAATCAGGTGTCCGAGGTCGCCAGCATCGCGATTCAACGCGAGGACACCAACGAGCCTTCCGACTGCGGGCACATCGGCGGTGGCGGCCCATTCTCGAAGAGCGGTGTTTTCATCGATTCCGTGTTGAATACGAGTGAGTACTCGCTGGAGATCCTGCGCGATAGATCCGTTTGAGCGCCTAGAAACACGCTGAAGGGCGGCGCCCAGCGAGTAACCCGCCGAGAGCATCATCCCGAGTTGTTCGCTGACAATCGGGAGTTCGAGGACAAGCGAGCGTTTCCAATCGTTTGATCGTCGTGAGAGTTGAGATTCAACAATCAGAAAGGCAAGAGTCGGCGCTCCTGCGACAAGGAGAAGGAAGAAAGGAGTAGGAGGTGTGGTCGCGACAGCGACGAGGACCGCAGTGCAGAGTGCAGCAGTTGCCCAGCCGAGTTGCCGAAGGCGAAAAGCAGTGGAATCGAACGAACTATGAATCCGCTCAAGGCGCGCACCGAGTTCTTCGTTGACCCCGAAAATTTTTGCAACAGCGGCTCCGGCATCTCTGGCAAGTGGACCGAGAATCCGGAGGATTGCGTTGCCTTCGTCGGTTTCGGTGCGACGTGAGAGACCATAGAGATAGGGGCGTACTCGTTCGATGAGTGGACGTCGTCGGAACCATCGCAACTGGCCGAGAAGCAGTGTGAGACCGAGCCAGGCGAACAGCAGTGCAAGGGCGATTGGCTGTTTCATTACGCGAACACCCGATCTTCGCTTGGCAGGCGCAACATCCGACCGGCCCAGCGCCAGCAAACGGCCATGATGACAAGAGCGCTAAGCACTGCGAGTTGCCCGAGAGGTGTGGTGTACGCGCTCCGCCCGTTTCCGACTGCGACTCCGGCGGCGGCCATGCCGAGCGGAACGAGCAGCACAAATCGCCGAGCAAAGCGGACGCCGGACTGACGAGCTCGAACGTCTTTGCGGTAGGCGACATCGTCACGGCGATCTTGTGCGAGATCTGCAAGTCGGCGATCGATTCCGGTTCCGCCGAGTTCATGCGCGATGAGCAACGTTTCACAGGTTGCGTCGCAGGTGGAGTCGGCGAGTTGATCGCGCAGTACACGAAGCGTCTTTTCAAAGTCGGTGGTGAGCATCCATTCGCGTTGTGCTGCGCTGAATGCTGGTCGCATGATCTCGGGACTAGCTCCGCCAACTTCGAAAAGTGCCTGCGGAAGCGAACGGCCGACGGAAGAGGTGAGGAGTCGAAGTTCTTCGATCATTCGCGGCCATGCGTCTTGCGCGATTGCGAGCCGATTTCGGCGACGCTGCCGATAGGCCGCAAGTGGAAACGATGCTCCAAAGATTCCCGCGGTGATTGCGGGAAGGGGTGAGCCAAAGAGCGCAAGAGCGAGCAGGGCCCCGAGGAGGAACATCGAACTGATTGCAATCATGAACTCGCCTGGGCCAACAGATCCGAGACCGGCTTGGGTCATCCACTCGGCGCTCGAGCGTCGGTTTCGCTTCGGCTCCGAACTTTTGGGGGCGGGGCCGACACCGGACCAACCGAGAACGCGGGCGGTGTAGAGGAGATGGACGCCATAGCCAGTTATCGATGCAAGGAAAAGTGCAGTCATCGGAGAACCGATCCGAGATCGCTTCCGGATGATGTGAATGTGTTCGAAAGACGCTGCGGGAGCAGGCCTGTCCAGACCAGCGGTTCAGAGTGTGACTGACGGGTATAGAGATCGGTGACGGTGAATGCTCCGCTTGAACCGTCAACAAGTTGTTCTTCAACGGCGATGATTTCGCTTACCTGAGGGCCGTTTGGCGTTCGCTGACTGAAGACCACGAGGTCAATGGCATCGGAGACAAGAGTTGTGAGTGCTCCGTGAGGGAGTGATCCTGCATCGGAAAGTTCGGCGAGAAACCTCAATCGCGAGAGCGCACCTCGAGCGTTTGCTGAGTGAATCGTCGTGTAGCCCTTGATGCCCGATGACAGCGTGAGGAGGAGTGGAAGTGCTTCTCTGTCGCGTACCTCTCCAACGACAGCGACATCAGGAGCCATGCGCAGAAACCCGGCCACGAGGCGGCGGAGATCGACAGCAGGTCGATCGGTGCGCGCGGCACGCGTTTGCATACTCGCAACATTTGGGAGTGGCGCATCGACCTCGAAGACTTCTTCGGCGATGACAACACGTTTGGAAGGATCAAGTTCGCCCAAACAGCACGATAAGAGAGTGGTCTTTCCGGATCCGGGTGCGCCGGCAAAGAGTGCTGTTGTGCCGCATCGAATCGCCGCGGCAAGGAAGGCCGCTGCGTTGTTGCTCAGGGTGTCGGTGGTGACGAGTTGATCGAGTCGGGTGAATGGCACGCCAGTGAAACGACGGATGTTCACCATGAGGTGGCCACCACGAGCAAGGTCGCCGTGGACGATGTGGAGTCGTGAGCCATCGTCAAGCTGAGCGTCTTGAAGACCCTCAGTGGCATCGAGCTTGCGATGGCTCGTCGAAGAGTCATCGAGGAGTTTGGTGAGCGTTCGGATGACATGCTCGTCGTCATGGAAGGTTTCATGGTGGTACCCGCTTGATCCACGATGACGCTTTACGAAGATTTCGGTGGGAGCGTTGATTTCGACCTCCCAGACGTCAGCGTCGTTGAGGAGATCAGTAAGTGGGCCGTAGAGGACGAGGTTTCGCCATGCGCGCGCAGCGAGGGTTTCCGGATTGGTGATCACAAGCGATCTGCGGCCGCGGAGAACGTCGTCCTCCCAGCGTCGCAACTCATCGTCGATGAGGGCGCGTAACTGTTCGTGTCCGCCAGGATTCGAGAGATCGATGGCAGATTCCTTGGCGCGAGCTTGTACCGCTGTCTCGATATCGAGAAGTGGGGTGGTTCTCATGCAGTCCTCCCAAGGTGGCCCGGAATGATGGCAATAGGCGCGGCCTGAAATGACGGTCGGGGGTCGCGTGGCTCGATCTGCTGGAGGCGATCGGAGACTGCGGCAGTGATGGAGCCGAATGCTGATCGTGGGGGAGCAGTTCCGTCGTGAAGGAATGGTTCGAGATCGCGACGTAGCGGAACCATCACCGGTATCGGCAGCGAGTGTGATGGAACGGTCTCATCGAAGAGACGCAGAATCGTTCGTGAGAGTTCAGATCGGTGTCGAGTGGAACGCGGTGCTCCGAGAATGACCAGAAGAATTCGATTGGTCTCGACGCCAAGATCCGCGAGTTCGCGCAGGGCATGAAGCGCTCGATTCAATCCGGTGATTCCGGCTCGAGCGGTGAGAACAACAAGATCGGCATTTTTTGCGAGTTCTCGAGCCAGCAAATTGCGATCTTCGATATCGATCGATCCGGTTTCAGATTCGCCTTCAAAGTCGGCATCGGAGTCGGCGACGACAAGGTCGAACGAGCGATGGATCGATGCCAATGCAGCCAGGGTCGCGCGACGGCGGAGGGTGGACCAATCGCGATGTCGACGTAGTCCGGGGAGGACGTCATATCCGTGTCGGGGGCTAAACCAAAAGAAGCTTCGGACCTCGTCACTAGTTGGATTCGCAGTGCGATGGAGATCAACAAGTTCTTGGAGCCCGGGAACGACATCGCCGAGATCATGGAGAAGGGCTTGGTCTGCGTTGAGGCTCGCATCGATGAGGCCGACTCGAGTTGGGGTCGACTCGTGGCGTCTCGAGGGTTGCGCAGCGAGGTGTGATGCGATCGCCATAGCGGTGGTGGATGTTCCTGATCCGCCTGGACCGAGAACTGCGATGAGGCGCCCGGTTGGCGACGAGTCAACGGAGGTTTCAAGCGGGCGTACCCGTGATCGGTGATCAACCCCAATCGCGTGATCACGAAGGGCAGCGAGAAGGTGGTGCGGTGTGACCGGTTGGCTCAAGGTGTCGGCGGCACCGAGCGCCAGCCAATCGCGTCGAGGGGTGGAGTCGGTGATGACGATCGGAACGCATCCCGCATCTCGTGCAGTTTCGATGACGTCGCGGTCGACTCCGGTGCAGTCCTCTCCAAGCAGAACGGCGGAGAATCGACGATCAGAATGAAGGCGCGAACGAACCTCATCGATGGAGACACATCGAATAAATTCAATAGGGAGCATTGATGAATTCGCCCAGCGTCCGATGTCGGTCAACCAAGTTGTGCGTGGGCGGGCCACGCCTAAGACGACAAAGTGTTCGTCGCGCATCATCGACCTGCTGTTACGCGAGCGAGGGGGCCCGTTACCGCTGACCGGGTGCCGACAGTCTCGCCGGCAAGGGTGGACCTCACCACGGTGATTGACGCAACCTGAGCGGCGTGAACTGCGTCGAGCAACTGGTCAGCAGATGTGAGGGCGAGAGTGACGATGAGTTTTCCGGAGGATCCGAGGCTGCCTGATTTCGCGTCGGTTACGCGAATGACGTTTGCGTCTCGAGCGAGAACAGTGGTGGTCGCGTCGCTGCCGGAACCGTACGTAGCCAAGACGTCAACTCGTTCCCCTGGTCGGAGGTCGCCGTTAAGGGCTCTATCGCGATCGACTGGAAAGGAAAACTGACGTGTTGGTTCTGTTGGTCCTTCGGTGAGGACTGCACTGCGTTGAACGAGCTCTCCCTCTCCGATTGGAGCGAGGGCAACAGCACCCGCGAGCGCGTCGACCGAGAGAAACGAGCGGAGTAGTTCAGCTGTGCGCGCATCGACAGATGTAGTCGCAAGCGTTGAACTATCGAGTCGTTCTCCGGCAGCAAGCGCTCGGCGGGATATGACGACTGATTGCTGTGGGGAGCTACCTGCTCCGGAGACGGCGAGGAATGCGGCAAGAGCGGCAGTGCTTACAAGGAGACCCCCGACAATTGTCCGACTATTCGGTTTCCGCGGGACTCGAATGTTCAATCGACGAAGCGTTGCGTGAGGAGTTTCTGACTGAGCCTCAGGGGATATTGTGTGGGAATGACGCATCTCGTTTGCTCTCCGGTCCTGTTGCTTGTGGTGGGGGCCGCACGGTACGGAGAACGATGTTGGGTGGGAAGAGGTCGCTTGGCCCATTTCTTCAATCGGACTATTCGCGTACCTTCACGAGCCTGATGAGTGAAACGATCGACTGGATGAGCACCGCTGATGCAGCGGACTATCTCGGGGTGCAGCCGCGTACCCTCTACCGATTCATTGATGAGGGTCGCCTCCCGGCATACCGCTTTGGTCGCGTCATCCGTCTGAAGCGCGACGATGTCGATGTCTTTGTTCAGTCGTGTCGAATTCCACCAGGAACGCTGATCGAAACTTCATCAATTGCATCAACGACCGCGTAGAACACACCGCTGTCGGGAGTAGTGAGCACGAGAAGCGAGCGGCTGAGGCTTCGCACGGTTCCTGAAATGTGATTGTTGCTGATCGCGACCGAGAGTCGATCGTCACGATCGATTCGTGACGCCAGAAGGGTGGGCCACGAGTGCAAAGTCTGAGGTGCGCCGTCGCCGTCGAGATGCAGACGAGTGGCGCTCCGTACCGACGAAATTGAGGATGTGTGAATCAGGGTGGTGACTGATGAACTCGTGGCGAGCTCTATCCCCCCGGGCCCCACGGTGATGATGGTTCCGCGGCGTTCGCTTCCATTCTTTGTTGTGAGCGCCACAAATGCATTGCATTCGGCGAGGTTGGCTAACAGCCCAATGAGCGTTGCATCCTCGCCTCGGTGCCGATGGAGTGCGCTGAATCCAGCGCGAGATCGGGAGGAATCAGCGCTGCGGGCGGAGTCAAGCAACTGACGAAGGGCGGGATCGGTAACGGCGTCCACCTCCCGATCATGCAGGATGGGCCTCCATGGGGGATGAGCCGTCCGGCCCTTCTAGGATTACGAGTCAGATGCCCAGCACAAACGTCAACGTCCATGTTCCCGGCAACCACCTGATGGCCGGTCTTCTCGGTCAGCGCGACGAGTTGCTTCTACTTATTGAAGATGCCTTTCCCGAGGTCGACGTTCATGTGCGCGGCAACGAGATCACGGTGTCGGGCGACCAAGCCGGAACGGTGGGCAAGCTGTTTGAGGAACTTGTTGTTCTTCTTCAGCAGGGCCAGGTTCTCGAGCCCGTGTCAGTTCGCCGCAGTATTGAAATGGTGAAAGCCGACGAGCGTCCGAGCGAAGTCCTCTCCACCGATGTGTTGCGCAGTGCTCGTGGTCGCATGGTGCGTCCCAAGACCAGCGGACAAAAACGCTACATCGACGCCATCCGCAAAAACATCGTTACGTTCGGCGTTGGTCCTGCTGGTACCGGAAAGAGCTGGCTTGCCGTTGCAATGGCCGTGCAAGCACTTCAGGCCAAAGAAGTTGACCGCATCATCCTGACTCGTCCTGCCGTTGAAGCAGGGGAGCGGCTGGGTTTCTTGCCTGGCGACATGATGGCCAAGGTCGATCCGTATCTTCGCCCCCTTTACGACGCGCTCTACGACATGCTCGATGCAGAAGGTGCACAGCGCATGTTGGAACGAGGAACAGTGGAAGTTGCGCCGCTTGCGTTTATGCGTGGCCGCACGCTGAACGGTTCATTCATCATTCTCGATGAAGCGCAGAACACGACACCGGAACAGATGAAGATGTTCCTCACTCGTATTGGCTTTGGTTCGAAGGTTGTTGTTACCGGCGATACCACCCAGATCGATTTGCAGGGTGGCCGAAGTGGTTTGCTCGAACTTGAACCAATCCTTTCCGGTATCGATGGGCTCGAATGGGTCAAGCTCACCGCTGGCGATGTTGTTCGTCATCGCATCGTGCAGGACATCGTGAGCGCGTACGAGAACGCACCAAAGCCTTGAATGAGCCTCCTCGTCGTCGCCGTTTGAAGCGACGCGGTCCCGCCGAGGGTGTCGTCACCGTCTTCGTTTCCGATGAACAGGCGGCATTGCCGATCTTGGTCGAGAAGTGGCAGCAATTAGCGTTGGCGGTGTTGGCCGATGAAGGCGTTGAAGGCGAGGCCGAGCTTTCCGTGATGTTTGTCGACGAGGAAACCATTGGTGATCTCAACAAACGTTTCATGGAAGCCGACGGCCCGACAGACGTGCTGTCCTTTCCAATCGATGGCGACCCCAATGAGCCTGGCCGTTGGCCCGACGCGGGTGGGCCGGGACCCGATCGCATCGAGAATGATCCGGAAGATCTTCCACTTCTGCTTGGCGACGTTGTGATTTGTCCCTTGGTTGCCGAACGGAACGCACCAACCCACGCTGGTTCGTTCGACGACGAAGTCGCGCTGCTCGTGGTGCACGGCATTTTGCATCTGCTCGGCATGGATCATGCCGAGGAAGCTGAACGTCTCGACATGCAATCGCGAGAACGAGAACTGTTAGCGGCACATTACGGTCCGCTTGCCGCCGATCCATGGGCATGAGTCAGGAGTAAATGATGATGAACGTCGTTGCGGTGAGATTCACAACAGCTGATGCATGGATGACCTTTGTGATCGTGGTTTTGCTTCTGGCTTCAGTTTTTTTGTCACTGGCCGAAACAGCGCTGACGCGAATATCGGTTTCAAAAGCACAGGCGATTTCCGAAAAGGGAGGCCTTGGGTCAAAGCGGATTTTGCGACTTGTTTCCCACCCAGAGGAATTTCTCAATGTTGTGCTCTTGGTGGTGCTTGTTTGTCAGCTGGTCCAAGCAACGTTGGTCGGTCTGGTGGCTGACAGTCTCTTTGGTGCTTGGGGACTCGTGCTCGCCACATTTGTGAATGTGGTTGTGGTGTTTGTTGTCGCTGAAGCCATTCCAAAAACTTGGGCGGTTCAGCACACCGAACGTGCGTCTCGTCTTGCCACGCCCATCGTTTGGTGGATGACCCGATTCTGGCCGTTCAAACTGATCGCAAAAGCTCTCATCGGCCTCACCAACGTGATCATTCCGGGAAAGGGTCTGAAACAAGGACCGTTCGTCTCGGAAGCGGAAATTCTTGCCTTGGCCGATCAAGCGGTGTCTGCCGACGTTCTTGAAGAAGAAGAACGCGAACTCATCGAACAGGTCATCGAATTCGGCGACACGATCTGTCGTGAGGTGATGGTGCCTCGACCAGACATGTTGGCGCTGTCTAATGCGCTGACCGTTGCTGAAGTGCTTGAAGCGGCTCTTGCGGCCGGTCGAAGCCGAGTGCCGGTCTATGGCGAAGGTATCGATGACGTCACGGGGATTGCCTACGTCAAGGACTTAGTGCGAGCCTCACGTGCTGGTCGTGATGCGGTTGCAGTGTCCCGGTTTGCCCGTCGCGCGTATTTTGTTCCCGAGACCAAGCGGATTTCCGAATTGCTGGCGGAAATGAAAGTACGCAAAGCCCATATGGCCGTCGTGATCGACGAATACGGCGGCACCGCGGGATTAGTCACTCTTGAAGATCTCATTGAGGAACTGATCGGCGAGATTGTTGATGAGTTCGATCGCGAGGATGTGATGGTCGAACGTCTTCCGGGTGGTCATCTGCGAGTGCAGGCCCGCATGTCAATCGACGAAGTGAGTTCGCTTGTGGGTGCGGAATTCCCCGAAGGCGATTGGGACACTATTGGTGGTCTTATGTTTCACCTGCTCGGCCACGTACCCTCCGAAGGCGAAAGTACAACAGAAGGCGAGTTCCGTCTTCGAGCAGAACAGGTGAAGGGACGTCGTATCGGCATGGTGAGGATCGAGCGGTTGCCCGAGTGAAGTCCGGATTCGTCTCCATCGTCGGCCGGCCCAATGTGGGTAAGTCGACACTTCTGAACGCCATCCTCGGCCAGAAGGTGGCGATCACCTCAGACAAACCGCAGACCACTCGAACGCAGATTCGTGGCGTCTTGAATCGTCCCGATACGCAGATCGTTTTCGTCGATACCCCCGGCATCCATCGACCGCGCACGTTATTGGGCGAGCGACTCAATAAGTCTGCTTCCGAAATGACCACCGGTGTCGATGTCGTGTGTCTCGTAGTTGATGCGACAGCGCCGATCGGTCCGGGCGATCGATTCGTTGCCGAGAAAGTTCCGTCAAACGCAATCGTTGTTGTGAATAAGACCGACATCGCGTCTCCCGACGACGTCGTCGCGCAATTGGCACGCGCCGCGGACCAGATCGACGTCTCGGCCTACTTCCCAGTCTCTGCCGTTACTGGCGAAGGCGTCGACAGATTGCTGACCGAAATCGTGTCGCGCCTTCCTGAGGGTCCACTTTGGTACCCCGACGACATGGTTACCGATGTGCCCGAAGCGTTCTGGGTGGCCGAATTGGTTCGCGAGCAGTTGCTTGCCGTAACCAACGATGAACTTCCTCACTCGATTGCGACTCGCGTTGTCGAATGGGAATGGCCCCGCATTCGTTGCGAGATCCTCGTTGAGCGCGAATCGCAAAAGGGCATCGTGATCGGCCACAAAGGTTCGGTGCTCAAGAAGGTCGGTATCGCAGTTCGTGAACAACTTCCCGAAGGCGTTTATCTCGAACTGTTCGTGAAGGTCGATAAGGACTGGCAGCGTAAAGCTGGCGCCCTTGACCGTTTGGGGTTCTGAGGCGCGTTAACTCTCTTTGTTGAGAGCCTTGAGGAACTCTTCGACCTCAACCCGGTCTTTGGTGCGCTTCATTGGTGGAAGCGAGTTCACGAAATCCCAACGGTAATTGGCTTTCGCCATACGGGGATCAAAGACCGCAACGACACCTTTATCGCTCGTGCTGCGGATTAAGCGCCCGGCTCCCTGAGCGAGAAGTGTTGTAGCGCGGGGAATGTCGACAACTTTGAACGCGTCGGCCCGTGCGCGCTCGCGACGGGCCTGAAGAAGTGGATCATCGGGGCGTGGGAAGGGGAGTCGATCAATTGTGACGAGGCTGAGAGTTGCTCCGGGAACATCGACGCCTTGCCAAAAGCCCATGGTTGCGAACAGGCACGATGCTGGATCTTCGGTGAATCGCTCGATGAGAGCGGGCTTTGGGTAATCGTCCTGGCCCAGGATCGGGACGTCGACGCGATCGCGCAAGGCTTCTACTGCGAGGTTGAGTGCTCGGTAACTCGTGAACAGCGCCATTGTTCGACCGCCTGCTGCGGTGATGAGCACCTCAAGTTCATCGTGCATCACCTCGTCGAAGGTGGCGCTTCGCGGATCAGGCATATGCGCTGCGCAATAGAGAAGTGCCTGTTCGGGGTAGTCGAAAGGGCTTTCAACATCGACACGCTCAAATCGCGTCTCGGGAATGCCGAGTTGAACGGGGAGTGCAAGCGGAAGTGTTGCGCTAGTGAGCACGGCAGTGGTTTGTGTCCACAGCGTTTCGTCGAGAAGTTCGCCAACGTCGATGGGTGCGATGCGGAGTACAGGGAATTCTTCGCTGCCCTCGATCCAAGCGACTTCGCTGACGCGGATTTCTTGGCATGAGTTGATGTCATCGATCAGTGACGTGGCTGCCTGCATGGCCCGCTGTTTACGAGCAGTGACATCGCCTTTGCTTTCGTCGGGAATAGCCCGAAGCGCGGCCATGGCTTTGTCGATGCGTGCTCGCGCAAGGGTGAGGATTCTCGCTGGCTCGCCATCGAGTTGTCCGCGAATACGGCGGCCTCGTTCTTCGGTGAGCGAGTCGCGCCACAGTGACCCAAGTTCGTCAACATCGCGCACGATGTCGGGGTCGGCGATGATCGCAGCGACGTTGCGGGCGAGCGCGGTAAATCGCCCGGCCGTAATTTCCACGCCTGAAGTCGCCGCAACGATGTCTTCTAGCTGATGCGCTTCGTCAATGATGACGACTTCGTGTTCGGGGAGAACGGCGCCATGGGTTGCGAGATGTAATCCGTACAAGTGGAGGTTGACGACCACAACGTCGGCCCCAGAAGCGGCGCGGCGAGCACGTTCGGTGAAGCAGTCGTCGCCTTTCGG
>JBILIB010000171.1:0-4149 GCA_044350215.1 Acidimicrobiales bacterium
GCGGCCTATGGGCGCCGATACCGAACAGGTGATCGCCGAACTCGACGATTAAGTTCGGCGATTGAGTTCGTTAGTTTCTGGTTTCGGCGACGAGGTCGGCGATATCGCTCATGATGTGGCCGAGCTCGAAGTCTTTCGGTGTGTAGACACGAGCGACTCCGGCCGCAAGCAACTTGGGGCGGTCATCTTCGGGGATAATTCCCCCGACGATGACGGGACACGTCACACCCTCGGCCCGAAGTCGTTCGACGACATCGGGAACCAGTTGCATGTGGCTTCCCGAAAGAATTGAAAGGCCAACGACATCGACGTCTTCGTCGCGAGCAACTGCTGCGATCTGTGCTGGGGTAAGGCGGATGCCTTGGTAGATGACCTCCATGCCGGCATCACGCGCTGCGACTGCGATCTGTTCAGCGCCATTGGAGTGCCCGTCGAGGCCAGGCTTTCCCACAAGGAACCGTGGAGGACCACCGGTCATGGCCTTCACTCGTTCAGCGACGGCTCGAAGATCTTCGGGCATGGCGCCAACGCCAGCAGTGGCTGAGACGCCGGTTGGGGCGCGGTATTCGCCAAAAACCTCGCGCAGCGCCCCCGCCCATTCGCCAGTGGTTCCGCCAGCAACAGCCAAGGCAATGGTTGCTCCCATGATGTTTTCGTCAGTGAGGGCAACGCGACGTAGCTCGGTGAGAGCGGCTTCGACGGCAGCGTTGTCGCGAGCGCTCCGCCATGTTTCAACCTCAGAAATAGTCTGTGCTTCGACAGCGGGGTCGACGCGAAGAATTGACTCATTACTAGAAAGTGGTGAGTCGGCGGCTTCGGTGAACTTGTTGACACCGACGACGGTCTGGTCGCCAGTTTCGATGCGACGAACGCGTTCGGTGTTTGATGCAACGAGGCGACCCTTAAGTTCTTCGATGGCGGAGAACGCTCCGCCCATTGCCAGAACCTCGTCGAGTTCAGCGCGTGCTGCGGTCATCAATTCATCGGTGAGTCCTTCGATGACATGAGAGCCATTGAAAATGTCCTCGTATTCAAGGAGATCGGTTTCGAAGGCGAGGACTTGTTGCATGCGGAGCGACCACTGCTGATCCCATGGGCGTGGGAGCCCGAGGGCCTCATTCCACGCGGGAAGCTGCAGTGATCGAGCTCGTGCATCTTTTGAAAGCGTGACGCCCAACATTTCTAGAACGATTCGCTGCACGTTGTTTTCGGGCTGAGCTTCGGTGAGTCCGAGTGAGTTGACCTGCACGCCATAACGGAAGCGTCGTGCCTTGGCATCGGTGACTCCGTAGCGCTCAAGGCAGATTTCATCCCACATTTTTGTGAACGCACGCACCTTGCACACTTCTTCAACAAAGCGAATGCCCGAGTTCACGAAGAACGAAAGAGAAGCAACGACCGCAGGCATACGATCGGCAGAAACCTGGCCGCTGTCGCGTACTGCATCAAGAACATCGATCGCCGTTGCCAGCGAGTACGCAATTTCCTGAACCGGCGTGGCCCCCGCTTCTTGCAGGTGGTAGCTGCAGACGTTCATCGGATTCCAGGCCGGAATGTTTTCCGAACACCACGCAACCATGTCGACGATGAGTCGACGCGAAGGCTCTGGCGGGAAGATGTACGTGCCGCGGGACAGGTATTCCTTGACGATGTCGTTCTGGGTTGTTCCGCGAAGTTCGCTTGGAGCAACACCGTTTTCTGCGGCATAGGCCACATAGAGAGCAAGAAGCCACGCTGCGGTCGCGTTGATTGTCATCGAAGTGTTCATGCCGCCAACGGGGATTCCTTCGAGGAGTTCGCGCATGTGGCCAAGTTGGGCAACGGGAACGCCGACCTTGCCGACTTCGCCGCGTGAGCGCGGATCATCAGGGTCGTAACCGGTTTGCGTCGGAAGATCGAAGGCAATTGACAAGCCGGTCTGACCCTTGGCCAAGTTGGTCCGGTAGAGCTCGTTCGATGCGCGCGCAGTTGAGTGCCCCGAGTAGGTACGCATCATCCACGGACGATCGGCGGATCGAATCGATTCTCCAGAAGCGGTAGAGCTCATATCCCTATGGTCGCCCACTGACGGCTGCTTTGTCACGGTGACACCTCTGAAGTGAAGGGGTGAACGGGAACAGTCAGGGCATTCGCGAGGAGAGACAGGTACTTGGCGCGGGGGATTTCGATCGCACCGAGGCTGGCTAAGTGCGGGGTAAGCCACTGGACATCAAGGAGGTTCACGCCCCGTAAGCGCAAATGTTCGACGAGTCCAACGAGCGCCACCTTGGATGCATCTCGGGAATGATGAAACATCGACTCACCTGCAAATAGTCCGCCGATATGGATGCCATAGAGACCGCCAACGAGTTCGCCTGTCGATCTGTCGCGAGTCTCTACCGAGTGGGCCCATCCCAATCGGTGAAGTTCGCGATAGGCGGAGTCAATGGCCGATGTAATCCACGCACCATCGCGATCGGGATTGGCGCACTCATGAACAACTTCATCAAACGCTGTATCGATTGTGATGTCGTAACGGTCCATCGACTGTCGCAGGGATCGCGAAACGCGCAGTGCATCAACCGGGAGAATTCCGCGCGGGTCTGGTGACCACCACCCAACGTTCGGTCCGTTGTCGAATGGCATCGGAAAGATTCCTGCTCGATACGCGCCAAGGACAGTGCCTGGCTCGAGGTCGGCGCCGATGGCAACGAGACCGCTCTCGTCGGCGGTATCGGGCTCGGGAAATTGCCACTGTGAATGCGGTGGCGCGATAGGCAACACGACTAATCGGTCATCGTCGATGACGAGGGCTTACTTGCGGTAGTCGTAGAAACCGATGCCCGACTTCCGACCGAGGTGGCCGGCCGTCAGCATGCGACGAAGGCGCGGTGCCGGAGAGAAGTTCGGATCGCGGAATTCGTCATACAGCGCGTCGAGGATGGCAACCGAAGTATCGAGCCCGACAAGGTCAAGGAGCTGCAGCGGTCCCATCGGGAAGTTGCAGCCGCCCTTCATTGCGGTGTCGATCGCATCGCGAGATGCAACGCCGTTTTCCAGCAACTTGACTGCGTTGTTGAGATACGGGAACAGGAGCGCGTTCACAATGAAGCCGGCGCGGTCGGCAACTTCAACAGGGTCCTTACCGCAAGCCAGTGCGAATGCAGTGACAGCGGCAATGGTTGCGTCGTTGGCTGTCATCGGGCGAACGATTTCAACAAGACTCATTGCCGGTGCCGGATTGAAGAAGTGAACGCCACACACCTGACCCGGACGATTGGTGGCCATGGCCATCTCAACAACCGGGAGCGTCGAAGTATTCGTGGCGATGATGGCGTCGGCCTTGACGATGCCATCGAGTTCACGGAACAGCGCCAATTTCACATCGAGGTCTTCGACAACCGATTCGAGTAAGAGATCGCAATCGGCAAGGTCGGAAAGATCGGCAGTTGCGGTGACGCGTGCGGCGATGGCATCGGCGTCGGCTTGTTCGCGGCGGCCCTTCTCGACCTGGCGGGCGAGTGACTTCTGTAAACCAGCGAGCATCGCGTTGGCGCTGTCGATCGAACGGGAGCGCAGTACCACGGTGTGCCCTGTACTGGCGGCTACCTCGGCGATGCCTGAGCCCATGATTCCGGATCCGATGATTCCGATTCGTTCGATTGCCACAGCCATTCCTCTTTCACTGGTCACCGGCCATTCCGGAGAGCGACAGAGGTTACCGCTGGGTAGGTTTCGGCGCTTACTGCCGACTCTGGCGGCCGCAATCGGTGCCCCCACTAGCGTGCTCACCGTGTCGACCCGCAAAACAGTGACCGTCGAAAGTCTGCGCCGGTTCCCCAAAGCCGTCGAAACCGAACTTGGCCGGCGTCATGCTCAGGCGTTGGCTGTGTCAAGTGGTCGCGTTCTTGACCTTTCCGATCCCGGCGCTCGGATCGTTCTTCGTGAGGCCATCGACAACGGAGTCGCGTCTGGTGGAAGCCAATGGGACATCGCCATCTCTGTCGCCGAATTGATTCGCTTTCCCGATCTCACCGCTTCGCTGAATGCAATCGACGCGCTCTTGGCGCCAGATGGTCGATTGCTTGCCATTGAACCAGTGGTTCGTCCCGGCACACTTCGCGTGTTGGGTCTTGCGCCGTGGTCGGCAACCCGTTCGGTGCGCGGATT
>JBILIB010000172.1:0-4113 GCA_044350215.1 Acidimicrobiales bacterium
AAGGAGAACGAGAATTGTCCAGCGAGGCCAACCTCCGTCTCCACCGAATCGACCGCTGCTGCGGCCTTCGCCAGAACCTGAGGGAGGAGTGGGAGTTTCGGGACTCATAGACGCCAGCCTAGAGGCCGATTGGGAAAATCCCGATCGCCCCTGACGTGACCGATGGAATGGTTCTCTCAGGGAGCAGTGAGATGACCAGCGAGCGAAGCAGGACCGCGGCGGCGGTCGACCAGAGTCCATCCGTTTGGCACGGTCATTGAATCGGCATGACGCCGGCAAACGTCGTAATTGGCGGGGTGGGCTTCGTCGGCAAGGACATCAAGCATCACCACTTGATCGCCATAGTTGTACTCAAACGTGGCCGTCGCCGGAGAGCTGCACCCCGGTCGAGCGCACGAACGTTTCATCGCCTCACGTTATCGCTGAGCCCCGTTCAACTTGCGGACCGTTGGCCGATAGCCTCGCCGGCGTGGCCAAGTCGGGAAAGAACTCAGACAACGCATCCGGGTCGAAGAAGCCTGCTCCTTCGTCTCGCACGAATGGGCCGGCCGGAGGCTCTCGGGTTCCCAAGGGGCGAGTTCCCGTTGCTTCGAATCCGCCGAATCGCTCTCGCCGTTTCCTCGGTCGCGGGCCAACCCCAGCGGTCGAGGTCCCGTCGAAGTCCTCAACAGAATCCGGCGAAGCACCAACTGAGATAGCAGCGACAACATCGTCGAAGAAAAAGTACGCCTACGGCGGCGGCGCACTGATTTTAGTTTTCATTGGCGCCCAACTTGTTTCCTCTGTTGTCTTCGGAATGGTTCAGTCACAGACCACCTACGACTTCACGGCACCGGCGGGCATCGGCGCCGCCGTCGGTCAGGCAAGTAGTCAGTTTGCTGGCGGCCAGATGCTCGCGATTTCAGTGCCGCCGCCGTTATGGCTCACTGCGCTTATGCAGATCCCGTTGTGGCTTGGTCTTGGTGCTGCGCCAATTTGGTTTGCGATCAAGAAGGGTAAGGGTGTTGTTGCCGACCTTGGCCTTCGAATGAAGCCAATCGATGTGCCTGTTGGGCTGGCAATTGGTGTGGCGTGCCAGTTGATCCTCGTTCCGGTCGTGTACTTCCTGCTCCGACCATTGCTTGGCGTGAATGATGTATCGGCTGCGGCCCGAGAGCTCACCGATCGCGCCAGTGATCCTTTGTCGATTGTGCTTGTCTTCCTCATTGTGGGGATAGGCGCGCCGGTGGCGGAAGAGATCTATTTCCGAGGTATGGCACAGCGCATCTTCGGCCGCCGTCTTGGCCCATGGGCGGCGATCTTCGCTGCAGCTGCCTTCTTTGCCTCCACACACCTTCAGCCGTTGCAGTTCCCTGCATTGTTGGTATTCGGCGTCATTCTCGGATTCATGGCCTGGCGAAGCGGTCGTATCGGAACCGCAATTTGGGCACACGTCGGGTTCAACGTTGTGGCTGCTGCTGGACTTCTCTTTCAATTCGGTCCGACGTGACGGGCCTGACGGCTAATTCAGGAATACAAGTGGCAGCATGGGCCAGTCATGACTGAGGACAACCTCTCTACACGACGAGTGCAGCCACTGGCTGAGGCGGATCTCAATGATCCGGTCGTGGCCAGCCTCGGGCGCGAGATTGATCCGCTGAGTCGCCCGGTCCAGGCGCTGCATGCGGCGGGCCGTGCCATTCAATCATTGGGTCGGTGGGGCCCCGAATCATGGGTGTCGCTTGCGATCGTTGCTGGGTGTGTGTTGTTCACGTTTGCGCAATTGAGCCCATCAGACATTTTCTCTTCGTCGACTCCGGCTGGTGGCGATATGGGTGCGCACGTGTGGGGCCCGGCCTACATGCGTGACCACTTGCTTCCATCGTTCCGCGTGACGGGATGGACTCAAGATTGGTACGCAGGATTTCCTGCTTACCACTTCTACATGGTGCTGCCGTCGCTGGCGATCGCTCTTTTGAGTTTCATCCTTCCTTACGGTCTCGCGTTCAAACTCGTTGCGGTCAGTGGACTACTCACTCTGCCGATCGCATGTTGGGCATTCGGTCGTCTCACTCGTCTTCCTTTTCCGGTTTCGCCGCTTCTCGCAGTTGGAGCGACTGCGTTTCTCTTTGATCGATCGTTTTCGATTTATGGCGGCAACATTCCATCAACGCTCGCCGGGGAATTTGCATTCTCGATTTCGCTGAGTTTTGCGATCGTCTTTCTCGGGGTAGTAGGGCGAGGACTCGAAACAGGGCGACAGCGCGTCATTGCTCCGGTACTCCTTGCGCTTACGGGCCTGTGTCACCTCATTCCGTTCCTGTTCGCAATCGGCGGAGCGATTGTGTGGCTCGTGATCTCGCTCGCCCGTAAACCTGGGTTCTTCAAGCGGGTCTGGTGGTTGGCGTGCACCGGAGTTGTCGGAGTCGCATTAATGGGATGGTGGCTCTTCCCGTTCTATTTACGCTCTGGCTACATGAACGACATGGGCTGGGAAAAGAAGACGAACTTCTCTGATCTGCTTTTCCAGAGAAGCACCCTTGATCCTCAGTTAGTCAATTCGCCACCAATTCAGTGGGTGCTTGTTCTCGCGTTACTCGGACTCGTGATGTCGATTGCATGGAAGCGCCGAGGCGGAGTTTTTCTTGCCGTTCTTGCGGGCGCTGTTGCAATTGCATTCATCGTCTTACCTCAAGGCAAGCTGTGGAATGCGAGGCTGCTGCCGTTTTGGTATCTCAGCCTCTATTTGCTTGCTGCAATTGGGGTGGCGGAACTTGTTCGGACAATTGCTTCTCTGTTGTCTCGCGATCCAGACACCCCGCGAAGGTCGGTAACAGTTGCGACCGCCGTTGTTGCTGCACTCGCAGGGCTAACGGTCATAGCAATGCCGCTGCGCGCTATGCCCGAGAAAATTTCGCTGGGTCCAGTCAACATCGAACTTGGTGGCGTTCAGGGCGATGGCCGGTACCACTGGTTGTTCTTGTCGACGAAGGAATCGAGTTTCATCCCTTCTTGGGCGCGTTGGAACTTCAGCGGATACGAGGGAAAGCCGGCCTATCCGGAGTACCGCGACATCGTTCAGACTATGGACACACTGGGTGAAACCAATGGTTGCGGTCGCGCCATGTGGGAGCACGAAGAGCAGCATGACCGGTACGGCACACCGATGGCACTCATGCTGCTGCCGTTTTGGACTGATGGCTGTATTGGCTCAATGGAAGGTTTGTTTTTCGAGGCATCGTCAACGACCCCGTTCCATTTCATTAATCAAGACGAACTTTCCTTCGGAGCTTCGAACGCGCAGCGCGATCTTCCCTACGTTCCCGGCGCACCTGACCAGGCCCAGTTCGACCTCGGAATCGATCATCTGCAGATGCTCGGCGTGAAGTACTACATGGCGATCACCGAGCAGATGACCGCTTACGGTCAGGCAAATTCCGCGTTGAAGCAGGTCGCACAATCAGGACCTTGGGTTGTCTTTGAAGTCTCGGATTCACCGCTGATCGAGCCCCTCGACAACGATCCAGCGGTACTCACTGGTGTTGCACCGAAGCACTGGCTCGAGGCCGTGACGCCTTGGTATATGGATCCCACGGCCTGGAACGTGTGGCCATCTTCTGGTGGACCAAAGCAGTGGCAGCGAATCTCCGAGGGTGAGACGCCGGCAGCGAATCCCACAACTCCAGTCGCAGTGACAAACACGCAAATTGGTCGCGACACGATCTCGTTTGATGTCACCAAACCGGGAACGCCGATTCTCGTGAAGGTCTCGTACTTTCCAAATTGGAAGGTCAGTGGCGCCGAAGGGCCTTGGCGAGTGGGGCCGAACCTGATGGTCGTGGTTCCGACCTCTGAGAGCGTCACGCTGAGCTACGGAACGTCAGTCATCGACTGGGGATCATGGTTTGTGACACTCCTCGGGTTCGTCGGCATTGTTCTGTTATGGCGTGCTGGGCCCATTGTCTTCCCCGAATTGGCGCCTTGGCGTCGGCCGCGGCCCACGCTGCCCGATGGCGATGGCGATGGCGATGGCGATGGCGATGGCGATGGCGATGGCGCCGGCGACAGCGATGACGACAACGTTGCGCCAAGTGATGACGTCAGCGTTTCCGGCGATGCGGAACCGAGATGAGT
>JBILIB010000173.1:0-4095 GCA_044350215.1 Acidimicrobiales bacterium
GGCTCACGGCAGTTCTTGGCGCGACATCAACGTCGCCAATTTGGACATTTCCGGTTGCGACCGCCGCCTCAACAACTGCTCGTGAGATTGTTTCCATTCTCAACACTGGCGATTCCGATACTGAAGTACAGGTCGAGGTCCAGCTCGATGATCCGGCAACAAACGGAAGTGTTGAACCGTTTGTTGTTCAGGTTGCTTCACGTCGGTCTGCTCAGATCGATCTCGGTGTCGATCCGCGCATTCCTAGGTCTGTTGGACGTTGGCTCATTGTGCGCTCGACCAACGGCGCGCCGATTGTTGCAGAGCGTTCTGTCGGGGCGACCCGCACTGCAACCGGTGGAGGGCTCTCGTTCACGATGGGAGTGCCGCTTGCTGCGACGCACTGGCTTGGAACGATTGCGACAACGACCGAGGTTTCGTCGTCGCTTGTCTCTGTGGCAAACCCATCCGCAACTGAGACTGCCACAGTGACAATTTCGGCGCATTCAAAGGGTTCTGTGCTCGCTATTGCCACGGCGAAGGTTGTTCGCATAGCGCCGGGCCAACGTCTCGTAGTGAACCTTGCCTCGGCAACAACTGGCAAAGTTGATGCATCGCTGGAAATCAAATCGGATCAACCAGTTGTCGTTGGGCAATGGATTGCGTTAGCGACACCCTTCGAGATCATGACGGTTTCTGACTTTCCTGTGCTTGGTTCTGAATCTCTCCTAGTGAATGTGTTCACGCCGGACCAGGCAGTACCGGTTGCCGCTGAGGTTCCTTCCGACGACACCGTGCCAGAGGCAACTACAACTACGAGCGCAGCGGTTACAACAACAGTTTCGGTTGCGCCGCCATCGACAGTTGCCGGCGCAACGACAACCACTGTTCGCTGATTATGGACCGGTTGCTCATTGCCGTTGTGCTGGTGGGTGTTGCGGTGGTTGTTGCTTTCGTGCTCCAGCGTCGGAAGCCCACAGCGCCTGCGGACACGAAATGGAACATCCCGGTTCAACTCGATCGTCGCGACTTTGCTCGCCCCGATGCGCCGTGGCTTGTAGCGGTTTTCACTTCATCTACCTGCGATGCCTGTGCCGGGGTCTGGTCGAGGGCGATGCATCTCGATTCGGGTCCTGACGGTCCGGTGTGTGTCCAGGAACTTGAAGCGGTAGCCGAAGCTGAGATTCATCGTCGGTACGGAATCGATGCAGTCCCGCTGGTCTTGATCGCTGGAGATGACGGAGTCGTTCAGCGCCATTTTGTTGGACCTGTAACCGCTACCGACCTTTGGGCCGCGGTAGCGGAAGCAAGAGAGCCGGGCTCAACGCCCGGTTCCTGCGAAAACCACGACTGACTTAATTCTCGGTGACGTCCGCGTCGATTGGATTGTCCACTGGAGCATCGACAACGTCTTCGATTCCGCTCGGTGAAAGTGGCACAGATGTTCCGTTATGGGGGTTGGCAGAGGTTGAACCGGCGCGAGCCAATTCGAGAAGTCGAGAGACCTCGGTGCCGTCGATGGTTTCATGCTCAAGTAACGCCCGAGCAACGAGATCAAGGCCGTTGCGATTTTCTGTCAACACCTCACGACAGCTCTCTTGCGCTTGCCGCAGGATTCGCTCAACTTCTTCGTCGATGACACGGGCAGTGTCATCGGAATAGTCACGGGTATGCATGAGGTCTTCGCCCAAGAAAACCTGTCCCTGTGAGCCCCACGCCATGGGCCCGACTCGAGTGCTCATGCCCCATTCGCGCACCATTTTGCGGGCAAGTTCCGTTGCGCCTACGAGGTCGTTGTTTGCTCCAGTGGAAACGACATGAAAAACGAGATCCTCGGCCATGCGCCCACCCATGCGGACGATCAGCATATCTTGGATGTAGTCCTGTCGGTAGATGTGCCGTTCCTCGATTGGCAACTGCATCGTCACGCCGAGGGCCATTCCGGAAGGAATGATCGTGACTTTGTGTAACGGGTCGGCAGTCGGCAGGACGGCTGCGCAAACAGCGTGACCAGCTTCGTGGTAGGCGATTGCTTCCTTTTCTTGGTCAGAAAGGGCCATTGAGTCACGACGTTGGCCCATGAGGATGCGGTCGCGAGCTTCTTCAAAGTTGCGACGATGAATTTCCGTGGCACCTTCGCGAACGGCGAACAGTGCCGCTTCGTTCACAAGGTTGGCGAGGTCGGCACCGCTCATGCCGGGAGTGCCGCGAGCCACAAGGTCGAGGTCGACGTCAGCGTCGATCCGCTTGTGGCGAATGTGAACATCGAGAATCTGGCGACGATCCTCGAGTTCCGGCAAAGGAACTACGACCTGGCGGTCGAATCGACCGGGGCGGAGAAGAGCAGGATCGAGGATGTCAGGCCGGTTGGTGGCCGCCATCATGACAATGCCGGTAGTGACTTCGAAGCCGTCCATCTCGGACAGCATTTGGTTGAGCGTTTGTTCACGTTCATCGTGACCGCCACCGAGTCCGGCGCCGCGTTTACGGCCGATGGAGTCGATTTCGTCAATGAAGATAATTGCTTTGCCCATCTTTCGAGCGGTGTTGAAGAGGTCGCGCACACGGCTGGCGCCAACGCCAACGAACATCTCCATGAAGTCTGAACCGGTGACAGAAAGAAATGGAACTCCGGCTTCGCCTGCGACAGCGCGAGCAATCAGCGTTTTGCCGGTTCCGGGAGGGCCAACCAAAAGGATTCCCTTCGGGATGCGGGCACCAATTTCAGCGAATCGTTCGGGATGCTTGAGGAAGTCGATGACTTCGGTGACGTCCTGCTTGACGCCGTCATATCCGGCCACGTCGGCGAAGGTGGTCGCCGGGCGTTCCGAGGAGTACGTCTTTGCCTTGCTCTTGCCAATGGACATAATTCCGCCCATCTGCCCGGACGCGCGTCGTTGCATCCACACAAAGAAACCAATGAGCAGAAGCACAGGAAGCAGGAGGGGAATCAGGGTGCCCCAAATGCTTTGAGTAGGGGAGGAGTACTTGACCCCCTTCTCGGTGAAAAGCGCCTGATCGGCATCTGTCGGCTTTACCGGACCAGTGGTTGAGAACTGCGAACCGTCGTTGAGGGTTCCGGAAATATTTCCGTTGGCGTTATCGAAGGTTGCCTCTTTGACCTGGTTGCTGTTGAGGTCTTCGATGAATTCGCCATAGGAAATCTTCGTGCTTGGTGCCGATGAGGCAATGAACTGCAATCCGATAGCGCCAACCACGACGGCAAGGAGAACGAGAATTGTCCAGCGAGGCCAACCTCCGTCGCCACCGAATCGACCGCTGCTGCGGCCTTCGCCAGAACCTGAGGGAGGAGTGGGAGTTTCGGGACTCATAGGCGGCAGCCTAGAGGCCGTTTGGGAAAATCCCGATCGCCCCCGACATGGCCGATCGAAAGGTTCTCTTAGGGGGCAGTGAGATGGCCAGCGAGCGACGCGGGGCCGCGTCGGCGGTCGACAAGAGTCCAGCCGTTTGGCACGGTCATTGAATCGGCATGACGCCGGCAAACGTCGTAATTGGCGGGGTGGGCTTCGTCGGCAAGGACGTCAAGGAGCACCATTTGATCGCCGTAGTTGTACTCAAACGTGGCCGTCGCCGGAGAGCTGCACCCCGGTCGAGCGCACGAACGTTTCATCGCCTCACGATATCGCTGGGCACCGTTCAACTCGTGGACCGTTGACCGATAGCCTCGCCGCCGTGGCCAAGTCGGGAAAGAACTCAGACAACGCATCCGAGCCGAAGAAGCCTGCTCCTTCATCACGCACGAATGGACCGGCCGGAGGCGCGCGAGTTCCTAAGGGGCGCGTTCCCGTCGCTTCGGATCCGCCGAATCGCTCTCGTCGGTTCCTCGGTCGTGGACCAACCCCAGCGACCGAGGCTCTTTCGAAATCGTCAAACGAACCTGGCGATGCATTAGCTGAGGCAACAGCGACAACATCATCGAAGAAGAAGTACGCCTACGGCGGTGGCGCGCTGATTTTGGTTTTCATAGGCGCACAACTTGTTTCTTCCGTTGTCTTCGGATTGGTTCAGTCGCAGACCTCCTACGACTTCACGGCACCGGCAGGCATCGGCGCTGCCGTCGGCCAGGCAAGTAGTCAATTTGCTAGCGGCCAGATG
>JBILIB010000174.1:0-4094 GCA_044350215.1 Acidimicrobiales bacterium
GACATCACCGGTCACGAAGGAACGCCAAAGCCACTTCAAGCGAACGTTCCTTTTCTTATCGGTGGCGGCGGTAAGAAAGTGCTGGGCATCGCTGCTCGCGAGGCCGACATCATCGGCATAAATGTTGCACTCACCGCTGGCGTCATTGACGCGACAGCTGGCCCGAACGCCACGGCAGAAGCCACTGAGGAGAAGTTGCAGTGGATCGCCGATGCTGCTGGCGATCGTTACGACGACCTTGAACTGCAAACGCGTGTGCACCTGGCTGTCGTCACCGATGATCGCGAAGGTTTCGCCGAAATGGTTGCGCCTGCACTCGGCCTCACCGGCGCGCAGGCGTTGGAATCACCACACGCGCTGGCCGGAACCGTTGATCAGTTATGCGAAACGATCGTCGAACGTCGCGAACGCTTCGGCCTGTCGTACGTCACCGTTGGCGCCGATGCCGTCGAATCCTTTGCACCGGTTGTTGCGCGACTCGCGGGAACCTGAGGACTCGGACTTCCTAGCTATTCCCACTCAATGGTGCCGGGAGGCTTCGACGTGATGTCGTAGGCCACTCGGTTGATGCCCGGCACCTCGTTGATAATGCGAGAGGACATGCGCTCGAGCAGGTCATACGGAAGTCGCGCCCAATCGGCAGTCATCGCGTCTTCACTAGTGACCGCACGGATGATTGCGGGGTGCCCATAGGTGCGCTCGTCGCCCATGACGCCGACGGAACGAATGTCGGGAAGCACGGCAAACGCTTGCCAGATTTCTCGTTCGAGGCCGGCGGCCTTCACTTCTTCTCGCACGATGGCGTCGGCCTTTTGCAGCATCTCGACTTTGTCAGGCGTGACCTCGCCGATGATGCGTACACCGAGACCGGGGCCAGGGAACGGCTGGCGCCACACGATTTCATCGGGAAGACCAAGTTCGGTACCGACTTTGCGCACTTCATCTTTGAAGAGCGTCCGAAGTGGTTCGACGAGTTCGAAATCCATGTCATCGGGAAGACCGCCGACGTTGTGATGGCTCTTGATCTTCGCCGCGTCTTTGGTGCCCGATTCAATGACATCGGGATACAGCGTTCCTTGCACAAGGAACTTTGCGTCTTCGAGACCACCCTTGGCGTCTTCAAAAATGCGAATGAAAAGTTCACCGATTGCTTTGCGTTTTTCTTCCGGGTCGGTGATGCCAGCGAGACGTTCGAAGAAACGATCACCGGCGCGAACGTGAATCAGTTCAATACCCTGATGACGTTGGAAGGTTTCGACAACCTGTTCACCTTCGCCGAGGCGCATGAGGCCAGTGTCGACAAAGACACATGTGAGCTGCGAACCAATCGCTTTGTGCACGAGCGCCGCAGCAACAGCGGAATCGACCCCGCCGGACAAACCGCAAATGGCTCGGCCAGTTCCGACCTGCGCTCGAATGAGTTCGACCTGCGTATCGATGATTGACGACATCGTCCATGACGGCGCGAGGCCGCAACCGTCGTACAAGAAATGCTCAAGCAGTTCCTGGCCATGCGGCGTGTGCACGACCTCGGGGTGGAACTGCACGCCGTAGCGACGATTCTTCACATCTTCATAGGCCGCTGCAGGCGTTTCGGGTGTCGACGCCGTGACCGTTGCACCAGCGGGCGGCACGGTAATGGTGTCAAAGTGGCTCATCCAGACCGACTGTGTGCGGGGCTGTGCGGCGCTGAACAGCACATCGTCAGCCACGACAGTGAGTTCGGTACGGCCATATTCACCGCGGTCGGTGCGAGAAACCTCGCCGCCCAAATCGCGAGCGAGCAACTGCGCGCCGTAGCAAATGCCAAGAATCGGAACGCCGAGTTCGTACACGCCCGGGTCTATTGACGGAGCGCCATCGACGTGCACCGAAGCAGGGCCCCCCGAAAAGATGATCCCAGCAGGATTTTTCGCAGCAATCTCGGCAGCGGTCAGATTGTGGCCAATGATTTCTGAGAACACATTGGCTTCACGCACGCGGCGCGCAATGAGTTGTGCGTACTGCGCGCCGAAATCGACGACAAGGACGGGGCCTACCGTCGATTCAATGTTCAAGATCAGTGACCCATCCCGACGCCCTGCGCTTTCTGCAGGACCTTCCCTTCGGTCTGCAGTGCAGGAGCAACCATGACCTCGGCCTTTTGGAATTCCTTCACTGTTTGATAGCCACACGTGGCCATTGAGGTGCGGAGGGCGCCGAACAGATTCATGCGTCCGTCGTTTTCATTCGCGGGACCAACGAGAATTTCTTCGAGCGTTCCGCGGGTTGTGGTCTTGACGCGTGCACCGCGAGGAAGCGTGGGATGGAACGTTGCCATGCCCCAGTGGTAACCGCGACCAGGTGCTTCAGATGCAGCGGCCAGTGGTGAACCGATCATGACGGCATCGGCGCCGCACACGATGGCCTTAGCGATGTCGCCACCGGTTCCCATGCCGCCATCGGCGATGACCTGGCAATACACGCCGGTTTCATCAAGATGACGCATGCGTGCTGCGCGCGCATCGGCAATTGCGGTTGCCTGCGGAACACCAAGACCAAGCACAGCACGAGTGGTACACGCATGACCCGGGCCAACACCAACAAGGACACCAGCTGCACCAGTGCGCATGAGATGCAGCGCTGCTTGGTAGGAAGCACAGCCACCGACAATGACAGAGATGTCGATTTCACGAACAAACTTCTTGAGGTTGAGCGGTTCGACCGTCTTTGAAACATGTTCAGCAGAAACAACTGTGCCTTGGATGACGAGCAGATCAAGTTCGGCATCGAGAATTGCTTTGGCGAGCGATTCGGTGCGCTGCGGAGTTACCGACGCACACGAGGTCACACCTGCAGCGTTAATTTCGCGAATGCGCTGCGCAACAAGTTCGGGCTTGATTGGCTCCATGTAGATCTGCTGCATCCGAGCAGTGGCCTTCTCGACATCGAGCTTGCTGATCTCTTCCAACAATGACTCGGGATCTTCGTAACGAGTCCAAAGGCCTTCGAGATTCAGCACACCAACGCCACCGAGTCGACCAATTTCGATCGCGGTTGCGGGGCTTACAACACCATCCATCGCTGAAGCCATAAGCGGAAGCTGGAACTTGAATGCGTCGATCTCCCAGGTGATGTCGACATCTTCGGGATCACGCGTTCGACGGCTCGGCACGATGGCGATGTCGTCGAAGCCGTACGCACGACGACCCGACTTGCCCATTCCGATTTCGACTTCAGCCATTACTGATCCCTTCGCTCGAATCCGTCAGGGTTACCCCGGGGGAGGAATGGCGGAACTGGACCACAAGGGCCCCACTCCGCTGGAAAGAGAGAACCCTACTCTGCGAGACCGGGCGGGAGGACAGCGTTGGGGGCGTCCCAATGGGTGATCTCCGCCTGCGGATCATGGGTCCCGGTAACGATCGAGAGGAGGTTGCGAAGCATCGCTGCGGTTGCGCCCCACACCGTGTCGCCCTCAATTTCGAAGAAAAAAACTGGTCGGGTGTGCTCTCCGAACGTCCAGAGTTCCTCGCGAAACACTCCGTCATTCAACAATTCGTAGAGCCCCACGTGCAGCACTAATTCCACCTCATCGGGAGCAGCCTGCAACGTTGGAATCACCAGATGCGGGTCGGTGATTTCCGCGACGTACGGAACAACCCATGATCGACTCGACACAGTGCGCAAATGGTCGAGTTCACCGAGATGCCTCACAACGGATGGATCAAGCGCGATTTCTTCTTCGGCCTCACGCAGCGCAGTCACCCAGAGTTCCTCCCCCGGTTCTTGACGACCACCGGGGAAACTCACCTCGCCACTATGACGTCGAAGCGCTTTCGATCGACGAGTGAGAACAACCTGAGCGGCCCCCGTTACGTCCTCGTATAAGCCAGCGAGCACCGCAGACCACAACGCACCATCGGCAACCTCCTGAGAACGCGGAGCAGCCGCCGAGGCCATGACCGTTCGAATCTCGGCCATCGTTGGACGACGGAGTTCTGCAGAAAGATGCGCCCAAGGCGCCGGACTACCTTCCACCGTCCCGGGAGGACGAGGAATCTGCTGCTGGCCTCCCCGGTTCAGGACTCGCCTGCCTGCTTTTGTTCGACGAG
>JBILIB010000175.1:0-4076 GCA_044350215.1 Acidimicrobiales bacterium
AAAAGCCGCTGTCGACAAGATGACTTCGGACATGGCGATCGAACTTGCTGGAACTGGAGTTTCGATCGTTTCGTTATGGCCCGGCTTGGTTCGCACTGAACTTCTTGATCTTGGAGCGCAGACCGAGGGCGACGAAATATTCATCGAACTTCCTGGTGAAGGCCGCTTCGATCTTTCCGGTGCCGAGTCGCCGCGATTCCTCGGAAGAGCAGTTGTTGCTCTCTACGGATGTGCCGACATCGCCGAGCGTTCGGGTAAGCCATTTTCGTCAGCAGCCCTCGCCCGCGAACTTGGCTTCACTGATCTCGATGGAACAATCCACGAGGTGCTGCTTCGTCCAGACGCGTAATCACTCAAATAACGGTTTGAGGTTGCCTGCTGCGCTCGGGATCTGTTCACAGCAGCCACAGTTGTTGGAGAGTACGGTCGTGAACGGAAGTGGGGACCTGTGAAGTTCGATCTTGTGATTCGCAACGGAAGTGTTATCGACGGCAGCGGGTCGTTAGCGGTCGTCACCGATGTTGCAGTTTCCGATGGCCTGATTGCGCGCATCGGTGAGGTTCCCGAACGCGGACAACTCGAGATCGATGCTGCCGGTTACGTGGTCACTCCTGGCTTCATCGACGGTCATACCCATATGGATGCTCAAGTGTTCTGGGATTCCGCCGGAACGAATTCGTGTTGGCATGGTGTGACGACAGTTGTGATGGGCAATTGTGGTTTCACTATTGCTCCCGTTCGTGCCGATAGTCATCATCTCGCAGTTCGATCGATCGAACGTTCTGAAGATATTTCTGCTGCAGCGATGGCGGCGGGCGTGCCCTGGGACTGGACCACGTTTGCCGAGTATCTCGACTCGATCGACCGCGTGCCAAAGGCAATCAACTACGCCTCCAACATCGGTCACAGCGCGCTCCGCAGTTGGGCCATGGGCGAGCGAGCGTTTCATGACCAAGCGGATGAGGCTGATCTTGAATGCATGAAGTCTGAACTTGCTGATGCATTGCGTGCGGGAGCGTGGGGATTTACGACATCGCGAACTGTGCACCACATGACACCCGATGGTGAGCCAGTTGCATCGCGACTTGCTGAATGGTCTGAGGTGGAAGCACTCATCGATCTGATGGGCGATCTCGATGCAGGTGTCTTCCAGTTCGTAGAGGATCCGCCTCCCGATGCCGACCGCGCCGCCCGTGATCAGCAACTTGCCGAACTTGCCGCAAGGTCAGGAGTGCCGTTCATAATCGGAGCGACTTCGGGGTCAACTCGACCCCTCGAACTGATTGCCGCAACAAGATCGCTTGGCGGCACGATGACGGGGATGACTCATCCGCGCGGCATCGGCACGATGTCTTCGTTCAAAAGCCAATTGCCATTCGACACGCTGCCTGAATGGGCGCAAGCTAGAGCTGACGGACAGGAAGTCTTTTTTCAACGCCTTCGTGACCCTAAAACGCGTCTGGCGCTGATTGATGTCGCGCGTAACGCGCAGTACAGCGCAACCTTTGGGGGAGAGGCACGACCTCCGGTGTTCGAACGTATGCAGGTCCTCGAATCGCCGGTGCCACCTCATCGAACCGTCGCTGAAGTTGCTGCCGAACGAGGGATCGATCCGGTCGAAGCAATGGTCGATCTCGGCCTCGAAAGTAATTTCGAAGTGTTCTTTGTTCAGACGATGTCGTCATTCGACGAAGTAGCGGTAGTTCGATCAATGAAGTCGCCAGGAACGGTCATGACCTTCTCAGACTCGGGCGCTCACGTGAGTCAGATGTCCGACGCTTCGATCTTCACGCACCTTCTTGCCTATTGGGTTCGGGATAGGGGCGAGTTCGCCCTTGAAGAAGCGGTTCAGATGATGACAAGCGCGCCCGCGCAAGCATGGGGCTTCACCGATCGCGGTGTTCTGCGAGAGGGATTGGCCGCGGACATCAACATTTTTGATCCAGGTACGGTCGCCCCGGCGCTCCCGACTCTTGCGCACGACTTGCCGTCAGGAGCTCGGCGGATTGTGCAGAAGGCAACAGGCTTTCTCGCCACCATCGTTGCGGGTGAGGTCACGGTTCGCGATGGTCAAAGCACGGGCGCAACACCGGGACGTCTCCTGCGTGGTCAATCGCGCAACGAAAATCGAAAGGTCAGTAAATGAGCGATCTCCCTTGGGTGATTTCCGTCGACGATCATGTCGTCGAACCTAAAGATGTCTGGACCTCAAGATTGCCGAGTGCACTTCGTGATCGTGGACCGCATGTCGTCGAGGACACCTGCGAGATGACCTTTAATCCCGCAACGGGAGCTCATAGCTTCGTCAAGGGAGGCAACGGTCCGATTGCTGATTGGTGGGTGTACGGCGATGCGCTGCGCCCAATCCCGCAAGTGATGGCGTGTGCCGGCAGTAAGCCAGAGGATTTCACTCTGCAACCAATTCCATTTTCAGAGATGCGCCCGGGTTGTTATGACCGAGAGGCGCGAATCGCAGACATGGATATCAACCATGTCGAGCGATCACTTTGCTTCCCCACCTTTCCTCGATTCGCTGGTCAGATGTTCTATGAGTCACCTGACAAGGAAGTCGCACTTCTGTCGGTTCGGGCGTTTAACGATTGGATGATCGACGAGTGGTGTGGTCCGAGCGGGGGTCGACTCATTCCGCTATGCATCATTCCGTTATGGAACGCACAACTTGCGGCGACCGAAGTACGTCGCATTGCCGCGGCGGGCTGTCGCGCGATCACTTTCCCTGAATTGCCAACCTTTCTGGGACTCCCATCAATCCACGATCGAGATCACTTTTGGGAGCCTCTGTGGCAGGCCTGCAATGACACTGGGGTGACGGTCCATATGCATATTGGTTCCGGTTCGAAAATGCCTCAGACGAGCATCGACGCGCCCTCTGGCGTCGGTGTAGCAGTCACGTCGATCAATGCATTCATGGCGTTGGCTGATTGGTTGCTGTCGGGAGTACTAGCTCGATATCCGAATCTGAAGATCGCATTCTCCGAAAGCCAAGTTGGTTGGATGCCGTACGTCTTCGAACGTTGCGATCGTGTCTTTCTGCAGAGTTCCGGTTGGTGCGAAATCAGTCCATCGGTAACCGAATTACCGTCTTCCTACGTCCCGGGTCGCGTCTATGGGTGCTTCTTCGACGACATGGTTGGAATCGAAACTCGACATCTCATCGGCGTCACCCAAATGCTGTTTGAGACTGACTATCCACATCAAGATTCCACCTGGCCTAATACGCCTGATGTGGTCGCTCGGATCGCCGAGCGTGTGAGTGCTCGTGAACTTGAGATGATGGTGCGCACGAACGCCATCGACCTGTTGGGTCTCGATCCAGTTAGTTTGGTTCCTGCCGGATTGGGCTAGGCGTAACCGATGGAAGAGATGGTCGAGAAGGCCTTCTTCCGATATCGGAGCGAGCTCTGATATCTGTCCCGTGGTTCACGGCCTTCCCACTCCAGGAATCTCGACGTCAATCGCAGCGATGATTCCCGAAGGCGACTTTCGAACTTCGTCACGCCTCCAATCGGCAGCGGCGCAGATGAGGAGTGTTCGTCGATCGACCCCGCCGAGCACACACGCGACAGGAATCAGTCCGTCGATTCGATACTCGTGTGTCGTCTCGCCACCAGGAAGAGCGCGAAAGACGCGAGCCCCAATTGGGTCGGCTACCCAGACTGCGCCTTCGGCATCGAGGCAAATGCCGTCGGGTGGCGCAAACGGTGGACCACCACTCGATGGTTGTAACGACGCGTAGATGCGTCGGTTGGAAAGTGTTCCGTCGGCGGCCCGGTCGAATGCGCTGATGCGAGCGGCGGCACTTTCCGCAATAAGGAGCGTGTGTTCATCGGGAGTGAGGATGTGCCCGTTCGGCGATTCCAGCCCGTCGGCAGCGACGAACCACGTTCCATCGGAACGCACGGCGATGCTCTGTCCCGGTTGACGATCCCCACCCTCGTGGATTCGGCTCCCCATGTCTCCGACATATGCCGTGCCATCCGACGCAACGATCATGTCGTTGAGAGAGCCTCGTGCGATTACCGAGAGGTCAGCGTGCAGAGCGAGTGTTCCGTCGC
>JBILIB010000050.1:0-12457 GCA_044350215.1 Acidimicrobiales bacterium
GATGAAGGTTCGGTCTTCACTGTTGCGCTCGCGCAATGGCTCGACCCTGCTCCGAAGACAAAGGTGCGTAATCGCGGTGCCAATGAACTTGGCCTTTTCCGTATGGCGTGGTCGACCGCCGATTGCGCTGCCGATGAAGCCGTGGTGCGTGCTGCCGGTTCCACCCCATTTGTGCCGACAGAAGAACTCTCTGTCGGCGACAATCTTCCGCTACTGCTTGTCTTGTTCTGGCCTGGACCAAATGGTGAATGTCTCGAACTCATAGAGACAACCAATCGTTCGGGTGTCCTCTGAATTCTTCTTCACCGTTCTTCTTCACCTAGGAGTCATTATGAAACTTGAAGACATTGATCTTTCCGACATTGAGTTTTGGGCCAAGCCGTGGTCCGAGCGAAACGCGGCGTTCGCCACATTGCGTCGCGAGAACCCCATTGCCTATTTTCCCGAACCCATTCTTGAACCGTTTCCGGAGGGCCCGGGTTACTTCGCGATCACGAAGATGCACGACCTGCTTGAGATCAGTCGTCATCCCGAGGTCTTTTGTTCGGGCCAAGGCGCGGTGTCGATTCTTGACATGCCTGCCGACATGAACGAGTTCTATGGCTCGCTCATATCGATGGACGATCCACGCCATGCCCGATTGCGCAAGATCGTGTCGGGAACGTTTACTCCGCGAATGTTGAACAACGTCCTTGAGGATGTTGAGAAAACCGCCAAGAAGGTCGTCGATGGGATCGTCGAAAAGGGCGAGATCGACTTCGTCAAAGATGTGTCGATGCCGTTCCCTCTACTCGTCATTCTCGACATGATGGGAATTCCCCACAGCGAATTCGACACCGTCTTGGCGCAATCGAACATCATCCTTTCCGGCGGCGATCCGGACTTCATTCCTGAGGGAACTGATCCCATTACTGCGTTCCTCGGGGCTGGGGCGACGCTAGCTGGTCTGCTCAACGACCTGGCAGTGTTTCGCCGGGCGAACCCGACTGATGATTTGTTGTCTGCACTCGTGAATACCGAAGTTGATGGCGAACAACTGTCTGGCGATGAACTCGCGTCGTTCTTCATCCTTCTCTCGGTGGCTGGACACGAGACCACGCGCACAGCGCTCAGCCACGGTGTTACGCACCTGTCGCAAAACCCCGATCAACGCGCACTGTTTCTTGCCGATATTGATGGTGTGATGCCGACGACGGTTGAAGAGATCGTTCGTTACGCGTCACCAGTTGTTTGGATGCGACGCACGCTCACGCAGGACTACGTGCTTTCGGGTCACGAGTTCCACGAGGGCGACAAGATCATCATGTACTACGGATCCGCCAATCGCGACGAAGCGATTTTCGCTGATCCCGACACGTTCAATGTTCTTCGCGATCCAAATCCCCATGTGGGCTTTGGCGGACCCGGCCCACACTTCTGTCTGGGAGCACACCTTGCTCGTCGTGAAATCACACTCATGTTCCGCGAGATCTACACACGACTTCCAGATCTCGAACTTGCGGGCTCACCTGTTCAGCTGCGATCAAATTTCATCAATGGCGTAAAGAGCCTTCCAGTGTCGTTCACGCCAAGTGGCGTTCGCTGATGGCTGATCCGCGTGGTACCGAGGCTTCAGAGGTTCTGGCTGCGCTCGCGGTTGCATGCGAGTCAGTTCGTCGAGCCTGCGACGACACGTTGCTTGAACTCGCTCGTCGCCGCGTGGCGATGTTGTTAAACAACGACGCGGAACTCCAAGCAACAGCGTGGGGCGAGATTTCTGAGAGGCAGAATGCGGAACTCAGTTCGTGGCCGACCTCCGATGCATTCGATGAACGGCAGAAGGCTGCACTTGCGCTCGCCGAGCAGTTCGTCATCGATGTCACCGGAGTTCTTGCTGGGCCTCTGGCCGCATCGTTCGGTGCTCTTGGCGCCGAGATCGGGCCCTTCGTACAAGCGTTGTACTTGCTTGATGTTGGTCAGCGCGTCGACCTTGTGCTCAGCACGCTCTCGGGTGAAACCGTTACTTCCGAGTCGTGGGCCTGGGGCGCAACGGGTGAAATCCCAGTCGATCCGATGGTGGCAATCATGGCGATGCTTGCAGCCGTCGGCCGTTTGCAAGCCGTTGATCCGATTACAAAGGAACTCGTTCGACTTCGAGGCGCGCGTTTGCACGAGTGTCGTCGTTGCCTGTCGGTCCGAAGCGTTGCCGCTCTGAATGCTGGAGCGGACAATGGCCTCTTGGATGCGGATGACCCGTCATCGGCCGGAACTCTTTCGGCAGCAACTACTGCGGCCCTTGATCTTGTTGATGCGACATTCGTCGGACCACCAACGATCAATCAAGAACTCCTTGGTCGCTTGACGCAGTCTTATGACAGCAGCGAACTCGTGGAACTGGTCAGTTACTTGATGCGCAACGCGTGCAACAAGATCCCGGTTGCATTCGGTGTTGACGACGCGATCGTTGAAGAAGGTTTCGAATACCAAGTCATCGATGCATCTGGTGAAACGATCACCGTTGATGCGTCAGCGCTAAGGAACTAGTTCGAGCCTGGCTCAGGCTGCAGCAGATTCGGTAACCGGCTGGGCGTTCTGACGCTGCGCTGCTTCGCTATAGGTGTACCAGCGACCCTCGTCGAAGTTATAGAGGCGACACTTGCGCGTGTTGCGCACGAAGTCCATAAACCGAAGGGGTTCGTCGTGCACGGTGCCAGGGAATGCTTCTTTGATTGCGTCCGTCGCCATTTCGAGGTTGTACATCGGGATGCGCATGTCTACGTGGTGGGGGACATGCACCATGATCCAGTGGAAGAAGAAATTGAGTCCGAAGCGGGCTCGAAGCACCGTGGTGCCTTCCATCTGGCCGTGCCACTTTGTCCATTCACGACGCTTCCACCAGCGGATGTTCGGCTGAATGTGATGAACGTGCACGAATGACGCAATGACGTACGTGAAGGCAAGAAACGGGATGACGAGCACTTTAAGGATCATCCAGATCACGCCGGCTACTGATCCGAACTGAGCCCATCCGATAAGACCAAGAGCGAGAGCGGCAATGGCGACGAAGGTCCAGACAATGAAACGGTCACGGCGGATGGCTTTGGCCCATCGTGCCGGGGGAGCACCAATGATCATTTTGTGCCACCACACTTCGCGCAGGTAGTAGGCGCCGGCGCCGAGCCATGACCACTCAATGCGATGACGAAGGCGACCGAACTTCGACATGGCTTCGTATTGCTCGGCGGTATAGGGGTGCCAGACGAAATCGAATCCCTCACGAACCGTGTAACCGTGATGGATGCGATTGTGGCCAAGCGTCCAACCCTCGTAGACGTGCCACGACGGCAACATCGCAATGGTGCCGATGGTTCGGTTGAGGCGTTTAGAGGAGAACAGGGCGCCGTGGGCAGCGTCGTGGGCAACGACGAAGAGACCAGAGATCACCAGGGCCGAAACCACCCAAAGGGCCACAACAGCGAATGGGTTGTTGAAGGCGATGAGGCCCGCGACCACGAGGCCGTAAAGGATGAGATCTCGCCCGAAATACGCCAAACCCTTCCATGTGGGGTTGTTGTAGGCCTCGGCAGGAATAATGTCGAGAACAGGCTTGAGGGAGCCTTTTTCGGGCCGATCAGGCGCTTTTTCGGCCATTTCCGGCTCGGTCTCGGGGGTTTCAGTCAGTAGTTCTCCGGTGGACATGGGGCCAGTCTACCGACCAGTAGGTAGGGAGCAAGGCACCCGGCGCCGGATTTTCTCTAACGCTCCTCGCCCGAGCCTGCTTCGAGCTCAGGAAGTGAGACCTGGCGGGTGGTGATGTCGATTGGGTTGACTCCGGGCAGGGCCTGATCCGAGGCCACCGCAAGGGTTTCGAACCGGCGGGCCGAGGGCATGACGCGAGTCTCAAGTGATGCCACTGCGGAGTTATAGGACTCAGTGGCCTTGGTGAGGCTGTTGCCGACTTTTTGGAGGTGGCCCGTAAAGATGCCGACGCGTTCGTAGAGCTCTTTGCCGAGGGCGACGACCTGCGCGGCGTTTTCGGCCAGTTGCTCTTGACGCCAGCCGTACGCAATTGCTCGGAGCAGCGCAATCAATGTGCCGGGCGACGCGGGGAACACATTTTTTGCGATGGCCTGTTCGAGGAATTCGGGGTTGGCGTCGAACGCGGCGGTGAGGAATGTATCGCCGGGCACAAACATCACGATGAAATCGAGTGAGCCATCGACACGAGCGGCATAGTTCCTTTTTGCGAGTGCATTGACATGCGCCATGACATCGGCAGCGTGCTTGGTGAGTAGCTGTTCTCGTTCAATGTCGGTGGTGGCGTTGATTGCATTCAGATAGGCAGACATTGGTGCTTTTGCATCGATGATGATCTTCTTCGAGTCGGGAAGACGAACGATCATGTCGGGTCGGGCCGCATCGCCATCGCCAGCGATGTGTTCTTGTTGTTCGTACATGATGTGTTCAGTCATGCCGGCAAGTTCGATAACGCGTTGGAGTTGAAGTTCGCCCCAGTTGCCGCGCACTTTGGTGTTCTTCATGGCTGACGCCAGCTCGGCCGTTTCCTTCTGTAGCGATGTCGCAAGTGAGGACAACGAGCCGATGCTGGTGTTCAAGCGACCAGAATCCTCGACACGTTTGTTTTCGAGTTCATTGAGTTTCTGGTCGAGCCGGGCAAGTTGCTCGCCAACGGGCGCCACAAGGTCGTGTACAGACTTTTGCTGTTGAGCTGCATCGGCCACAGCCCGTGCAGTGGCTTCGGCTTGAAGGCGCGTGTTGACGTCGATGAGTTCGCGCATGGTGGTGGCCAACGTGGCATTGGCGATATCTCGGGTGCGGTCGACATCGACTGGATCGGCACCGGTTCGACGTGATGCGAGGCGGGTGCCCACCAATGCGCCGATGGCGAGGCCGATGAGGAGGGTGAGGACGGGCAGAAGAGCAGTCATACCCCTCAACCTACGGAATGGGTGTGACAGTCGCCTCAGAGGGCGTTCTAGGGCCCTCAGAGGCCGTATCGGTCGGGAGTTGGGCATTCCAGCCATCAGTAAGGAGATTGCCGGCCTCAGCGGCTCTGAAGTGGTCGTGTCACAATCGGCTCTGTAGATCTGAACTGACAAGGGAGACGTCGTCGTGGCAGGACTGTGTGAAGGCCGAGTGTGCATCGTTACCGGTGCTGGTCGTGGAATCGGGCGCGACTACGCGCTGATGCTCGCCGCCGAAGGCGCAAAGGTCGTGGTGAACGATCTCGGCGGTTCTCGAGACGGCACTGGTGTCGACAAAGGCCCGGCTCAAGAAGTAGTCGACGAAATTCTCGCAGCTGGCGGTCAAGCCGTTGCCAACACCGACGACATCAGCGATTGGTTAGGTGCGGAGAATCTCATCAACCAGGCCATCACGACGTTCGGCGGACTCGACGTTCTCATCAACAACGCCGGCATCTTGCGCGACCGCATGCTCACCAACATGAGCGAAGCCGAATGGGACGCTGTCATCAAGGTGCATCTCAAGGGCACTGCTGGTCCTTCGCACTTTGCTGCGGCCTATTGGCGTGATCGTTCGAAGGCGGGCGAATCCAACAACGCTCGCATCATCAACACAACATCGCCTTCCGGCATCTACGGCAACATCGGTCAGACCAACTACGGCGCTGCTAAGGGTGGCATTGCCTCGTTCACGATCATTGCGGCTGACGAACTTGGTCGCTATGGCGTCACCGTGAATGCGATTGCACCGGCCGCGTTTACGCGACTCACCGCTGATCTCGGCATTGGCGATGCACCCGAAGAAGTGAAGGAAGCGATGTCAACCAAGTGGATTTCTCCGATCACTGTGTGGTTGGCAAGCGAAGAATCCTCCGAGGTGACTGGTCGAGTGTTCGATGTTCGCGGAGAACTTCTGGCCATCAGCGAAAGCTGGCATCAGGGACCAAAGGTCACCAACGTTCTTGACCCTTCGGCCGTTGGTCCGCTCGTTGAAGAACTCATGGGTAAGGCCCGTCCCAACGCCGACATGCTCGGTCTCGATCGGAAGTAGGACACTCCATGCCCATCAATCATGATGTCGTTGGCGCAACCGGTACGCCGATTGTTCATTCCTGGACCTCAAAGGACGCGCTGCTCTACGCCGTTGGTGTGGGTGCGGGTATCGACGAACTCGCGTTCACGACCGAAAACAGCCACGACGTGCCGCAGCGTGTGCTGCCCACGATGGCTGCAGTTATCGGTGCTGGTGTGAGTGGCGCAATCAGCGCAATTGGCTCATTCGATTTTGCGATGCTCGTGCACGGCGAACAATCGTTTGTGCAGCACCGTGAAATTCCGGTGGAAGGTTCGCTGACTGCGACCGGCAAGATCGTTGGCATTTACGACAAGGGCTCAGGCGCGGTCATTGCGGTTGAAGGCGAGTGTGTCGACAACGCCACCGGCGAAACGTTGCTCACGGTTGGTTCAGCGATTTTCATTCGCGGCGAAGGCGGATGGGGTGGAGATCGCGGCCCGTCCGGCGACCGTAACGCTGCTCCTGATCGTGCTCCTGATGCTTCGGTGTCGTACCGAGTGCGTCCCGATCAGGCGCTGACGTATCGCTTGTCGGGCGATCGCAATCCGTTGCATTCCGATCCATGGTTTGCGGCTCTTGCTGGTTTTGATCGTCCGATCTTGCATGGATTGTGCACCTATGGCTTCACTGGACGCGCGTTGCTGCACACGATGTGTGGCTCTGACCCGGCCAAGTTCCGCTCGATGGAAGGTCGTTTCGCGTCGCCGGTATTCCCGGGCGAAGAACTCACCATCGAAATGTGGAATGAAGGCGCCGGTGAATGCATCTTCCAGACTCGCGGCGAAGACGGTCGTGTTGTACTTGTTGGCGGACGCCACACGTTTGATGCGTAGCAGTTGCTCCTGAGGGGTCAGAAAAGGCGTAATTCGTCGGATTCGATGCCGCGGAGTTCGTCGTAGTCGACTTCAACGCACTCAATGCCGCGCGATTCAGCGAGAACCCGCGCCTGGGGCTTGATGCTTTGGGCCACAAAGATGCCGCGCACTGGTTTCACATCGGGGTCAAGATCCATGCGTTCGAGATAGCGAGTGAGCTGTTCAACGCCGTCGATTTCGCCGCGACGTTTGATCTCAATGGCGACCGACCGCCCATTGGCATCGCGACACAAAAGGTCGACAGGACCGATGTCAGTGAAGTACTCGCGCTTGATGAGGCGAAGGTCATCGGCAATGGCCGTCGGGTTGGCCGCGAGTAACTCCTGCAGATGTGCCTCGACGCCGTCTTTCTGCAGGCCTGGATCCTCACCGAGTTGATGCGCTGAATCGTGATGCACTTCAACCAGCGTAATGGTGAGAATCTCGCCCTTGGGGTTGGTGATGACCCAGCGGCCTTCTTCTTCGGTGACGCGATTTGGTGCGTTCATCCAATTCATTGGTTTGTACGCGCCGCCATCGGAATGAATGGCCACACATCCGTCGGCCTTCACCATGATGAGGCGAGTTGCCAACGGAAGATGAGCCGACAACCGGCCGGCATAATCAACAGAACATGTGGCGATGACAAGACGCATGAGGTCGTCATCGTAGGCGCAGCGAACTAGTTGACTCCGCGCTTTTCGAACCGAGTCTTGATGAGTTCGCGGCGTTCCTGGAGGTCACGGTAGGTAAAGCGATCGGTGGAACGGTCGAGCCCGATGCTGTCTTTCACGCCGGTGAGATCAATCTCGAAGGCAGAAGCATCGAAGCCAGCTTCTGCGAACAGTTTTTCGCCGTGGTTTTGCACGAAGTACATCGAGATCTGTGTGATCTCGGCGAAGATGTCGAGATCGGGCGCAAGGCGTGCGATTGCACCGTCGAGGAAAACAAGATTCTTGACATAGAGCATGAGTTCTTTGGGCATACGTGCGCCGTAGCCGAGGAGCATCTTCACGATCTTCTGTACTTCTTGGATCATTTCGTCGGGATCGGCGGTAGTGGGATCGATTGCGGGTGCGCCGAGCCCGAGATCGGCGATTACCGCGTCGATGTCGGTGTCGAGTGGAAGCGCGCCGAGTTCACAGAGCGCTGCGATCTGCATGTGGACGTCGTTCACGGTTGCGCCGAGCATGAGGCGAAGAAAGGCGCGGCGTTGACGTTCGTCCATGCGGCCGGTGATGCCGAAATCAAGCAGCGCGACTTTCCCGTCGGGAAGGACGAAGAGATTTCCGCCATGAAGATCGCCATGGAAGATGCCTTCGATGATGGCGCCTTCCATGAATCCGATCATTCCGGTGCGGACGACTTCGTGCGTGTCGACTCCTGCATCGAGCATTGAGTCCACATCGTCGAAGTTGAAACCAGAAAGTCGTTCCATCACCAGTACGCGTCGGGTGACGAGTGTGGGGTGAGGCCGAGGCACGATGTATCCGCGCTGTTTGAGAGCAACGAAAGATGCGGCAACATCGAGCATGTTCTGCGCTTCAAGACGGAAGTCGAGTTCCTCGCTGATCGTTTCGGCAAAGAGCTCAACGAGTGCAGGCGGATTGGCAAGAGAAGCGAACGGAAGGCGGCCAACAAGGAACGGTGCAAGCCAGGCCATCACACGGATGTCTTTGTTGACTAGCAGCGCCACTGTGGTTCGCTGCACTTTGACCACAACGGGTTCGCCTGTGTGCAGGACTGCGGCATGCACCTGCGCGATTGAGGCCGCTGCAAGTGGTGTTTCGTCGAAGGACGCAAAGATGTCCTCTAGCGGAGCGCCGAAATCTTCCTCGACTGTGGTGCGAACGACGTCGAACGGTTGCGCCGGGACTTGGTCACGACACTTTTTGAATTCGCTGACGAGTTCTTCGGGGAAGAGGCCCTCGCCAGAAGAAATGATTTGGGCGAGCTTGATGTAGGTCGGTCCGAGACGTTCGATTGAACGACGAAGTCGGCGGGAGAGGTCGGCACGACTCTCTGCCCGATCGCCGGCTTTGCCCTTTCGCCGCCCGGTCGCCCACCACATTCCGATTGCGGAACCGAAATCGGCCACGACGGTCACAGCGCGCTTTACGTCGGGTAACCGTCGCGCTGAGGTGAGTTCAGGAAGATCGTGCTTTGTGAGCCAGCGAATGGAATCAACCACTTCGCGCCACGGCATGGAAGCGGGTTCAACAATCCAAGGCGGATTGTTCGAGAACGAGCCAATTGCAAGATCGGCCGGACCACTTGCGGCCTCAGAAGTTGCAGAATCGGGGGCGACGGGGGGAGTCGACATCGCCCTTGAGTGTACGGGCGAGATGGGGGGATTCCCCGGTCGCGGGCTACATCAGATCGGCGATGATTCCAAGGGTCTGGTCCGCGTATTCCTTGCGGCAGATGAGGAGATCAGGAAAGTAAGGATCGGGGTTGTTGTAACGCATGGGGGAACCATCGATGCGAGATGCATGCAGGCCCGCTGCGAGCGCAACTGCTGCAGGTGCGCAGTTATCCCATTCGTATTGACCGCCAGCGTGCACATAGATATCTGCGATCCCGAGAACAACGGCCATGGCTTTCGCTCCGGCCGAACCCATTTGTATGAACTCTGCGTTCAGTTCATCGGCAACGGCGTGGGCGACAAACGGTGCGCGAGATCGGCTCACGACGAGCCGTGGAGCCTGACCTTCAGAACGCTCTGGAACAACTGGAGGATTCGCGGTTGAGAGCACAAGGTCGAGCGACGGGAGCGATACCGCTCCGATTGTGGGTTCGCCATCGATCGCAAGCGCGACGTGTACCGCCCAGTCTTCGCGTCCTTCGCCGTATTCGCGAGTGCCATCGAGTGGATCGATGATCCAGGCTCGTGATGAGGAAAGGCGATGACTGTTGTCACGGCCTTCTTCAGAGAGGACAGGGTCCTCGGGACGGAGTTGCGCAAGTTTCTCCATGAGCCAAACGTGTGACTCACGATCGCCAGCGTTCTTGATTGATCGCTGATCAAAACCTTTAGCGCTTAAGTCGTTGCGAAGTGAGACCAACAACTTGCCTGCGTCTACGGCGAGTTGTTCGGCGACCGCATGGTCATCAACTGCGGTCATCGGTGCTCTCCGGCTCAAGGTGGATGGCGAAACTGCCTAGGGGATTATTGCTGGCGGCCGAGTTCGATGGCGCGACCGACGAGTTTCCGCACTTCGGTTTCATTGGCGCCTTCAGCCACGAGTGCTTCGATGCGAGATTCGAGGTCGGCGGCGAGGCGTTCGTCGACGACGGGCGCAGCAGGTTTGCCGGGTTTGGCTAACGAACCTGGTGGGGAAACCTGGGTGACGAGAACCAGGGCAAGGGCAGCAATCGCTGTGATGAGGCCGAACGTGATGGCGAAACCGTTGCTGTCCAGAATCGAGCCGGCGATCATTCCGCCGATCCCGAGCACGAACACGACGATGACGATCCGACGAATTCCTCTCGGTCCGATAGGAGAGCTGGACTGGGTTTTGTCGGCGGGCACCAAATCGACGCTCATCGGACGAGCGGCTTGTACTTGATGCGGTGTGGTTGATCGGCGTCGGCGCCAAGTTCCTTCTTGCGGAAGGCCTCGTATTCAGTGAAGTTTCCTTCGAACCAACGCACTTGTGAATCACCTTCGAACGCGAGCACATGCGTAGCAACGCGGTCGAGGAACCAGCGATCATGGCTGATCACGACGGCGCAACCGGCAAAGGCTTCGAGGCCATCTTCGAGTGCCCGCAACGTGTCGACATCGAGGTCGTTGGTGGGTTCGTCGAGAAGCAGGACGTTGCCGCCGCGAGCGAGCACCTTGGCGAGATGCACACGGTTGCGCTCACCGCCGGAAAGTATGCCGACCTTCTTCTGCTGATCGGAGCCTTTGAAGTTGAACGAAGCGACATAGGCACGGCCATTCATTTCCCGATTCCCGAGCTTCACAATTTCATTGCCGTCGGTGATTTCTTCGTAGACCGTCTTTTCCGAATCAAGAACGTCGCGGCTTTGATCGACATAGGCGAGGTTGACGGTGGGGCCAACGTTCAGAGAACCGCCATCGGGTTCTTCGCTCCCGGTGAACATGCGGAAGAGCGTGGTCTTACCCGCACCGTTCGGGCCGATAACGCCGACGATGCCAGCGCGAGGCAACGAGAAGGAAAGGTCCTCGATAAGTAGTCGGTCGCCGAATCCCTTCGTGACGCCCTCGGACTCGATGACGACATCGCCGAGACGTTCGCCTGAGGGGATGAAGATTTCGAGACCGTCACCTCGACCCTGAGCGTCTTGAGAGTCAGCGAGCAACTGTTCGTAGGCGGAAAGTCGGGCTTTACCCTTTGCCTGACGAGCTTTTGGTGCCATGCGCACCCATTCAAGTTCTCGAGCCAGGGTTCGAGCACGCGATGACTCCTGCTTTTCTTCCTGCTTGAGCCGGTCTTGTTTCTGATCGAGCCAACTTGAGTAGTTGCCTTCGAACGGAATGCCGCGGCCGTGATCAAGTTCAAGAATCCAACGAGCAACGTTGTCGAGGAAGTAGCGATCGTGAGTAATGGCGACGACGGTTCCGGGGTAATCGCGAAGGAAGCGTTCGAGCCATGCCACTGATTCGGCGTCGAGATGGTTTGTGGGTTCGTCGAGCAGCAGAAGATCGGGCTTGCTTAGAAGTAAGCGGCACAGTGCGACGCGGCGACGTTCACCGCCGGAGAGGGTAGAGACATCGCCATCAGAGGGAGGCAGGCGGAGAGCGTCCATCGCAATTTCGATCGTGCGTTTGAGATCCCATGCGCCTGAGGCTTCGATCTTGGCCTCAAGTTCCGCCTGCTCTTCGCCCACCTTTTCGAAGTCGGCTTCGGGGTCGCCCCACTTCGCCAGCACTGCGTCGTAGCGCTCGAGCAGCGTGGCGGTTTCGCCCAGACCGTCCATGACGTTGCCCATGACATCTTTGGTTTCGTCGAGGTGCGGCTCCTGCTCAAGCAAACCGACTGAGAATCCGGGGGAGAGGCGAGCCTCGCCCGTGAACCCGTCGTCGAGGCCGGCCATGATCTTGAGGAGCGAGGACTTGCCCGAGCCATTCGAACCGATGACGCCGATCTTGGCCCCCGGGTAGAACGAGAGGCTGATGTCTTTCAGTACCTCTCGGTCAGGTGGATAGAACCGGCTCACCTTGTGCATGGTGAAAATGAACTGTGCACTCATGGCGGGCAAGGGTAGTGATCACACCGCCTCAAGTGTGAACTGGACGCGACAGTGCCCCGCCGAAGCGGGGCACTGGGGCACTACGTATGCGGCTGGAGATCAGCGGCGGGTTGCACGACGCTTGGTCGCACGCTTCTTGGCCGGAGCCTTCTTTGCTGCGCGCTTCTTGGTTGCACGCTTCTTGGCCGGAGCCTTCTTTGCTGCGCGCTTCTTGGTTGCACGCTTCTTGGCCGGAGCCTTCTTTGCTGCGCGCTTCTTGGTTGCACGCTTCTTGGCCGGAGCCTTCTTTGCTGCGCGCTTCTTGGTTGCACGCTTCTTGGCCGGAGCCTTCTTTGCTGCGCGCT
>JBILIB010000051.1:0-12456 GCA_044350215.1 Acidimicrobiales bacterium
ATTCCCAGACGCGCACAAATGCATCGGTCTTCACGACCTGCACGGTGGCGACGGTGATGAGATCAGTCACCCCTTCAGTCACGGTGCCCGAAAATGAACTGAGGGGACCAGGGAGCACTCCACCAACGAGGTCATCGATGCCCACGGAGGTGACGATCTGCGTGGCGATTGCGCGAGCCACATCATCTTGAACCTTTGGGTTGTTCACGATTGCTTTACTCGTTGCGACCCACGTGTCTTCATCGAGAATCGCTCGTTGCGTCCAGAACGACGCCATTCCGAATATTGCAGAGAGGCCAGCAAAGAACAACAAAACGATGCCGAGGATCATTCGAGCGCGACGGGGTCGTTCCTTGACTCTCGCTACAGAAGGACTCGTCGTACGCGATGTTTCAGCGATTTCCGAACGTGAAGAGACAACAGAAGCCGGCTCGGTCGGGGGTTGTGCCGGAGGCTGGGTGGGTGGGGAATCAGGCCATGACATCTAGTGAATCCCTGCGAATAAGTCGGTCTCGGGCAACTGGGTCTCCACTCGGGAATGGGCGAGGATGTAGTCCTCGAAGGGATGAACCGAACGAGCGACCTCGCGGGGAAGCCCGAACCAAAAGGCTGATCCAGGATCGACCTGCGTCGCATGTGCAAGCAACGCCTCAAGCCGAACATCGAACCACGGGCCGATAGCAATTGAGGTCGTCACTCGTTCGTCTTGGCTCGGTCTCGTAAACCAGTCATCGGAGAACGGAGACTCGAGACCGAGTTCTACGAACTTGTTGTGGGTTGCCTCAACTCGTGCACGCGACCATACCGAGTAGTACATCTTGAGCGGTGTGAATGGTTCGCCAAGATCTGGCCGATACGAAGGGTCGCCTGCACGTTCAAACGCAGGCAATGAAATGTCGTGAACACGCAGATGATCTGGGTGGGGGTAACCCTGCTGATCGTCTCCGTAGGTGAGGATCACTTGCGGACATTCGCGGCGAATGATTGCAACGAGCCGAGCAACAGCTTCGTCAAGATCAGCATTTGCGAACGCTTCGGGACGAGCATTCGCTTCGGAATCAGGCATCCCCGAATCCCGATAACCAAGCAGGACGACTTCGTCATACCCAATGAGCGCCGATGCAACTTCAAGTTCACGCTTACGCACCGCGGCAAGATCAGCTCTGACCTCAGGAAGATCCATCGCCGGATTAAGGATGTCGCCCTCTTCGCCTCCGGTGCAGGTGACAAGTACTGCTCGCACACCTTCGGTCTTGTACTTCGCGACAGTTGGGGCGCCCTTAGAGGCTTCATCGTCGGGATGAGCGTGGATCGAGAGCAGACAGCGGTCAGCCATGGCCGCACGCTACCGGTCCGCTGGAGGGGCGGCACCGCGTCGAAGCCCCAAACGCGTAGTCTCACTCCGATGAGCGAGACCCCATCCACCCACCGCACACGAAGTGCCCGCCGCCGAGGTCTCGCTGCACTTGCCATTGCTGTACTTGCCATTTCCCTCACCGCCTGCGGAACCAACGGCCGAACCATGGACGAGCCAAAGCCTGGAGCCACCGCTCCGGCACGAAAGAACGCTGGTTCCACTATTCCGGCAAGCACCAACGCCGACGCCGCTAACAGCTCTGTGAGCCCCCAAATCCGCTCGACGGCATTCACCCTGACAACAAGCGCTTGGAAAACGGACCAGTCCATGCCTAAGCCCTTCACCTGCGATGGGGTCAACACCTCTCCCCCATTTACCATTAGTGGCGTTCCTGCCGGCACCACAGAAATGGTCTTTGTCGCGTCCAATCAGAGCGACCTCAATCAGACGTTGTGGCTTCTTGCAGGTATCGGCCCGGCAACTGTTTCGATACCTCAGGGTGGCGTTCCAACTGGTGCGATCCAGATTACGAATAGTTCAGGCACCCCTCGCTGGTCTGGCCCCTGCCCCACATCGGGAGCAAACGGTTACGAGTTCGCCCTTTACGCATTGGCCTCGCCTTCAGGTCTCACCACGAGCTCGACGCTTGCCGAGGTCAATGCCGCAATTGCGAAGTCGACTGCAGCTTCAGTTATCAGCGGTACGTACTCGCGCTGAGTTCAGACAATCGGCAGTAGTGCCATCAATTGGCGCGTGTGGGCAAGGAGTGTTCCGTCGCTCGCCCAAATGATCCCGTCTTCTTCACAGAAACCATCAAGACTCGCGGTGGAGTGAAAGAGGACGAAGCACCAGCCATCGTGATCAACCGACGGCAATGACCGAACGTGAACCGTCAGATCAACCGTCGTAATTCCCCATGGTCCACTCACACGACTAAACATCGCTGGCATCCATGCATCGGCAAATGCGGCGAGAACCGCACCATCAACTTGCTGCGGCTCAGGGAGACGGATCCAACCACCGATACGCGCTTGGTCACCACCACTAAACGCGCGCGCACCAAGGACCCATTTCTGTTCATAACGCTTCGCCATTTCGGGAAACGCCAAATCGTGAATCGCAGGTTCGTACCCTGGCGAAAAAACATCTTCAGGCCGGGGAACATCAGGCATCACGACATCGCTAAACGAAGGACCTTCTCGACCAGCTGAAAAGGCTCCGATGGCAATCGCAATTGTCCGACCCTGTTGCGTCATCGTGACGCGAACCGAACTCAACGATCGACCTGACCGTTCCGTAATGACCTCAAGTTCTACCGGCCCCTCAGAAGCCCGCGACAAGAAATGTGTCGTGAACGATCGACAGGTACGTGATGCATCATTGATCTCGGCTTCACATGCATGCACCAGGATGGCGTTGAGATATCCGCCGTTTGGTCCGGCACCGACCCACCATCCCGTATCAAGGCGCGCCTGATAACGACCATTGCCGAGTGGCTGAACAGCGGTGTCAGTTTCGAAACGTGTGTTCACGCTCTGAGACTAGGCATCGCCCGCACGTAGCGATGACCGCAGGCGTGCGCTAGAACCTGTTCACACATTGCTCTGTCTCCGGGGGTTTCCATGAAGGCATTCCAGTTGATCGGCGGTTCGGCCGAGGTCGACGCCACTACTGCACTCAACGAGGTCGCTCAGCCCGATCCCGGCCCGGGCCAAGTGCTCATTCGCATCGGCGGCGCCGGCGCATGCCACAGCGATATCAGCCTGATGGAATTCTCCGCTGGCGGCCTTCGCGAAACGCCCATGACCCTCGGCCACGAGAACGCTGGTTGGATCGAAGCATTCGGTCCCGCCACCGTGCCGACCCCCGGTCTCGAGATCGGTTCCCCCGTGGCTGTCTATGGCGCATGGGGTTGCGGTCAGTGTTCGAACTGCCGCAAGGGCATGGAGAACTACTGCCTCAACATTTCTGCCAGCGGTCCGGGCCTCAGCGTCGACGGCGGTATGGCCGAGTACCTCCTTGTACCTGCCGCCCGCTACCTCGTTCCGCTCGGCGATATGGCGCCAGCAGAAGCAGCTCCGCTCACCGACGCTGGCCTTACGCCGTATCACGCGATCAAGCAGGCCCTTCCGCTGCTTGTTCCCGGCTCGTTCGTTGTAGTCATCGGTGCTGGTGGCCTTGGCCATCTTGCCGTGCAGTTCCTTAAGGAACTGTCACCCGCAACCGTTATTTCGGTTGATCAGCGCGAGTCAGCCCTCAAGGTTGTTGCTGGTCTTGGCGCCGACCACACCGTCGTGATGGGCCCCGATGCTGCTGCCGAGATTCGTGGCATCACCGGCGGCCGAGGCGCTGAAGTCATTCTCGACATTTGCGGCTACGACGACACGCTTGCTCTTGCTGCTGCAGTTGCGGCACCGCTTGGCCGACTCACCGTCGTCGGCGTTGGCGGTGGCACGTTGCCGTTTAGTTTCTTCACCTTCCCCTACGAATGCAGCGTGCAGAGCACGTACTGGGGAAGCATCACTGAACTTGGCGAATTGCTTGAGCTCTCACGCAGTGGCGGTTTCCGCGTTCACGCCGAGACCTATGCACTCGATCAAGCCCGTGACGTTTACAACAAGATGGTTGACGGAACACTGCAGGGTCGAGCCGTCATCGTTCCCTGATTGCACATGGTGTGAAGTTCGGAAAAACGAAAGGGCCCGCAGCGCGTGCTGCGGGCCCTTGTCGTTCTCGGTTGGTGAGAATTAGTTCGATGCGACCGACTTCGGACGCCAGAACGTTGCGAGCTGCAAAAGGCCGCCACCGATACCGGCAACGAGCACGATGATGAGCCCCTTGGGAACGCCTGCCCAGTCGATGTCGGCAGCATGATCAATGGACCATTCACCAGCGCCGGTGCAGGCGAGACCGATACCAACAGCAGCAAGTACGACGACGTATTCAATGCCGCCGCCCGGGTTAAAGATGAACCAGCCGTTCTTCCTATGCGTGGTGATCAGCGCGACCACCATGATGGCCACCATGCCTGCTGCGGCAAGCGGTGTGAGGAAACCGAGCGCAAGAAGTGCACCTGAGCCGATTTCGGTGAGCGCAGCGATCCAGGCGTTGGCCTTCGGCATTTTCATACCCATGGATCCAAACCAACCGGCGGTGCCAGCAATTTTGCCGCCACCAAAGATCTTGTTCAGACCATGCGTAGCAAGCGTGACACCAACGACAACACGGATGATGAGCAGACCAAGATTGAGTCCGTTGATGACTTCATCACCGTGATACATGTGACCGTGATCGACGGTCAGTGTCATATCGACCATTTGGGCGAACATTTTGTTCCTCCTCGAGAGGGTTGTTAACGGGCAAAGAGTACGACCGACACACCCGCTGGCGGTGGACTCTCGGCAATTAACGAAAGTCGCGCGATCTGTGGCCGCCAACCACAGGAAGAACCTCGAGTTTGTCGGCCACCACGTTGATGACACCGTCGATGCGTTCAAGACGACCTCGCACCAATAGCGCTGGCGCGCCGCGAGCCACCCGCCGGTAGCGCTTCCATAATCCAGGAGAACACACCACATTGATGAGACCGGTTTCGTCTTCAAGATTTACGAAAGTGATGCCGTGTGCGGTTGACGGCCGTTGGCGATGAGTGACGACTCCTCCGACCAACACGCGCGTATCAGTCGGGGCGGTACGTAGTTCCGCTGCAGTGAGCACACCGAGCGACGCGAGATGTTCTCGTTCAAACAATGTGGGGTGCCCGTCAGGAGAGACGCCGGTAGCCCAAAGATCAGCACCTGCGAGTTCACGATCTGAAAGCCCTGGGAGCGACGGTGCATCGGTGCCGGTAACGATGCCAGGAAGTCGGTCAGCGCTGGTTTCGGCCACTGCGCCAGCCACCCACAGAGCACGACGGCGGTCGAGGTTTGTGCCACTTCGATCAGTACAGTTCGAAAACACCCCTGCGGTTGCCATTGCTTCAAGCGCAGTCCGATCGATATCGACGCGTTGCGCAAGATCAGTCATCGACACATAGGGCCCGTTTGCTTCACGTTCCGTAACGATGCGTTCAGCCAGTTCGTCACCGACCGAACGAACTGAAGCCAGCCCAAGACGCACAGCCGGTTGCGGTACTTCAGCACCACCCACCGGAAACGCATCGATAGGGAATGGGACATCGGCGGTTGTAGCCGCCCGACCCTCAACCCATTCAAGAGTGGCGCCTACGCCCGACGCTGCGAGATCGGGAGTGCGCACCACCACGCCGTGTCGGCGAGCGTCGGCCACCAGTGTGTGGGGTGAATAGAAACCCATGGGTTGCGCGTTGAGCAGACCCGCGCAAAACGCTGCGGGAAAGTACCGCTTCAGATAGGAACTCGAATAGACCAGATAGGCGAACGACACCGAGTGGCTTTCGGGAAAGCCGAAGTTCGCAAATGCTGCGAGTTTGTCGAAGATCTGTTCAGCGATATCGCCAGTGATGCCGCGTTCGGCCATGCCTTCAAACAATCGACCACGCAAACGTTCCATGCGTTCAGAACTTCGCTTTGACCCCATGGCTTGGCGCAACTGATCGGCCTCGCCCGGGCTAAAACCGGCGATATCGATTGCCATTTGCATGAGTTGTTCTTGAAATAACGGGATGCCCAAGGTCTTGGCCAACGAAGGTTCAAGTAACGGATGCAGATAGGTGATCTTTTCAAGACCATTGCGCCGGCGAATGTACGGGTGCACCGAGTTACCTTGAATCGGACCAGGGCGAATAAGTGCAACCTCAACCACAAGGTCGTAAAACTTGCGCGGCTTAAGCCGGGGCAATGTAGCCATTTGCGCGCGACTCTCGACCTGGAAGACCCCGACAGAATCGGCAACACACAACATGTCGTAGACGGCATCGTCTTGAGGGACTTCGGCGATGTCGATAGCAAACCCGTAGGCCTCGGCAACCGCATCGACGGTGTTGTGCAATGCAGTGAGCATGCCGAGACCGAGAAGATCGAACTTCACCAAACCCGCTGCGGCGCAATCGTCCTTATCCCATTGCAAAACACTTCGATTCTCGCGACGAGCCCACTCAACGGGACACACCTCGATGATGGGACGGTCACAGAGCACCATGCCGCCGGAATGAATACCGAGATGACGCGGCGCGTGTTCAATCTGTGCAGCCAACTCAATGACAGCTTGCGGAATGGCGTCGGAATCGGGCTCAGGCGCAACCGTGTTGGCATTGTCTTCAAGTTGGGTGATGAGCGAGCCCCAACGATCGACATTTTTGGCCCACGCATCGGCCTGACCGGGTGCATAGCCAAGCGCGCTGGCCATATCGCGTACAGCAGAACGCGGCCGATAGGTAATGACATTGGCAACCTGCGCGGCGTAGTGACGGCCATGACGTTGGTAGACGTACTGAATGACTTCTTCGCGTCGACCAGATTCGATATCGATATCGATATCGGGCGGACCATCGCGCTCAGGTGAAAGAAACCGTTCGAACAACAAACCCAACTCGATGGCGTCGGCTTTGGTGACACCTAACGCGAAACACACCGCAGAGTTGGCAGCCGAGCCGCGACCCTGGCAGTAGATATCGTTGCGACGACAAAAATCGACAAGGTCATGCACAATCAGGAAGTAACCGGGGAAACCGAGTTGTTCAATGATGGCCAGTTCGTGATCAATCTGTGCCCATGCCCCGGCAACGCGTTCACGATGGCGAGGCCCATAGCGACGTTCGGCACTGCGTTCGGTCAGACGCCGTAGGTACCCCATTTCATCGAGCCCATCGGGACATGGGAATGGTGGAAGGTTGGGCGCCACGAGTTTCAAATCGAACGCGCAGGCTTGGCCCAACTCCCCCGCCCGTTCCACCACGCCGGGATAACGGGCGAACCTTCGGGCTTGTTCGAAACCTGACCGAAGATGCGCACCAGCACCTGCCGGTAGCCAACCATCGATTTCGTCGAGACTGCGACGAGAACGCACTGCGGCTAACGCGGTTGCGAGTGGACGTTCTGCTGGCGTTGCATAATGCGCGTTGGTCGTTGCAACAAGATCGACATCGCCGCGTAGCGCGATCTGCATCAGCGCGTCGTTACGAACTGAATCAAGCGGATGGCCGTGATCCCATAACTCGACCGCGAGGTTGTCGCGACCAAAGGTGTTGACGAGCAACGCGAGTTGATCCGCCGCTGCCGCAGGACCGTGATGTTCGAGCGCGGAAGCAACGGCACCTTTACGGCACCCCGTGAGCACCAACCAGTGATTGCGATCGGCCGCTGGTGCCGCCGCACCACCGAGCGCGCACAGTTCGGCCAGTGACGCGCGCGGCGCGCCCTTCTCGCCACGCAGTTGCGCTTCGCTCAGCGCACGCGCCAACAACCCATATCCGCGGGGATTGCGAGCAAGAACGATGAGATGCGATTCACCGGCCGCTGAGCCTGGGTCGGGTTCGCCCACTGGAGGTGCCGTGCGCCCCAAGGTGAGTTCGGCACCGAAAATGGTGGGCAGCCCAACAGCCCGAGCGGCCTCGGCAAAGCGAACGACCCCGTAGAACCCGTTGTGGTCCGTGAGGGCGAGCGCGCTGAGTTCTAGTCGCATCGCCTCGGCGGCCAGCGCTTCGGGCGTGCTGGCCCCGTCGAGGAAACTGAACTGGGAATGGCAATGCAGTTCTGCATAGGACTCCGACCCCATAGGCCCACCGTATCGAACATGTGTTCGATACGGCAAGTCCCCTTTCCTTCCCTCGCCCCCCGGTTCCACGATCCCCCGACCAGATGGCGGGGGGATATCGACATAACGGGGGTGGACCCATGTCCGAGATCGAACTCGACGCATTGCGTCAGGAAATCGCTCAGTTGCGCGACGAACTCCATGAGCTGCGACCAGCAACTGCGATCTCGCGACGTCACGCGTTGCGCAGTGCCGGAGTCGTGGCGGCAGGCGCGCTCGCTGGCGGCTTCGCCACTATTGCCAGCGCCGGACCAGCGGCTGCAGCTTCGGGAAACTTCACCGGGGATCCCGCAGTCACCGCCGATGCAACGACAGGGACTGACGTGGCGGCGACCTCGGTGTCTGGCTCTGCGGTTACTGCATCAACGTCCTCACAAGCAGACGCCGCAATTGTGGCCACGAATCCCAACTGGTTCGGTGTTGCCGGAACCGGAACGATGGGAGTTGTTGGTACCGCGACTGCAGCGGGAACCACAGGTGTGAGCGGTGTTGCCGACAGCACCAGCAGTGGATCGGGTGGCTCGTTCTCAGGACCGGTCGGAGCAACGATCACCGGAAGAATCATCACGACACAATTGGGACTGAGCGCTAGTGGACCACCGCCTTCAATCAACCGCACCTACAGCCAAGGCGCGCTCGTCGTCGATAACACTGGTGCACTTTGGTACTGCGTTACGAGCGGCACACCCGGAACCTGGCGACAACTTTCCGGCGCAACAACTGCAGGCGCCTATCACCCGGTAACTCCTGGGCGCGTCTACGACAGTCGGTGCGCGCAACCGTCGCCAGGGCCGCTCTCTTCTGGTGGTTTTCGACTGCTTTCTGTTGCTGCACAACGCAACATCAACACCGGAGCAGTCACCAACGCGAACTTCATTCCCGTAAATGCAACTGCGGTCTTCGCCAACGTTGCCGTCGTGAACACCGTCGACTCGGGATACCTCACAATCAACCCTGGTGGCATAACGACGGTGAGTGCGTCGACCATCAACTGGAGTGCGAGTGGCCAGATTCTCGCGAACGGAATTTCGCTCACGCTCAACACGACGCGAGAAATCACTGTTGTGAACGGAAGCGGCGGCGCCACCCAGTTCATCATCGACATCACCGGCTACTGGATGTAACGGCTGGCTGGGGCTCGTTTGTTAACTCGGGAACCAGCCAACAACATCGACCAACACCGGCGTAAATCCGGCGTTGTTATAGAGGGTGATCTTTCCGCTTGTACCAACTTTCACGATCACCATATTCGCGATCGTCTGACCGGCAACGAAATTGAGATTTGAAGCAATCGGCGGTGACGCTCCAGTCGGGTAGACGGTGAGGTAGTTACTTGCGGTCGAACCAACAACTGTGACATTCAAAGCAAGCGAACCTACGCCTGCCGTGGGTACCAGCCCTTGGCCAGTCATCACGACTTCACGACGTTCCCCAGGCGCTAGCGGACCGCCAGAGATGCGAGTGTCGACAAATCGTTGTGGGGCAAAAGAACGAAATTGCGATTGAACAGGAAACCAACCAACGACATCCACCGCAATGTGTGTGAAACCTGCATTGTTGAAAATCCGGATCTTTCCGTTGGCGCTTACCTTCGTGATCACCATATTGGCGATCGTCTGGCCCTTCGAAAAGTTGATGTTCGATGTACCGCCAAAACTTGAGTCACCTGGGAAAACGCTTACGAAATTCGCCTCGGTAGGGCCAATAACAGTGACATTCAGAGCGACGGTTCCGACCCCAGGCGATGTGCCGGCCAAGGGAACCGGGCCTTGACCAGTAACCGTGAGTTCACGCGACTCCCCCGGCGTCAACGGCAACTGCGTGGTTCGCGTGTCCAGCAAACGATATGGGGCCACACCAGTGAATTCTGAGTCTGTGGGGAACCAGCCCACAACATCAATCACTACATCCGTTGACCCCTGCTCGTTGTAAACCGTGATCTTTCCGCCGACTCCAACTTTCACAATCGCCATATTCGGGATCGTTTGCCCAGCGAAGAAGTTGATATTCGACGCGACAGGTGTGGAAGTTCCAGTCGGATACACAGTCAAAAAATTCGAGGCTGTAGGCGAGACAACGGTGACATTCAGAGCTACCGCATCGACCGCGCCGGTAACTCCAACACCGCCGCGTCCGGACATTTGGACCTCGTACGTTTGACCCTGCCCCACTGGTCCACGCCCGAGATTTATGCCGTCCACGGTCGAGCCCCCGTTAGCTCTCGTTCGAGTATCAACGAGACGCGTGGGTTCTAGCGGGACCATCATTGAAATGGTCAAAGCATTTGTACGTATCGATGCAGGACTTACGCCTGTCGTTGATTGCGCTGTCACGGTAAACGTGACCGAAGGCGGTTGAAGTCCTGACACGATGCAGGAAGTCAACGGCGCAGAAATCGAACAAGACTGACCAGAACTCGATATCGCCTGATACGACACAAGTGAACCAGTGCCCGTTGCTATTGGTGGGAGCCATGAGACCCGAGCTGACGACACACTTTCCAATGTCGCGGTGGGAGCACTTGGAGCACATGGATCAAGAGCCTGAGCCGAAATACCTAACGCCACATCGACCCGAAGCATCGGAATCGTGTACGCAGATGCCTGCACACAGTTACTTCCCTGGGCAACACGCTGAAGGCGCGACTTCCATTCCGAGGAAGGGACCCCATCGCCTCCAAGCACAGCGATAGCTCCTGCTACCGCAGGGGTTGCCATTGATGTTCCGCTGAGGACTTGAAAAGTCCCACCAATCGGAGTCGCACAATTTGAAACGATTGCCGAACCAGCCGGAACCGATGAACAAATCGACTGACCCGGAGCCATCACATCAACTTGTGGACCATCATTCGAGAAATTCGTTGACTGCCCTGTCGTATCGTCAATGGCTCCCACAGTGATCGCGCGCGAGATGCATCCCGGCGACGACACGCCATTTGCCCGGCCTTCGTTGCCCGACGCAATCACGGTTGCAATCCCGACATCTGCCAGTTGACCAATGATCGGTGCGAGTGAGTCGTTATCGCAGGCACTGGTGTACAGAACCCCGTCTCCAACGCTGAGATTCACTGCTGAAAGACCCGTAAACGTGTTTCTATTATTTTTCAGCCATTGAAGAGCATTGATGATGTCGCCTTCATTCGCAGATATTTTCCTCAGAGATGCGCTATAGGAAAAGATGTTGACGGCAACAAGCGATGCCTCTGGAGCAACTCCGGAAATTAGTGATGCTCCGCTTCCACCAACGGCAATACCTGCGACGTGAGTGCCATGCGCGCATTGAGCCGATGTTGCAACAGGACACGGTGCGGCTGAACCAGGTTCATGTACATCCCCAGGCTCCATGGGCCCGGTCGGACAGGGCGAGACATACGACCCTGCGGTTTGAGCAAAACATCCTTCCCATGTGACCTTCCCCGTGAAAAAAGGATGGCTTAGGTCAACTCCGCTGTCGACGACAGCGACCGTTTTACCAGCACCCTTTTTGCCTGCGGCCCACGCGGCGACTGCCCCGTCGACTGTATTGGCAGCATTCGAAGTAGGCACCATCGCTGAGGGCGATAACGCTCCGTCCACTTGTGCTGTTGGAAAAAACTGTCGGGACCCCTTCACCGAATCCACGAACGTCGAGTCACTCATCACGTCAAGTGCATCCATGTTCACGGTTATCGGCACGGTATGCACCGTTAAGTCTCGACTCACATTGCTGAAACTCCCAGGCGGCAGTGTCTCTAGCAATTGCTCAAGTCGATCATTCACCTGAGTAGCTTTTTCTGAATCCGAGCCTGTAGGAACAACGTCAAGCACCAAGATCACTGGGGCGGTTCCACTCCGGGCAACGGCCAGCTTTGCTTCCTCTGCAACTTTCGATTCGCTCGTGGTCTCGGATTGACCAATTCCTGAAGCAGAAAGAACCGATGAAGTTGTTGTCGATGTAGGGGCTACTACCTCTGGGTCAAACGCTGGCTCCGGACCTGACGATGACTGAACCTCGGGATCATCGAACGATCTCTGTGGAAATACGACCTTCTCCACTGCGATCAATGTGAGGAGAACTGCGAAAACCGCAAAGACAGCGAGTGTGGGTCGTCGTCTACGCTTTTCCAACATCGAAGTTCCTGTCCATGAGACCCGCAGAAGGACTAGTCGGCACCGAGAAAGTCCGATTTATCCACAAGCATCTGCTGAGTAATCGCTCACTACCCCACAGACGTTACCCAGTTAGCCGAGAGATGTTCCCTCGCGGTTCAGTCCCTTAGGGCTCTGTGGCTTCCAAGGCCTTCTGTGCGATCGCTATGGGATGCAGTTCAGTCATAGATCGCCTCGACCGACCAACTCCCCTGTTCGATCTGCACGAGCAATGCCCGA